>NZ_JAKRDR010000009.1:0-101842 GCF_022345765.1 Corynebacterium nasorum | reverse complement strand
CAGGCTACACCCACATCACGCGCGACCAGGCTAACTGCCTCGCCTGCCACCACGCGCTCAACAGCAGCATCCTTAACATCCTTCGGAGTCCAACGCGTCACAACTACCTCCCGGTCGAAGTGGCGCATTCACCCCTTGACAGCACGGAGGCTGGTCCGCTTGACGCGATTGTAGTCTGCGCAGGGTTTGCGCCCTTTAGTCATCTTACGGATCTTTCCCGTGAGGATTTTTCGGCTGCAGCAACTGGAAAACTATTAGGACAAGTTAGCTTGGTTACCGAAGGGCTTTCATATCTTAACGACGGTGGATCGTTTACCCTTACGACTGGAATTTTGTCTCAGCATCCTATTGCCGGCAGTGCTGCAGCGTCTATGGCTAATGGTGGTGTTGAATCGTTTGTCACCGCAGCTAGCACTGAACTCCCACGCGGACAGAGGATTAATGCGGTAAGCCCAACGGTGCTCAAAGAAGCTACCGGGTTTCATTCTGCTTTTCCTGGGTTCAAACAAGTTCCTGCGACAGCGGTAGCCGACGCATATATACGCTCTGTAGAAGGAGTCGAAACAGGGAAGGTGTTCCAAGTCTGGAACTAGAAAGCCTCACCCCATAATGTTCTAGGCGTTGAAAACCGCCTAAAGCGGCGCAGCCGTGATGGTAAATCAGCGCGCCCGTCGGTTCTGGCATATGTTATAGCGTATGTTCCGCCATACGCTAAAGCATGTGTTCCGCCATACGCTAAAGCATATGTCTAGTAATACGTAGTCCTAGCTGCTCTTTCGTGCGTCTAGCTAGGGTGTTGGGCGGGGACATTGACGGACTTGAACATGGCTACGAGGGTGCTGTTGCAAAGTTGGGGCAGTAGGAAGAGCGACGTGAAGTAGTCACAACCATGGGTATCTTCTCCGGTCGTCATTTCCCCCGTGACATCATTCTGTGGGCAGTGCGGTGGTACTGCCGCTACGGGGTGAGCTACCGCGATCTGGAGGAAATGATGACTTCAGCGGGGCGTGCCAGTCGATCACACCACGATCTACCGCTGGGTCCAGAAATACGCCCCTGAGCTGGACAAGCGAACACGGTGGTACCGGCAGGTACCTGACTGGCAGGCCAGTTCCTGGCGGGTGGATGAGACCTATATCCGGGTCGGCGGCAGGTAGTGTGCTACCTCTATCGGGCGATCACCGCCGGTGGCCAGACCCTGGACTTTTACCTCTCTTCGAAGCAGAACGTGGCCGCAGCGAAGCGTTTCCTGGCCAAGGCCCTCAGATCCAATGCGTCAGCCGGGTATCCCAGAGTGATCAACACCGATAAAGCACCCTTCCTAGCCAGGGCAATCGCCGAGTTGAAGTCAAAGGGAATCTGCCCGCCAACAGTGGAACACCGGCAGGTGAAATACCTCAACAACATCCTGGAAGGCGACCATGGTCGGCTGAAGCGGATCCTCGGGCCGAAAGGCGCGTTTAAGAACCGGACATCTGCATATCGGACGTTGAAAGGGATGGAGGCGATGCACTCAGTGCGGAAAGGGCAAGGCACGATGTTTGCCTACGGGCAACCGAACCCGGACGCGGTGATCGTCAACCGGGTCTTCCAGAATATCTAAGCAGGCTGGGCCATAATGCTGGCCAGGCGACGAAGAAAGGAGTGTTCGCGGTTCTCCACCCAACTTTGCAACAGCACCCTCGTATTCGCGTTTACCAGTTTCGGAGCACAGTACGCATTCGACTGGCGGCTTCTTCGACCTCCTCCGATGGTGCTTCATCACACAATGATTCTAAACTTCAGGTGTAACTGGCTCCTGTAGGTGACTGATGATGGTGGCAGCAACTACGAGCGCTGCGGCACCGAAGACTCCACCGGCGACCGCGACGGCTGTGTGGAAGCCTGTGAGGAACGCTCCACTGGCGACCATTCCGCCGAGGACTGCGACGCCGACGACGCTGCCGGTCTGGCGGGCGGCATTGATGACTCCTCCTGCGATGCCGGCATGTTCCGGCGGGGCCGAGGCCACTGCGGCCGAGGTCGCGGCCGGCATCGCGAAGGCCATCCCGAATCCAGCCGTGAAGGTCAACACCGCGACCACCACGTAAGGGGTTTCTGCGGTGAGCAGCACGAGGCTGCTGAAGCCGATCGTGCCGACTACCAGGCCGGTGAGCATGGTGGGGAACGCGCCCCACTGGGCGACGGCACGGCCGCCCAGCGGTGACGCGACCACGGCGCTGCACGCCTGTGGTGCCAGCGCGAGGCCTGCCAGCCACGGCTCGTATCCCAGGTACTGCTGGAAGAAGAGGGAGAGCACGAAGAGTTGTCCGAAGAAGCTGATGTTGAGCGCGAGCCCTACCATTGCGGCCACGGAGAACCGGGCACGAGTGAACAAGGCCATCGGCAGCATCGGGTCCGGGTGTCGTCGCTCTGCGATGATGAACAGGGCGAGGAAGACGCCCCCGGCGATCAGCACGGCTACCTGCCAGGGCGACCATCCGTGTTCGCCTGCGGTGATGACTGCATAGGTTACTGCCACCAGCGTGAGCACGGAGAGCACCTGTCCGGGTAGGTCCACCCGTCTCGCGCGACTGCCCGTGAGCGCGGGAATTGCCCACAAGGTGAGCAGACAGCCGATAGCGACGATGGGGAGGTTGACCCAGAACACCGCCCGCCACCCGATCGTCGACACCAGCGCTCCGCCCAGGACCGGTCCGATCGCGGCGGCAACACCTCCTGCGCCGCCCCACAGCCCGATGGCGCGTGCTCGTTCCTTCGGATCGTCGTACACAGCCGACAGCAATGCCAGAGAGCCCGGCACGATCGCTGCCGCGCCCACGCCCTGGACGGCGCGACCAGCGACGAGGAACCCGCCTGTGGGAGCGAGGGCGCACACGGCCGAGAGCACAGCAAAGACCACCAGGCCAGCGAGGTAGACCCTGCGGGCCCCGAGACGGTCGCATGCGGCCCCAGCTGTGAGAAGGAACGCGGCGAACACGAGGGTGTAAGCGTCGACGACCCACTGCAGTGAGCCCACCGTCGTGTCGAGGTCAGTGCCGATCTCGGCGAGGGCGACATTGACGATGGTCGTATCGAGCATGACGATGAAGAAACCGAGGAGGGTCGCGACCAGCGCCGTGAGCCGATGCGCGGTCATACGCGAGACTCCAGCGAAGCCTCGGCGGGCGGGTGGCCGAAGTAGGTGCGCTTGCTCAGGTCTTGATCCCAGGTCCGGTAAGACCGGTCCAGCAGTGTCGGCAGCACCAGATCGAACAGGCGCCAGGACGCGGCGAAGTGCATGTCCCGGATCTCCCTGGCCGTCTCTCCCCCGGTGAGCGCGAGGAGTTGCTGGGCGACGACTTCGGCCTTGTTGCGGCCGATCGTGTCTCGCCCGGCGCCGTACTGGCGTTGCACGTTAGTCAGGTCGAAGTGGTCGGGATCGGCCAGTTTCAGGTTGAGTGCGCCCATGCGCACCAGGCGGGCGGCTGCGGCACCGCCGATGCCCCCGGTGCCGACGATGCCGATCATGGCATCGCGCAACCGTGCTTGGCGTTCACGCTGTTCCTCGGTGGTGTCGCCGAGCCAACCCAGGTTGCGGTCAACGCGTTCCCAGTAGAAGTCCTCATCGTAGTGCCCGCGTAGCCGTTGGCGGTCCCCGTTCATCGCGATCGCTCCCTTCGTCTCCTGATGCAATGAATCTGGTGAGTTCAGACTATGCCTGCGATTGTTCGGTCGTCACCGAACAGTTCCGGGTGCATACTGGAGGCATGGTTGCGCGCGTGTTTCCTGAAGCGGTCCCGGATATCTCGACAGTCGCGTCGGCTCTGGCTGACTCGTCGCGGGCGGCCATGTGTGCTGCGCTCATGGACGGGCGGGCCTGGACGGTTGGTGAACTGGGCAGGTACGCGGGCCTGGCCCGGTCGACGGCGAGCGAGCATGTTGACGTGCTCGTCACCCACGGTCTCGTCCACGACATTCGGCAGGGCCGGCACCGCTACATTCGCCTGGCCGGGGAAGACATCGCACGAGTGGTCGAGAGCCTTGGCGTGGTCGCCCGCTCGCCCCTGCCCACTCCTCACAGCCTCAGCGCGTCACGGGCGAATGCGAACCTACGTGAAGGCCGCACCTGTTATCAGCACCTCGCCGGTAAGCTCGGGGTGCGCCTGGCTGAACAACTGGAAGAGCACGAGTTCATCGACTCGCACTGTCAGGTCACTAATCAAGGTCATCGCTTGTTCATACAGTGGGGTGTGCCCCCGAAGATGCTCGACACGGGCAGGTCGTGCATGGACTCCACCGAACGCCGCTTCCACCTCGCCGGCCCTCTCGGCACGGGAATCTGCAAGACTCTGCTGGATAAGGAATGGCTTTCCCGCAGGGGTCGTACCCGGGCCGTGCGTCTCACTCCCGCCGGGCGGGCAGCGCTCAACGACGCGGGGATCTCCCTCAATTGCCCGACAGCCGTCCCTGAGGGCTGAAGTCGTTCTTTGGCACCGACGTGACCTTTCGGACGATCGAAAGCCGGTCGGAACAGCACCAGAGAGAGCATAAAAGAAGCGTAGCGGTTAACCGCTACGCTGTGTGTGGGAGTCTTTTAGCTTTTTACAGTGCATGTGTTCGAGTTAGTGGTTCGTTTCTTTCCTCGGGTGGTTGCGACGGTATTCCTCGACCAAATGAGCAATACCTGGCACAGCCTGCGACAGCATCCGAGTCATAAGCGCTATAAGAACGCCTAAAACGATAAGAGTTAGCGCCAACCATCCCAGTGTTGAGCCAATGCCGTTAGCCTCCTGGACGTGACTCCACAGAGCACCTATGCCGTCAGGTATGCCGAACATTTCTAGCAATCCCTTGCCTAAGGCTCCGACAGCAACGAGTGCGATAGCGACGAAGAGAACGCTGGCTGCAATCCATGAAGCAGACAGGCAGGCCTTAATGAAGTGCGTGCTCGACTTTGCCATATCCTCGTTATACTGCTTGCGCTCTGCGCGTATCTCCTCCAGCAGCTTTTCGTTGGACTCCTTCTCCTGGAGCAGGGCACTGCGAGCCTTATCGGACTCTTTTGCTGCCTTGTGCAGGCTTTCGGACTCTTTCGACATTGCCTCAGAGACCGCTACTGCTACCAGTGGCTCCAGGTCAGTAGTCAGGGACGTCGTCATCTGAGCGTTGAGGCTCTGGGCTACTGCTTGGCTGGAAGCCCGGTCGAGCTGGATGGGGCTTTGTGCTGCCCTGATTACCTCCCGTTGCAGCTTTACGAGCTGCGACATCTGCTGATTTAGCTCGAGTAGAGTCCCCTTGACCCCGTCCATGCCGCTGGGTAGTGCCTCGATATTCCTTATCAGGCCGGTGATCATCTGTTGCACTTCCATCATCGCTAGCTGAAAGTGACTGCTGCTCACGTAGTTCTTGTTCTCGGCGAGTTTGCTCCTTACGCTTCCTAATTCGGTCTCCACTTTCGTTAATCGCGTCGAGAAGTCGCTGGGCAGACTGTTGATAATCTCCCCCGCGTTCTCCGGCAGGTTCTTCAGTTTCTCCTGCACCGTCTTGATAGCCTTCTCCACTTTGTTCAGGCGTGGATGGAAAACCTTCAAGACGTTTTCCATCTTGCCCTTCGCTGCTGCCTGGGCTATCTGTGTCATCTCGGTCACTGAGACCATAATTAAATCCCTCCTGGGAGTAGTAGTTATCTTCTTCCTCCTCGTCATCGAGAAGGCTGGAGCCGTATTTCGCCTCCAGATCATCGTCAATTGCATCGGCTTGAAGTTCCACCTCCTGTCGCGCAACGAGAGCTGCCTGAGCCTCGTTAACGCGCTCGGAGATACCCTTCAGCGAGTAGCTGCGGCCTAATTTCGAGCCGGCTTTAGCTGCCTTGCGCTTTCGGGTACGCCCGGCCTTCGTGGTGTTCGTAAAATAGGCCTCCTCTCCGTCATCGTCGACCAGGGCCACGGTTAACGACTCGCCCTCGGTCTTTGAGTTAGGCTGCACTTTCAGGGACAGGTTGTAGTCACCCGCGACCTCTAGCGCTTTCTCCAGCGGGTCCTCAGCATCGGCTACTCGTTCATCAGCGCACAGTTCATCTATGCGCTTGCGAGCGAAATCAGCCCAGGTGATAGCTGTTAATTCACCCACACCCAGGCCCGTCGAATCTATAGGCTTGCCCTCTTTGCGTGCCCTGCGCTCGGCAGGAAGTAGCGATATTTCCGGCTTTATCGGCTTGCTGCCTTTCAGCTTTTTCGGCCTGCTGCCCCTGGGCAAGCCTCCCGGCTTGCCCAGGACGCGCATCCCCAACTCGCGCATCAACTCGTCGTTGACGTTGCGCAACTTAAACCAGTTACGCATATCCCTCGGCGCAGCCTTCTTCGTCTGCGGGTCGTGATTGGCAAAGACGATATGGTTATGGACGCAGCCGCTTTTACTGTCGGTGTGCGTGGCAACGGTAAACGGAACTCCCGTACCTTTAGCCAGCCGCATCGCCAGCTCTGAACCGGCGGCATTAGCCCGAGCTACATCAGCCGGGTCATCCTTATTCAGCTCATCTTTCGCCCACGATTGGATATAAATAATGGCTTGGTCAGTGCGCCCCGCTGGAGCATAACGCTCCATCTCGTCCACACTGGCCTCCATGAAATCCACTCCAGACCAGCGGCCAGATGTCGCCGACGGCGAAAACGTTTCAGCGTTGGGTTGAACCGTGCATAAAGCATCAGCTCGCACCCGGCCCTTGCGGGCATTGTCTGCCGTTCCGTAGACGGCATACACCGTCGCCGCGCGGAGGTTCTGGCTGTAGCTAATCTTGATTGTGGACAAAGTCTTTCACCTCCTTGCGAAGGGAATCGACTTTCTTAGCGATATCTTCTACCTTCTCAGACACCGGTTCAGTCCCGTCGATATTCGCCCGCCGAGCCAGCTGGTTTAGATTGATGCCAATCCGACGCAGCTGCTCGTTCATCTCGTCCCACCGGCGCAGAGTATCCGGGGCTAAACGCTTTTGCGTTAGCACGCTCTCCTCCTCTGCGAGGACATAGAGAGCTTCCCGGAACACGACGGCCTTCTGCACACCTGCGACCCGTGCGACCTCCTCGACAAATCGGTCTAAATCCTTGTCGAGGCGCACGGTTGTCCGCGAATATGTCGAGAACTTGTCTCGCATATCCACCTCCTAAATTCCATACTTACTGTGGCAGGGTGGCCCCGACTGCTGACGCAGCCAGGGCCACAGTCTGTTAGTGAGGGTCACGCTTCTCCGGTGTCGGCCCCCTGAATCTGCTGCGCATCTTCAGGCGTACTCGCCACCGTCAAAGACGGCCCTCCCTAACAGGCGGCCAGCAAGCCACTCGGGCACCTCCGGTGCCTCGTGGCGCTGGCGAGGGAGATACTCTCCCTCGACCCTCTGGCCCTACGCTCACTGACCGTAATGGTCAGTTTGCTCCGGGCCTGCGGGGGATTCCTCCGGCTCTGTGGAGCCTTCGGAATCGACCTCAGAGGCTTCCTCCGCCTCTTCGTATTCCCCGCCGTGGGAGTCCTCAGAACCCTCCGACTCCTCCGACTCTGTAGAGTCATCGGAGCCTTCATCGGCTTCTTCGTCCTCCGTCTCCTCCGGCTCGGCAGAGCCTTCGGAATCGACTTCGGAGCCTTTATCAGCTCCTTCGTCCTCCCCTCGATGAGCGCCCTCGTCCTCCTCGGACGCTTCGCGGGAAGAGGCCACCTGTGCGCCGCATTCCACGAGCAGTTCCCGGACAGAACGGTCGAGAAATGCGGCCCATTTGCTCGACGGTTCATAAACGCAGGCGGCGAGAACTTTGCCTAACCTACGCTCAATTTCCTCGAACTCCGCAGCCAATTCGGCTTCCTCTCGCTTCTGCTTCTCCAGGCGAGCTTCAAACTTTTTTATCGCAGAGGCGGTCTGAGACTTCGTAA
Organism: Corynebacterium nasorum; assembly: GCF_022345765.1. Classification (NCBI taxonomy): domain Bacteria; kingdom Bacillati; phylum Actinomycetota; class Actinomycetes; order Mycobacteriales; family Corynebacteriaceae; genus Corynebacterium; species Corynebacterium nasorum. The sequence goes on along the minus strand of NZ_JAKRDR010000009.1, from coordinate 93,943 downwards.
TCATAGTTCTGGTTCCCATCCTTTATCTGTGTCGTTTTCTTCTGGTTCATTCTGGAAAAGAGGGGCAAATCGCGGGTCTTTAACCGGGACGTTACGGGGCTTGCGCTCGGTCTGGCCCTGGGGCTGGCCCGGAGGATTGCCGGTGGTCTTGACCCGCATTTTCCTGTCGCGTTCGTCAAGCTCCCGTGACAGCTGGTCTATTTCGGTATCGACCTTCTTCCTCTCCTCCTGAAGCTGCTCCAGGGACACGCCCTCTGCGGGAGCGTGTTGGGCAAGATCCTCGAGAATCTCCTGGACGCGATTAGAACGACGGATGATGTCAGCGCAGTCGAGGCCGACTAAACCTGCGATAAGACCCTTTGCGGATTCCTCGGCTTCGTAGCGTTCTTTAGCCCCGCCGCGAGGTGTCCGGGGCGGCTGCGGTGATTGTGGCTCCATGGCCAACTCCTTTCTTTAGGTTGCGGTATTTCGGTGCCATTGGGCACTTGGGTTAAGCACCCGATGGTTCAAGACTTCCAGGGGGTACTGTTGCCTACGTTGTTAACGTCTCTGTGACGATAAAAGTGCCTATAGGAGGCCCGCGAGAGAGCTTCATGCAGACCGCCTACTTACACTCAGACCAGTTGTCGCCAGGGCCAGCTGAATCCGAGAGCACAGGGACAGAGACCCCACCAGAGGAAGGCAACTCGACAGCCTTAAAGGCGGCTACCACACACTCCTTAATCCCCTCAGCACGCTCGCGTGGCACCGAGAGAATAATCTCGTCATGGACGAAAATGCGTACCATCTCCAGGACTTCCCTCGGGAGATTGAGAACGCCCTCCAGGAATACGTCTCGGGCCGTGCCTTGACCGTATGCAGCCGGTGCTTGGGTATAAGCCCTATCTCGTGCGACAGCTACACGGCGACCGAAGCCGGTGGAAACCCAGCCACGAGTCTCGGCGCTTTTACGCAGAGACTCTTTGAAGGACTCCAGCTCTGGGAACTCACGATGCAGGCGGTCAAGCTGAGACCGAGCCTCAACAACAGAGATGCCAGCATGGTCGGCAAACGACTTTGGCCCCATGCCGTAGTTTGCCGCATGGCCGAGAGCTTTAGCCTCAGACCTGCGGGACTTATCGCCAAATACACGGACAGCCATCTCTGTATGTGCGTCACGACCAAGCGCGAATAGCTCTGAGTAGCGCTCGTCACCGCTGCCAGCAGCCATGCACCTAGCATCAATCTGGCTCAAATCCACGCTGATAAGAACCTCGTCAGCACTATCCGAGAGGATCATCTCGCGTTGACGGATAAGCCTTTTATCACGAGAACCGAAAACCGTCATACCTGGATCTTTGGTGCTCAAGCGTCCAGTGTTCTGACTGGACTTAATAGACGGGTACACACGGTCACCGTGCAGATACTTTTTAATCGTCGCAGCAGGCGTCGAGGCTTGCAGCAGTGTTTGCATCCTGGTCGCCAGCTCGACTACCTCGGGGGTGCCTGCATGTTGCTCAGCAAGCTCCTGCATCGCCTTACCGCTAATCGAGATCCCACCTTTCTTTGTACGCGGCACTTCGGCACCGAATCGGCCAAAGTAGTCTGCAATAGCCTGCTTGCCATCTACCGAAGCCCATGGCGACGTACCTTCGTCGGGCATACCGACAGTGTCTACTAGCCACTGTCGGATATTGCTTTTCGTCTGTTCTTCCTCCGCGAAAAAAGCCTCGACCTTACCGGTGTCTACACGGATACCTTTCGCTTCCACGACGGATAGAGCGTACGTCTTTTCGTGCTCACGCTGGAGATATTCCTCGCCCACTGCGTCGATGGTCTCAGGCAGAAGCTTGCTGTATACGGCAGTGTTCGCCCGCACGTCCTGGAGCGCGTACTTGACATAGTCAGGGTCATCGGTGGGTATCTTGTCGAAGCCACCAAACTGCTCCGCCTGCGCGTCAAGTACTGTTTTCCCATCTTTGAGCAACTTTCCACCAACGCCGTAACGCGACGCGACAGCATCGAGGGTGTACTTCAAGTTTTTAGCACCACCGGCAGCCAGTCGCGCCATAACGAGAGTGTCGTGCACACGGTTAGACTTCACCAGAGCCTCAACATCGAGACCATAAAGACGCTGTAGCGCAGCCAGGTCGTATTGGACGATGTTGTGGCCTACGACCACGCCTGCACGCTCAATTAGAGGCAGCAGCTCACCTGCAATATCAGTTGTAGCTACAGGTTCTGCACCATTGATGGAGTAAGTAGCCAACCGGACAAAGCCAGGGTCATCCGTTAAATGCAGGTCATCGGCACTGCCGGTCTCCAAGTAGAATACCAGCGTGTCAACACTATCTGTATCCGAAGGCTCAGGTGTTGCAGGCGTAGAAGGCTCTGGCGGCACACTGTTATCGGTACCAGGACCAGGACCACCGCCCTGGTCACCCTCGCACACCACATGAAAAAGCTTCGTGTGGTGCTTTACACCAGCGCTTTCAAGACAATATCCGCCAATCCACGCGCCTTGCAGACGGGAGTAGACACGCCCGAGGCGGCGTGCTGAGACCTCATCCAAAGAAACCAGACCCTCAGGCAGAGGGACATAGTCGCGGGAGTCAGCGATCTTGCATCCCGCGTCGAAGGCGCGGAAATCGTCGCCCTCCATTGCTTCATAGAGCCACGCTAGGTGCTCAGCGTTTTCCTGCTCAGAAGCGTTATACCGTGCTCGGATCTCCTCCAAGTCTGTCGTGAGATCGGCATACCCGACGTGCTCCAAGGTGCCACCGACCACGTGATACCAGCCCTCGAAAGAGCCGAACGGCCCGGCCACATTAGGTGATGGCCTGCCAGCCACAGCCCATGCACGGATTAGTGTCAGTGCCGCTGCCAGCAGTTCACGCCGGTGAGCACGCACATATCGGCGCAGGTGAGGATGCCGGAAACCGCTGCGAGATTCAGGCCTGGAGCACTTCGGGTCGAGAAGAATAGGAACGACACGGCGGGCCAGGTCGCCGTCAACAGCGATATTATTTCCAGCTGCGTACACGCACAGGTTGTTTTGTACCGAAATCATGCGCGACTCACCAAGGATGCGGTCGGTATAAGACTCGGCTGTCAGCAGGGCAGATAGAGCTTTACTATCCACACCGACGCTACATTCGTCGAGGAAAAGTGTTGCAGCACCAGCAAAAAGCTTCGACGCAATTACCTTCCGCATCTCTGTCTCAGTACCAGGCAAGTCCTGCACCGCAGCAGTCTCGCCTGTTGCGATCAGATGGAAAACATCTGTGAGCAGACCTTTTCCAGAGGATCGGCGCACGGCAGAAATCACGTGCATAGGTGCTGTAGTAAGCATCGGGCGCGCCAGAGGTGTTAGCAGAGCACCGAGAGCACGGGTGCGATCAGCAGGAGTTACCCACGGAAAATCGTAGAGAACATCCTCAAGCAGCACCTTTGCATTCTCCACGTCCTGATCACTTGGTTTATCTGGTACAGAGATGCCGATAAGGGAATCGTCGAGGTCTACATAGACACCCGTGCCCTTGTGGTAACCCGAGCGCGTGATAATTTCGCCAGTCTCTGTAACCAGCGGCGACCGCGTCACGCTGTGCAGCGGCGGCAGACTATCGGTATAGCCAGGTGAGAAAATCACGTCGATATCTTTGTCCATCGGTGCCACGACAGTGGTGGAATCATCAGTTTCACGCACCAAATCGAAAGCAGCAGCAGCCAGACGCCGCCCCGTTGCACGGTCTACCGGCACCAGGACAGCCTGGCCATCACGCCGAGAAATCATTACAGGACGAGAATCCTGGCGAAACAGTGTCACACCTGCATGTTTACTCTCAATTGCCTCCCAAGCTCGATCCCATAGCGTTTCAGGCGGCAAGTCGGTATGAAGCTTCGGACGCGAGTCGTTGCGAGTCTCGTCAGTGTTGCTGCGCTGCTTCTTGCTAGCACGCTTCGGCATCTTGCTGGCAGGCTTAGCCTGCGCCCGGCGAATCCACAGCTCAAGCATCTCAGAGCGCTCGCCATCGTCCACAGTGGCAAGGACATCATCTAACCCTTGCGACCCGTGGCCTGGCATACGCACGAAACGGACAGGGCATGCACCCCACGCCTTACAGTGTTCACCAAGGCCTTGCGCACCGTCGTAGACAGCACGGTTAGAGCCAGCATCAGCATCAGGGATGATGTAGACAGACTGCCCTTTAAGACGGGCAAAAGCAGGGTTAGGCCCGTCCTCGCCACCCATCCATGTCTGAATACCAGGGATGCAGTACACAGCAGTCGTGTCATCAGTCCAGGTCATCGCAGCAAGAGCCTGCTTCGTACCCTCGACCACCAGCACGCGACGTGTGGCACTCGTAATCGGTCGCCGCTCGATAAACGACGGCGAGATATTCGACCCTTCTTTCTTCGGGCAGATGTATTTACGGGGTCGCCCCTCCTCGTCCACCAAAGAACCAGGTTGTGGCTTTACTTGCCACGTCACACCGCGCCCGGCCTCAACCATTGGATAGACCAAAGCCGGAAGGGTGTCGTTTCTATCTGCAATCCAGCGCAACGGCTCAGGCAGCTCGTCACGGGTGGAGGCAGTATAGACACCAGTTGCAGCGATTGTTTCATCGCTAATAGCAGAGGCATGAAGCTCAGCTAGATGGTCTGAATTAAGGTCAATGTCTGGACTTATGACAGTCGAGGCAGTAGAATCAGAGTTGTTCAGATTATGAGAGGCGCTCTCCGGGGCGCTTTTCTTATGTGTCACGCCGCTGCACCCCCAGACAGAACAGTTGTAAGGCGGCAACGTTGCTCCTCACTTAAAGCAGGCGCAACGCCTACAATGGCATCGACGAAATCCTCGACAGTCGCCGGGCGGTGACATGCCGCTAAGTAAGCATCGAGATCGGCGCGGCTTACTCGGTACGTGCCGCCGATAAGATGTGCTCCCAGCTCGCCACGCTTAATCCTGTCGCGCAGAACGTCAGCGCTGCCGAGACCCATGTCGGTGAGGTCAGCGAGGGTATAAAACGAAAGACGGGGGTTGACCGCAGGAGCGGTAACAGAGGAAGACAAAGCGTACTCCAGACAGCATTAATCGCTATCCGGAGAGGGGTGCGTTCCCGGCTTATATCTGGGCGGTCTGAGAGCACCGTGCGCAGCTTCGCTTTACGGGAGCGCTAACTCCCTACCCAACCTCTGTCCCCAGCCTGGCTTGCCGTTCCAGGACTTACGCGGATGTATCTTTTATCGTCGGAGAAACGGCATGCTCGTGCCGTCGGGGCTACCCATTTTAAGCATTGTTCTCGGGGTTATCCCTGCCGACTCCCTCGCATAACGGAAAATCGACACTGGTGACAAGTATAGGGGGCAAACCGCCAGCCGTCAAGAAAAAAAGAGCACTTTTTCGGCACAGGTCGCCGCCGTTAGGTACGGGACATGTAGGGGTTGGCGCGGCCTAGGTACCGTCCGAGATTGCTCCGGTGCTATCAGCCTTACTGCGTGCTTTTTGGTGGGGGTTATGGGGCTTATGGGGCTTGGATTTCGGCCCTCTATACAAAAACATGAAAAATGGAAGCTTAGGTACACAAAACCTTTTAAATTTTCCTATTTTCTAGCGCAGGGTTAAAAGTAAGCCCCCTAACCCCCACCTGCTGCTGTACCGTGCTGCCGTGCTGCTGTGTATGGAAATGCTATATAGTATCCACAACCCACATTCATTTAAGTCGGAGCTCCTACGCACCCTCGTCACCGCGCTTGCAGCTACCCATAGTCCGGACGAGCTGAACCTCGTACTGGTGGATTTCAAAGGCGGCGCTACTTTCTTAGGATGTGACCACCTGCCGCATACCTCTGCAGTGATTACTAACTTGGAAGAGGAATCTACGCTGGTAGAGCGCATGTACGATGCCATCTCCGGCGAGATGAACCGCCGCCAAGAGTTGTTGCGCACCGCCGGAAACTTCGCCAACGTCAGCGAGTACAACGCTTCCGCCGCTGCAGTACGCGAGCACGGGCCACTGCCCGCCTTAGTCATTGTTGTTGACGAGTTCTCGGAGCTTTTGGGCCAGCACCCTGATTTTGCGGAACTTTTCGTTGCCGTCGGCCGCTTGGGGCGCAGTCTCCACGTGCACCTGCTTTTAGCCTCTCAAAGACTTGAAGAAGGCCGGTTGCGGGGGCTGGATTCCCACCTGTCCTACCGAATCGGGCTAAAAACCTTCTCTTCGGCGGAATCCCGTCAAGTATTGGGCGTGACCGATGCCTACCATTTGCCCGGCCAACCCGGCGCGGGCTACCTCAAGTCTGATGCCGAGGCGTTGATTCGTTTCCAAGCCTCCTACGTTTCTGGGCCCGTGCCGCGCCGGGCAATAGCTGAATCTCATGGGGACGGACCCGCCGTAGCCCGCGGCCGCGTGCAGTTCTTTCGAGGTTGGGCAGAGGAGGAAGAAAGCACTAGCCCTGTGGTTGTTCTCGATGACACCACCACTGTGCTTAGCGAGGTCGTGCGCGCCGCGGCAGAAGAAGCCCAATTGCGTGATCAATCGGCACACCGTATCTGGCTGCCGCCGCTACCACCGGTCATTGAGCTATCTGCATTACCCGGACTGTCTAGCGGAGCGGACGTGGGCGCCTCGTCGTCTGTTGCAGGTAACGGGACGCTGCTGGCTCCCGTCGGCATTATCGATAGACCGTATTACCAACGCCAAGATGAGCTGATAATCGATTTCCACCAGCACGGCGGGCACATGGCCTTATGCGGCGGCCCGCAGTCAGGAAAATCAAGTGCGCTGCGCACCATCGTCTCGGCTCTGGCGCTACGGCATAGCCCCAAGGCGGCACGCTTCTACGTCATCGATTTGGGTGGCGGTCAGCTAGCGTCTCTGGAGAGACTGCCCCACGTTGCCGGAGTTGCCGGGCGTGAGGAGGGGGAAAAGGTGCGGCGCATTGTGGACGAAGTAGCCGGTCTTGTTCGCCGCCCGGAACAGTGCGCAACCTTCCTCGTCATCGATGGCTGGCACCACATTGGCACCTCCAACGCGGAGTTTGAAGACATAGCGGAGAAAGTCACAGAGATAGTCGCCGATGGCGCCTCTGCCCACGTGCATGTCGTCATTGCCACCTCGCGGTGGACCACGATGCGCCCCGCTATCCGCGATCTCATAGCCAACCGACTTGAGCTGCGCCTTGGTGAGTCCTTGGATTCGCTTATTGACCGCAAGTTGCAGCAGAAGCTACCCAGCGCGCCGGGCCGCGGGCTCACCTTGGCCGGAGAGAATATGCTCCTAGCTCGCACATCAAACCAGGACATCGCCCACATTTGCCGCGTTCATGCCGCAGCCGATCCAGTTCCGCAACTCAAGATGCTGCCCGCGGTACTCACCCCGTCTGCCCTTGCTACTCAAGGGGAAATTCCCGACGGCGAGATCGCCTGGGGCATCGGCGGACGGGATCTCGATCCGCTGACGTGGAATCCATCGCGCGAGCCGCACCTAGTGGCAATAGGAGCGCAGGGTTGCGGCAAGTCCACCTTCTTGGCACAAATAATGCGCGGTATCTGCGCCTTCGCGCGGGAAGACGCTCGCCTTGTGGTCATCGACCAGCGGCGGGCCCACTTGGGAACTTTGAACCAAGACATGGTTGCCGCTTATGCCGCAACGCAGACAAGTGCACAAGAGACCATTCTCGATACTATCCGGACACTGGAATCCCGCCTGCCGGGCCCGGATATTACCCCAGCGCAGCTCGCCGCACGAGACTGGTGGAAGGGCCCAGATATCTACTTAGTCATCGACGATGCGGACCTGCTGAGCGATATTGCCCTTTCACCGCTCCTGGAGCTACTCCCGCACGCCCGCGACATTGGCCTGCATCTCATCGTCGCTCGCAAGTCCGGTGGCATTGGCCGCGCCCTTTTCGGCCAATTCTTCTCTGCAGTGCGCGATCTTCAACCAGCGTTGCTGCTTTTCGACGCCGACCGGGACGAAGGCACCATCTTTGGCCTTAAACCCAGCCAACAACCACCCGGCCGCGGTCAGTGGAGCATCCGCGGTGAAAACCTCGGCGTCGCCCAAGTGGTGTACCCAGAAGGAGAGAAGTAAATGACCACCAACCTCAGCGCGAATTCGCATACCGGCGCCCCAATCACTGACGGTGGGGAGACTAACGCTGTACCAATTACCGTCACGATCCTAGACGCGGCCACCATTTTTGAAGGGCCTGATTCGGTATACCGCTACGACCTGCCGGGTACCGGCATCGTGGAAGGTTGGGCTTTGGGGCAGGTCATGGATCAGATTTCAAAGTTGGCCGGGCCGTCCTGGCCCGACGTGGAAGCTTGCGTGGTGGCAGACTCGTCCGGCACGGACATTGCGCAGGAGGCCACCACCATTGTCAGCCGGCAATTGGAAGTCACCGGGGTGCGGCTCATTGACCCAGAACCAGCTATCTCCTCGTTAGCTACGTCAACCTCATTTGGAACCACTACTCATCCGGCTACGGAGATTGCGGAACCAGCTTCTCCCACCAGAGTGATGGAAGCGCCAGCCTATGATGAGCCAGTAACACCAAGCTGGTCCGACCGGCTGCGCGGTTGGCTCGGGGCTATTGATATCTTCCACCTCGCAATTGCAGTGGTCATTATTGCCGTTGCCGGAGCTTCCTGGTGGGCTATCGGCGCACGAGATTCAGCAGACAGTGATGCCGCCTCAGGTGATTCCCGCCCACAACCACGCGCCGCACAGCCGGGCCGCGACAGCGCAATGGAATCCGTGCCCAACTCGCCAGAGTCCAGTGCCGTGGATACTGCAGAACCAGGTGGTAACGAATTAAATCCAGGGGAGAAGCATCTAGATATTGAGGGGATGTCTGTGGTCGTTCCCACCGGGTTTCATACCAAGGTAGAAGATGGGTTGGTTACCGCCACCGGGGAGGATCCGAACCTGCGTATCCTATTGGCGGCGGATGAAATGTTTAACGTTCCGGCGGATGCACTTTTTAAAGAAATCCGCGCGCAGGTCGACGAAGACCCGGCGCTACGCGATGCTACCGATAAGGCCGGGCGCCTGAGCTATACCGAAGACCCAGGGGACGGCTCTTTGGTGGAGTGGACTACCTGGGAAGACCGTGGGCATCAGATGTCTGTGGGGTGCCATACCCGCCACAATTCCAATGCTGTCCAAAAGGCAGCCTGCCGCATGGCTACGGAAAGCCTGGTCAAAAAATAGTCTTAAAAACTTTGTCCCAGACGGGAACCGTTTGGCAGAAAGTTCAGTCCAATAAAGGTGAGAAAGCACAGATGCTTTTTCGGGGGAATATACACAATCTCATCCGCCCTAAGGAGGGGCGCACTCTTATGTCTCAGACTTTCAAGACACAAGCCGATGTCATGGTTGCCACCGCCGGCAAAGTCGATAACACCAATGATGAAGTCCAAGGCGAGCTCACCCGCCTGCAGGGAGTCGTCGACTCTGTGCGCGGAAGCTGGGTAGGCCAAGCCCAGGTCTCCTTCGATGACCTGATGCAGCGTTACAACACCTCTGCACAACAGCTGCGCGAGGCATTGGCCTCTATCTCTGACAATATCCGCAGCAACGCGCACAACTTCGACAACGTGGAAGCAGAAAACGCCCAGGCATTCTCCAATGTTGGTGGCGGCCTCGCCCTCTAAACCGCACTGCACAGTTCTCTAGTCCACTGACCAAAACCTATAGATTCACAGAAGGGAATCCACCACCACATGTCCGAGATCAAGTACGAATTCGGTGCCATTTCTTCCGCCGCAGCTGATATCAACGCCACCTCAGGTCGCATCAACAGCACCTTGGCAGACCTGAAGGCGCGGCTGCGGCCGATGGTGAGCACTTGGGAGGGCGAGTCCGCAGTGGCTTATAACCAGGCACAGGCCAAGTGGGACAAGGCATCTCAGGAACTCAATACCGTGCTCGCGACCATCTCCAAGACCGTCTCTCAGGGCAATGATGCAATGAGTGACGTTAATCGTCGCGCCGCCGCAAGCTGGGGTTAGATCCGCGCCCCGCCTGCACTGTTTCAGGCTGTCTTGGCCGAGCTTGCGGTGCCACTGACCACACCCGAGTGGCAGGAGGCGGACGCAGCCGCAGTCTTGGCAAAAGATTGCAGCGTGAGCACTTTTTGACCAATACCTCTTTTCCTCTCTTCCACCTTTTCAAGTCGTACCTTTCTAGTCCACACCCACGAGCCGGTACCTTCCGTTTGAGCCGCGGAAGGTACCGGTTTCGGCGTTTTGGTTTTCGGGCAGGTGAGCAAGTAGGGTAGGAGACCTATGTGTTCGCTCGTCGGCTAGCAGCTGGCGAAGCGCTCCCTGCAGGTCTCCACCGGCCGCTGTACGGGAGTGGATGGATGCTTAGCGCTGGCCGGCAGTTCCGAGACAGACTTTCAAGGAGTCAAATTGTCTACTTTCCACCCAAAGAGCGGTGACATCACCCGCAAGTGGTACGTCATCGACGCTACTGATGTGGTGCTGGGCAAGCTCGCTTCCACCGTTGCAGACCTGCTGCGCGGCAAGCACAAGCCACAGTTCGCACCGAACGTTGACGCTGGTGACCACGTCATCATCCTCAACGCTGACAAGATCCACGTTTCTTCCGTTAAGCGCGGCCGCGAGATGCGCTACCGTCACTCCGGCTACCCGGGCGGCCTGAAGTCCATGACCCTGGGTCAGTCTTTGGACGCCAACCCGGTTCGCGTTATCGAAGAAGCCGTTGCCGGCATGATGCCGCACAACAAGCTCTCCCGCGCTTCCATCAAGAAGCTGCACGTCTTCGCAGGCGAAGAGCACCCGTACGCCGGCCAGAAGCCGGAAACCTTCGAGTTTAAGCAGGTGGCACAGTAATGTCTGAGCAGAACATCGACAACAACGTAGCCGACGCTGCTGACATCGCTGCAGCAAGCGCCGCTACCGAAGAGTTCACCAACACCATCGGTGATTCCATCGCACCGGCCGAGACCGAAGAGGTTGAGGCTGCCGCTCCGGTACACGAGGGCCCGATCCAGACCGTCGGACGCCGTAAGCGCGCCGTCGCTCGTGTTCGCCTCGTTGCTGGCTCCGGCCAGATCGTGGTTAACGGCCGCGAGTTCGGCGAGTACTTCCCGAACAAGCTGCACCAGCAGGACATCCTGTTGCCGCTTACCCTGCTGGAGCGCGAGAACCAGTTCGACCTCAAGGTCACCGTCAACGGCGGCGGCCCAACCGGTCAGGCTGGCGCCCTGCGTCTGGCTATCGCTCGTGCACTGAACATCTACAACCCAGGTGACCGCACCGCCCTCAAGAAGGCTGGTCTGCTCACCCGAGATGCTCGTGCAGTTGAGCGTAAGAAGGCTGGTCTGCACAAGGCACGTCGCGCACCGCAGTACTCCAAGCGTTAATCTCGCTTCTACTGCGCGCGCAAACGCCGAGAATGCCGCTGCTTCCCTTTTGGAGGAGGCGGCTTTCGTCGTTTTATGGAAGCGCGGGTGGAAGGAATAGTGCTCAACCTGTCGATAAACCAAAAGCTTGATTTCGCCTAAACTGCCCCAACATGCAATCGCTGGGCACAGGCGTGCATAATTGACTGCATGACTCGACTTTTTGGAACCGATGGCGTTCGCGGCCTCGCGAACAAGAAGCTGACTCCGATGCTGGCCTTGCAACTAGGCCAGGCCGCTGCGGAGGTATTCACCGCCCAGCGGGAATCCTATGAGCGTCGGCCGTTGGCCATTATTGGTCGCGACCCGCGCGTTTCCGGCGAGATGCTGGATGCGGCGATTGCCTCTGGTTTGGCCTCCCGCGGCGTTGACGTGGTGCGCGTGGGCGTGTTGCCGACCCCGGCGATTGCCTATCTGACGGATGATTATGGCGCGGATCTCGGCGTAATGATTTCTGCCTCCCACAACCCTATGCCGGATAACGGCATTAAGTTCTTCTCCGCCGGCGGCAAGAAGCTACCGGACGAAATAGAAGACAAGATTCAGGCCACTATGGAAAACCTCACTGAAGACGGCCCGACTGGCACCAAGTTGGGGCGCATCATTTCGGAGGCGCCAGACGGACGCGAGCGCTACCTCAACCATTTAAAGGAAGTGGTCTCCACGGATTTGAGCGGCATCAAGGTGGTCGTAGATACCGCCAATGGTGCGGCCTCCAAGGTTGCTCCCATCGCCTATGAGGCGGCCGGGGCTGAGGTTCTTGCTATCCACAATGAGCCGAACGCCTTTAATATCAATGAGGACTGCGGTTCGACGCATATTGAAAAGGCACAGGCGGCCGTCGTCGAGCATGGCGCCGATTTGGGCCTGGCCCACGATGGTGACGCCGACCGTTGCTTGGCTGTGGACGCCGAGGGCAATGTGATTGACGGCGACCAGATTATGGCGCTGTTGGCCGTGGGCATGAAGGATGATAATGACCTGCGCTATAACACCTTGGTAGCAACCGTGATGTCCAACCTAGGCCTGAAGCTGGCGATGCAGGAACAAGGCATCGAGGTGCGTCACACCGCAGTAGGCGACCGCTATGTTCTAGAAGAGCTCAACCGCGGCGATTTCTCCTTGGGCGGCGAGCAGTCCGGCCACGTGGTGTTGACGGATGATTGCACGACCGGCGACGGCACCCTTACCGGCCTGTCTATCATGGCGCGCATGGCCAAGTCCGGGAAGTCCCTAAAGGAATTAGCATCGGTAATGACCGTGCTACCGCAGGTGCTCATCAACGTGCCGGTTTCTGATAAGGGCGTCATCATGGATGCCCCCGAAGTACAAGAAGCCATCGCTCAGGCCGAGGAAGAACTCGGCGAGACCGGCCGCGTCCTGCTGCGACCTTCCGGCACCGAGGAAGTTTTCCGCGTCATGGTAGAGGCTGCGGACAAGGAGCAGGCCCGCAAGGTTGCAGGGAGGCTTTCCGCCATCGTTTCTTCGGTCTAGAGTCACCGCTTAGTGTGGAAGATTTTTATAATCCGAGGGAACCATTTGGCGCAATCCCCAGTCCAATGAAGGTGAGAACTTTTACCGCATATGGATTTGGGGGAATACACAAGTGTCTGAGGTTTTTCTTCGCCCCTTGGAGGCGATGTCCGCACTACGGCAGGTCGTAGCCGATAACGACGAGCAACGCGATGCCCACCGGGCCGAGGTACCGGATTTTCCGGTGGCCGCGGCTGGACGCAATTTTGGCGGCCACGGTGAGCGCATTCGTGATGTCTTGGCGCGCATCCATGAGCGCGGCGGGCAGAGGTTGGATAATTTATCCGCCACCGCCCACGCCGCTCATGAACAGGTGCGCGCCTTCGCCGATTTTGATGAGTCCTTTGGCAGCTCCTTTGCACGCGGTAGGGAGGCTGGCAGCAAGTGAGTACGCTGACAAAATCCCTGTTGGGGGACTACTCTAACGCTATTTCTCAATTCCAATTCGCCTGCCTGGGCAGCTACTCGGGCCCCAGCATGCCGATGAATCTACTAGGAGAGTTAGTCGGTGCGGTTGATGGCATTGCGCCCGAAAATTTGGTGAAAAATACCGTTGCGGCCGTGGGCGGCAATCGCCCGAAGGGAGGCGGTGCTGGACTAGCGGGCTATTTGCAGCAGGATGATTCCGAGGTTGCTCAGGGCGCCATGCGTGAGCACCTGTGCGGCGTGCAGGAAGACTTCGACATTGACCGCCAAGATGCCGCACATCTGACTAGCTCGGCGGAGCAGTGCTCAGGCGCTATTGCTGACGTCGTTGATGTCTCTGACACGGCCCTTACCGAGCTCGTCTCTGCGGTCATCCCACTGTTAAATATTTTGTCCATGGTCGCCACCAAACACCCTTTAGCCAGGTTCATCATCCCGATTCTTTCCACGATCGGGGGGCAAATTATTGAGGAGACAAATCACAATATCGCCAGCACCTGCCGCGACCGCGATGATGCGATCGAATCCTGTTATAGCGAGTTCGAATCGCGCTGTGAGTGCGTCTGTGAGCGCCCGATGCCGGAAGAATGCCCGACGCCGGCTAAACCTGCAGATGAAGCCTGCCCGGCACCCGTAGAGAAGTGCCCAGACGCTCCACCTCCCACGAATCCGATGCCAAAGGATGAGTGCCCGCCATCGCGGCCCACCGAGCCTGCGCAAGTGGAGTGCCCACCTGTGCCCAAACCGATGCCGGAGCCTGATTCCAAGCCGGAATCACACCACGCCACCTCCGTTCCACCACAACCGACGCCTCTTTCACCAACGCCTACTCCACCTGAGGCATGCCCTGCACCGGAGCCTGCAGCCGAGACGGAAATGCACACGGAGACCTCATCAGAGCATGGTGCTGGGTGCCACTGCTGTGAGTGCACCGAGCAATCAAACACCGAGCGGCCAGTACAGTCGGAGCGCGAAGTAGAGACCACTAGGCCGGCGCAGGCGGAGATCATTCCGCCGCAGGAAGCACCGGAACAGCCGCAGCAGGTAGAAGAGCCGTGCCCGGAACCAGAATCTCATCCAGAGCCGAAGCCCAAGCCAGAAATGGAAACCGAACCCGCTTCTGAAACGGACACAAGCGAAGAACCACTGTGCCCAGAGAATACCGGGGAGAGTACTGAAGAATGTGTCACTACTACCCAGACCAGCTCAGAAGTCTGTGAGATCGAATCCTCCTGTAGCGGTAGCCTCGGCTTGGTCGGAGCCGGAATCGCATTGGTGGGCGTGGGCCTCATTGTGGAAGGCGCTGCACAGTGCTTGGAGAACATGTCCGAACTGGATTGTCCGGTGCAAGAACCCGAACCCGATCCCGTACCTGAGCCAGAACCTGATCCCTGCTCTGAGCCTAAGCCAGAGCCCGAACCGGAGCCTTGCCCTGAACCTGAATCGACTGGTGATGACGGAGTCATGACACCGCCCCCAGAGCTGTCTCAGGTAGAGGAGCCAACGCCGCCACCGGAAAAGGTGGCGCACCTCCAAGCCGCTGGTGCAGCGGAGACACCAGCCCCAGCACCGGCGCCTGAACAGGCACCTGCGCCAGCGCCTCAGCCGGGCCCAGAACCGGCTCCTGAGCCAGCACCAGCTCCCGACCCAGCACCTGCGCCGGCGCCAGCGCCCCAGCCAGAGGCAGGACCCGCGCCAGAAGAACCATCCATTAAGGCACGAAAGGCAGGGCAGTGGTAATGAATAATGATTTCGCAGAGTTTGCGCAGGGCTTTCGAGAAAGGACGGCTAAACGCTTGCTGGAATTTGAAAAAACGCTGGCGAAAGCGCAAGACGAGCTTGAAAAATCCGCGGATAAGGCCATGCAGGAGGCACGGAGGGAGAAGGGGCAAGTGGGGCGTCGACAAGCAGCGGCGCCCAGGCCCCGATATGGCGCTGCCCCGGCGCGTTCACGAAACGCGTCGGGGCAGGTGCAATCAGTGCTGCGGCGGGGCTAAAGCCTTAGGCGTCGCGGGTTACGCCGGCGCGCTCGGCCAGGTCTTCGCCTACCAGGCTTTCTACCTTCTTCGCGCTTGCCTCTGGATCTGCAAAGGCGGCGTAGGTGGAATCATCATTTAGGGTGGCCAGCAGGAAGCCGGTGAGCAAACCGCGGGTGATTTCGGTAGGGCCGGACTGGAAAGCAGCCGTTCCGATGGCCAACTTGCGCAGGCGATCCTCGGTAAAACCAGCCTGGCTGCCCTTGTCGATGGCGCGGAAGCACACCGGGCCACGCCAGTTATAGGCCAGCTTGGCGGGGTTGCCAGCATTGAAGATGTCTTCTTGGCCGGAACCGATGACTAGGCCCGGGGTGTCAATGCGGCGGGCAGCCTGCACCGCAGAGGGGGAGGTGACCGAGGGGTAAATAGCGGCGACGGCGGCGACTTTCTTATTGTCCAAGGCCCCAAGCACGGCGGTGCCACCGCCCATGCCGTGGCCAATCATGCCGAGCTTGCCCGGGGAGACCGTAATGTTTCCGGAGCCTAGCTTTACCCCGGCGGCAATCTGCAACGCGGATTCCATATCCGCAGCTAGGTTGCGGTGGTCGGGGAAGGGGCCGGTCTCAGAATCGGGGGCTACCACGACGATGCCCCAGCTAGCCAGGTGGCGCAGGGTGGCGTGGTAATCCTTAATTTTGTGCATCCAGTCATGGCCAAAAGCCACCGCGGGCAGGCTCTGGCCCTCCGCGGGGGTATAAACCTTGCCGGTGATTCCGGCATAGTCAAGGTCGCCAACCAAAACTCGGTTGCGGCCACGCTTCGACAACGTTGCTAGATGTTTTTTCAAATTCGCAGACACGCATTCCAGGATAGATGAAGATCACCCGCCAGGCGGGAAAGGGTGCGGGTTTATCTGAGAAAAATCTACGCAGTATCCGGCCGAGGAGCGGGTGTGGCGGCGAGCTTTCCTAAGCCCCTCCTAACTTGCGACGCTAAGCGCAGGGGAGTGCAATGTGTGAACAACTACGTACTCTTTTTCTGGGAAGGCAGGCTGCGGTACATGACTACCGGCGTCGTTGATGTGCAAGAACTTTCTACTCGCTATGGGATGGAGGTAAAGACCGAGGTCATTGACCGCGTGGCACATGCCTCCGATGCCTCGCACTACCTGTACACCCCCAAGGCAGTCATCGAGGCTCGCTCCGCCGAGCATGTGGCGGCCATCTTCCGTGCGGGCCGGCAGCAGAATGTTCCGGTAACTCTGCGCTCCGGTGGCACCTCTCTGGCAGGTCAGGCTTCCGGCGATGGATACCTGGTGGATGTGCGCAAGCACTTCCGCGGTATAGAAGTTCTTGATGAGGGCAAGCGCGTGTGCGTCCAGCCCGGCGCGACGGTGCGTCAGGTCAACGCCCGCCTAGGCCTGCGCAACCGCAAACTGGGGCCGGATCCGGCCAGCGAGTCTGCCTGCACCATCGGCGGCGTGGTGGCTAATAACTCCTCCGGCATGGCCTGCGGCACTGAGCTCAATACGTATAACACTCTGGAATCGCTGACCTTTGTGCTGCCTACCGGCACCGTAATTAACACCGCCGATCCGGATGCAGACCGGCAGTTCCAGGAGCAGGAACCGGAGCTGGTGGACACGCTTATCCGCCTGCAGCGCCGTGTGCGCGATAACCAGGAATCCGTGGATATTATCCGCCGTCACTTCCAGCTGAAAAACACGATGGGCTATGGTCTCAATTCCTTCCTCGACTTTGATAGCCCGGTCAAGCTTTTTGAGCACCTGCTTATCGGTTCGGAAGGAACCCTGGCCTTCATTGCGGAAGCGGTTTTCCGCACGGTGCCGATTTCTAAGCTGACCACCACCACGGTGGCCGTATTTGATGATCTCAGCGCTGCCACCAAGTCCCTGCCGGCACTTTTGGAGACCGGAGCGGCCACCCTGGAGCTGATGGACTCTGCCTCTATTCGCGTCGGTCAAGGCTTTGATAAGGTGCCGCAGGCCATTACCGGTTTCGATGTGGATAAGCAGGCCGCGTTGCTCATTGAGTATCACGCTGATGCCCAAGAGGAATTGCAGGAGAAAGAAAGCAAGGGATCGCAGCTCTTGCGCGAATTGCCGCTGCAGTCCCCGGCAGCCTTCTCGGCTGATGCCACAACGCGCACTTCCGCTTGGAATTTCCGCAAGGGTCTGTACGCCCAGGTAGCAGAGGCGCGCCCGTCTGGCACGACGGCCCTTTTGGAAGACATCGTCGTGCCCGTCGGCGATCTGGCAGATACTTGTTCTTCGCTGCAGGAACTCTTTGCCCGCTATGGATATGATGATGCCGTCATTTTCGGCCACGCCAAGGACGGCAATATCCACTTCCTGCTTACGGACCGCTTTGAAGGCGATGATGCCATCGGTCGCTATAACGGTTTCAACGAGGGCATGGTGGACTTGGTCCTCTCGGCCGAGGGCAATCTCAAGGCGGAACACGGCACCGGCCGCGCCATGGCGCCGTATGTGCGCCGCCAGTACGGCGATGAGCTCTATGAGGTAATGCAGGAACTCAAGCGGGCCTGCGATCCCACCAACACGATGAACCCCGGCGTCATCTTGGACGATGACCCCGATGCACACATCAAAAACATCAAGCTCAATCCCACCGTGGAAGAGGAAGTAGACCGCTGCGTGGAGTGCGGCTACTGCGAGCCGGTCTGCCCGTCGCGCGACCTCACGCTTACCCCACGCCAACGCATTGTGGTGCGCCGCGCCCGCAAGCGCGCGGAAGAAGCTGGCGATAGCCAACTCGTCGCTGAGCTAGATCGGGCCTACGAGTACATGGGCGTCGAGACCTGCGCCGTGGATTCGATGTGCCGCACTGCCTGCCCAGTAGGCATCGATACCGGCAAGTTCATCAAGCGCTTGCGCCGCGAGGAAGCCCAGCCAGCGCAGCAAAAGCTGTGGGGTGCTGCCGCCAAGAACTGGCAGGTAGTCAGCCAAGGCGCCGGGGTAGCGCTTACCGGCGCGCACCTATTGCCCACCGAGCTAGTCAAAAAGGTTACCGATGTGGGCCGCAGTCTCATCGGTGCCGATAATCTCCCGCAGTACCAGCCAGAGTTGGGCAAGGGCGGCAAGTCCCGCGGCCGCTTGGCCGGCCGCGTAGGTGATCGCTATGCCCAGACCACCGGAATCTATCTGCCCGCCTGCGTGAACACCATGTTCGGCCCGCAAGGCGGCGGCAAGGGTGCTACCGATTCCTTTGTGGCGCTCTTGGAGCGCGCCGGGGTCGCGCTGGAGGTTCCGCAGGGCATCGACAAGCTTTGCTGTGGTACACCATGGTCTTCCAAGGGCATGCAGGCCGGCCACGATGTAATGGAGCAGCGCGTGCGCGATATCGTCATGGACGCTACTGATGGTGCGCGCCTTCCGGTTATCGTGGACGCCAGCAGCTGCACCGCTGGCTTTAAAGATATGTTGGAGTCGGTGGGTATCACCGTTATTGACGCCATTAGCTTTACGGCCGATACCTTGCTGCCGCAGCTGGAAGTAAAGAATCCAGTGGCTTCCATGACTGTGCACCCCACCTGCTCTGCCTTCCAGCTGGGCATGATGGACGATGTAGAAAAGGTGGCCCGCGCCGCCGCGACCGAGGTACACATTCCCACCGAGTGGAATTGCTGTGGCTATGCCGGTGACCGCGGCATGCTGCACTCGGAGCTTACCGCTGCCGCCACCCGCGCCGAGGCAGCGCAAGTCAAGGAAATCGGAGCGCAGTATCACGTCTCGACCAACCGCACTTGCGAGCTTGGCCTTACCCGTGCCACCGGCGAGGATTACCACCACATTTTGGAGCTTTTGGAACAGGCATCGCGCTAGTTTTCCCAGCACAGTAGCGGGTGGGGTGCCGTGCCTTGCTTGCCGACGCCCCGCCCGCCTAGAGCTTTGCCCCTTGTGCTGTAAAATCAGCAACCATGTGTGGAATTGTTGGATATATTGGTCACGCTGGTGGTGGCCGTGATTACTTCGCCCTCGACGTAGTTCTGGAAGGGCTGCGCCGTTTGGAATACCGCGGCTATGACTCCGCTGGCGTAGCAATGTACGCCGATGGAGATATCAGCTGGCGCAAGAAGGCCGGTAAGGTCGCTGCGCTGGATGCTGAGATTGCAGCCCGCCCGTTGCCTGACTCCGTGCTGGGCATCGGCCATACCCGCTGGGCTACCCATGGTGGCCCCACCGACCTGAATGCGCACCCGCACGTGGTCGATGGCGGCAAGCTGGCAGTGGTACACAACGGCATCATCGAGAACTTTGCGGAGCTCAAGTCCGAGCTTTTGCACAAGGGCTATAACTTCGTTTCCGAGACCGATACCGAGGTCGCTGCCACCTTGCTGGGAGATGTCTTCCACAATGAGGCAGCCGGCGACCTGACCAAGGCTATGCAGCTAACCTGCGCTCGCCTGGAGGGCGCGTTTACCCTGCTGGCCATCCACGCCGAACAGGCCGATCGCATCGTTGCCGCTCGCCGCGACTCCCCGCTGGTTATCGGCTTGGGCGAGGGCGAGAACTTCCTCGGCTCCGATGTATCCGGCTTTATTGATTACACCAAGTCTGCCGTGGAGATGGACAACGACCAGGTTGTGACCATCACCGCGGACGAGGTGGAAATTACCGATTATGAGGGCAACCCTGCACAGGGCAAGCCTTTTGAAATCAAGTGGGATGCCGCCGCTGCGGAAAAGGGCGGCTTTGATTCCTTTATGGAAAAGGAAATCCACGACCAGCCTTCCGCCGTGCGCGATACCCTGCTGGGTCGCTTCGATGAGCAAGGCCAACTGACCCTCGATGATCTGCGCATCGATGAGACCGTGCTGAAGTCCATCGACAAGATCATCGTCATTGCCTGCGGTACCGCCGCCTACGCTGGCCATGTGGCACGCTACGCCATCGAACACTGGTGCCGCATTCCTACCGAGGTCGAGCTCGCTCACGAGTTCCGCTACCGCGATCCGATCGTGAACGAGAAGACTCTCGTTGTTGCGCTGTCCCAGTCCGGCGAGACCATGGATACCTTGATGGCCGTGCGCCACGCCCGCCAGCAGGGCGCCAAGGTCATTGCCATCTGCAATACCCAGGGCTCGTCCATCCCGCGCGAATCCGATGCCGCGCTCTACACCCACGCCGGCCCGGAAATCGCCGTGGCCTCTACCAAGGCCTTCCTCGCGCAGATTACCGCCACCTACCTGCTTGGCCTTTACCTGGCTCAGCTGCGTGGCAATATGTTCGCCGATGAGATCCAGGGCGTTCTCGCTGAGCTGCGCCACATGCCGGATAAGGTCCAAAGCGTCATCGACGAGGAAGACCAGGTGGCCAACCTGGCCAATTCCATGAAGGACGCGGAATCCGTGCTCTTCTTGGGCCGCCACGTGGGCTTCCCGGTGGCTCTCGAGGGTGCGCTGAAGCTCAAGGAGATCGCTTATCTGCACGCCGAGGGCTTTGCCGCAGGCGAGCTCAAGCACGGCCCAATTGCGCTTATTGAAGAAGGCCAGCCGGTCTTCGTTATCGTGCCATCTCCACGTGGCCGCGACTCCCTGCACTCCAAAGTCGTCTCCAATATTCAGGAGATCCGTGCCCGCGGTGCTATCACCATCGTGATCGCGGAAGAAGGCGATACCGCCGTGGAGGATTACGCTAACCACGTCATCCGCATCCCGAAGGCGCCGACCCTCATGCAGCCGCTGCTGGCTACCGTGCCGCTGCAGATCTTCGCTGCCCACGTAGCCAAGTCCAAGGGCTACGACGTGGACCAGCCTCGCAACCTGGCCAAGTCCGTGACCGTGGAGTAATCCACTCCAAGCGTCCGCCGTTAGGCCCCCTTACCTGCCGCGTTTCTTGCGTGGTAGGAAAGGGGGCTTTGGCATTTCTTTGCAGCTTGAAACTGTTATGCTTTAGGGAGCAATCGTTGTCGGTGAAAGGAGTAGGCAGTGCTCATCCGTCGTGTTTTCGCCTAAAACACTAAAGGAAGAACGGATTTAAGCATGCCTATTTTATTAAATGATCTTTCCCTTATATGGCCCGATGGAACGACCTGCTTCAGTGGCCTAAACGGTGCCTTTTCTGGCCCTTTAACTGCACTAATTGGGGATAATGGTGCAGGGAAGACAACTCTATTAAACGTCATCCTTGGAAATATCTTGCCTACGGCCGGAACGGTGGAAAAGCCGGAATCGGTAGCTTACCTGCCACAAGACCTTGCTTGGAATAGAGATGACATAGTAGCAGACATCTTCGGCGTCACCCAAGTGCTCGCGGCGATTTCCGTAGTCGAATCTGGTGAGTATGACCCAGAACTCTATGAGTTAATTGAGGAGCAATGGGACGTTGGTGAGCGCATTAGCGCTGCCCTTTCCGCCGCTGGATTGGATATCCCGTTGGACCGCCCTATCGAAAGCCTCTCTGGAGGGGAAGCGGTCCGCGTCGCTTTGGTGGCGGTGTTCTTGTCCGAGCCAGATTTCATTATCCTCGATGAACCGACCAATAACCTCGACGGAGCTGCAAAGAAACATCTGAAAGATATGTTGGTAAATGCCGCGGCGCCGGTGTTAGTGGTAAGCCATGACAAAGACCTGTTAGATGTAGTTTCCGAGGTAGCGGAGCTAAGGGATGGGAACCTACGCTTCTTCCAGGGCAATTATTCCGATTACCTTGCCACAATTGATGCAGAACAGGAAGCTGCGCAAAAGGCAGTGTCCACCGCCAAAGCGACTTATAAGCAACAACTCCGCGAACAACAAGCAATGCAAACACGGATTGCGCGTGATGCGCGCCGAGGAAAGAAGTTCGCAGAGGCGAAGCGCAAACCTGGTATGACGATGAAGCTTGATAAACAGCGAGCCGAAAAGACGGCATCGCGCAGAGCACAGCTGCATTCAGACGCAGTTGAAACAGCTCAACGCTCTATAGCTCGAGCAGAGCGAAATATACGTGATAATGACTCGGTGTATATCGAGCTGCCACAAACTGAACTGCCTGAAGGAAAGCGAGTTATTTCGGTGCCCGGGCTATCGATTGTTGGCCCCGAACGCGTGCGCCTGTCAGGACCAAATGGAAGTGGCAAGACCACGCGCTTAGACCGAATTAACTCCGGTGAAGAGGGCTACGTTATCGACAACTTAGGGTACTTACGTCAGCGAATTGTGTTAGATCCTTCTCTCAGCGTGTGGGACGTGGTTACTAACGCGAATCCACAAGAGGAACCGCAGTTTATCCGCGATCAGCTTGCTCAGTTGTTGTTTCAATCTGACTCGGTTCATGCGTTGACAGGGACCCTTTCGGGAGGCGAAAGATTTAGGGCGGAATTCGCCAGAGTGCTCTTGGCGGATCCGGCGCCGCAATTGCTAATGCTCGATGAGCCGACCAACAACATTGATATTTCAACTGTTGATTGGCTGGTCTCGGTATTGAAAAACTATCGAGGCGCATTACTAGTGGTGAGCCATGATGAAGATTTCTGCTCGCGGATAGAACTTACGAGGCAAGTTTCCATAGAGGACATTGGATGAGCCGACTCCAAGGTGGAGCTATCGCGAGTGAATGCGCCACCACCCGCCCGAATTCAGCAAAAGGGTGAGCAGTGGCACAATGGTGGACATGCTGAAAACCACCATTGATCTCTCCGCCATCGCGCACAACGTCCGCCTCATCAAAGAAAAGGTAGGGCCTGAGGTCAAGCTCATGTGCGTGGTCAAGGCCGATGCCTATGGCCACGGCGCGGCCAAAGTCGTGCCGGTAATGGCGCGCGCAGGTGCGGATAGCTTTGGAGTGGCCACTCTGCGGGAGGCGGTGGACTTGCGCCGCGCGGGTGTGGAGACACCCATCGTGGCGTGGATTTGGCAGACGGACGAAATCCTCGAAGAGGCACTTGCCTGCGGCATTGAAGTAGCAGTTAACTCTCTTGAACAGGCACATAAGCTGGTTAAAGCCGATTTTCCTGCTGAGGTATATGTCAAGGTAGAAACCGGCATGCACCGTTCCGGCGTGGATGAAGAGGATTGGGCGGACACTTTCAAGGTGCTGCGCGACGCCCCACATATCAAGGTTCTCGGCCTTATGTCGCACTTTGCCTGTGCTGATGAGCCGGATAATCCACACAACGACGCCCAAGAGGAGGCGTTCCGCAAGGCCCTGCGGCTCGCGCGCGAGATTGGGCTGGAGTGTCCAGTCAATCACCTGGCCAATTCACCAGCTGTGCTGACGCGTCCTTCCTCCTATTTTGAGCAGGTACGTGTAGGCGCCGCCTGCTATGGTTTGGAGCCTATTGACGGCCGCGAGCATGGTCTGCGCCCAGCCATGACCTGGTCCGGGCAGATTTTTAACGTAAAGCCGATTCAGCCAGGGGAAGGCACCTGCTATGGACTGACCTGGAAGGCGGATGAGCCGGGATTTTTGGCCACCGTGGATTGCGGATACGCCGATGGTCTACCGCGTGGTTATCAAGGCGATTTGCATGTAGGCATCGGCGGGCACCTGTATCCACAGGTAGGTCGAATCTGTATGGATCAGATTGTGGTGGACCTGGGCGACAACCCCCATGGTGTGGACACGGGTCAAGATGCCGTGATTTTCGGCAACGGGGGAGTATCGGCTACGGATCTCGCCGCGGCGGCAGGAACCATCAACTACGAGGTGGTCTGCTTGCCCGATGGCCGCACCGAACGCGAATACATAGGAGAAGAAGATGCGCAGTAGCTTTCCGGAATCCGGCAGCCGTGACCTATCCACGGTGGAAGAAACCTATGCCTTCGGCGCAGAGCTGGGTGCGGCGCTCGAGGCTGGCGATGTGGTGATCCTGGATGGGCCATTGGGGGCTGGAAAGACGACGCTAACGCAGGGCGTCGCCAAGGGCATGCAGGTCAAGGGGCGGGTAACCTCGCCGACCTTCGTGATTGCCCGGGTGCACCGCTCAACCGTAGGTGGGCCGGACCTCGTTCACGTTGATGCCTACCGTTTGCTCGATGAAGGCGGCGCTAATTCCGGGGATCCGCTAGGGGAGCTCGATGCTTTGGACTTGGACACGGAGCTAGAAGACGCCGTGGTCATCGCCGAATGGGGCGGGGGACTGGTAGAGCAGATTGCGGAGCACTACCTGTTTATTAGCATCGACCGCGAGCCGGCGGAATACGCGGGCGCAGACGAGGATGTTCGCCGCTTTACGTGGTCGTTGCGGGGCGGTCATTAGCACAAATGTCCGCCTAAAGTGCGGATAAGTGATGAATCTCCTACGCGGAGAATTTGCCCCGGGTATAACCAGTGCGTAATTCTATTGAGGTGTTGAATTTTCTCGCCTCTAGTCCTTTGCTATCTCTCTTCGTCATCATGGCGGTGGGTCTAGCGATTGGCAAGATTAAGATCTTCGGCATCTCCCTCGGTGCCGCGGCTGCGATGTTTGTGGCGCTGGGTCTTTCTACTGCCAATCCTGATATCCAAATTCCGCCTTTGGTCTATCAATTTGGCTTGGCGATTTTCGTTTATGCCATTGGCCTCAGCTTCGGGCCCTCCTTCGTCCGCGAGTTTAAGACCCGTGGCTGGAAGCTCACGGTATTCATGCTGGGAATGTTGGTAATCCTGGTTGCCGTAGGCTTTGGCCTCATCCGCGCCTTTGGCCTGAGCACGCCAGAAGCTACCGGTATGTTTGCCGGTTCGCTTTCTTCCACACCGGGTATGGCCGCCGTGGTGGAAATGGTGGGCGATTCCACCCCGGTTGTCGGTTACTCCCTGGCCTACCCGGGTGCGGTTATCGGCGCTATTCTCGTTGCCGCCATCGGCGCTAAGGTGGTCAAGGTCAACCATGAAGAAGATGCCCGCGCAGAGGGCATGATTCCCGCCGAGCTTGTGGCCAAGGGTGTGCGCTTGACCAAGAATTTTAATGACACCGCTGGTCATATCTATCGCGTAACCGGTCAGACCGTCGTTGCTACTCGTATCATTTCTGACGAAGAGCGCCACCGCCTGGCTGTTCCAGAAATGCCGCTGTGTGAGGGTGAGGCTTATCTGCTTAACGGCTCTGAAGAAGCCGTCGATAAGGCCATCGAGGTCTTGGGTGAGGAACACCCGGTGGAGCTGACCGAGGATGCAGGTTTAAAGTACACCCGCGTTACCGTGTCCAACCCGGATATTGCCGGTAAGTCGATCCGCGAGATCAAAGCTCTTGACCACGGCTTTATCATCGCTCGTGTCCGCAAGGGCGATAAAGACCTCGTCCCGCACCCGGATACGGTGCTTAACTATTCTGACCGCGTTCGCGTAGTAACCAGCCCGAGCCGCCTGCCGTACGTGCGCAAGTACCTCGGTGACTCTGAAGCTGCTTTGGGTAACGCGGACCTGCTATCCATGGCTATCGGCCTGACGCTGGGTATGTTGCTCGGCCTCATTCCGATTCCGATGCCGGGCGGCTCCACCTTGCAGCTAGGCTTCGGCGGCGGCCCCGTGGTCGTCGGCCTGCTGCTGGGCTACCTCAACCGGACGGGTCCGCTTAACTGGCAGATGCCGTTTCACACGCGCGAAACCATTTCTAATATGGGACTGACCCTCTTCCTCGCTGGCGTGGGCACCTCGGCCGGCGCCTCCTTCCGCGATGCCCTAACTGATCCGTCCTCCCTGACCATCATGGGCGTGGGCCTTATCATCACCTTGATCTCCGCCATTCTTATCGGTGTCATCGGCATGCTAGTGCTGAAGCTGAAGTGGGACGAGGCCATGGGCTGTGCGGCTGGTATGACCACCAACCCTGCGGTCTTTGCCTATATTCGTGACCAAACCGGCACCGAGCTGGCAGCTCGTGGATGGGCCACGGTTTATCCCACCACGATGATCGGCAAGATTATTGCCGCGCAGGTATTGCTCCTGTTGTTGCTATAGCGCCAATACATCGCGTTAATTACTCACCCACAGGGTCGCCCGCCTACACTGGCAGGCACTACCCTGTGGGTTTTGTGTTGCGGTTAACCAGGTAGCATCGGTTGCCAGATAAACCGCCCACCGCCTGAAACTTAAAAACTTTTCAAGGAGCCTTACTCACCCCATGACTAAATTCGCTCGCAACCTTACCGCCGCCATTATCGCCATCTTTATTGTTGTCATGATGGTTCTCCTCGCCTCGTCTACCCTGCGCGAGGACAATCCATTGGAGGGAAACCTCAGCTCCACGCTGTCTAAGACGCCGAAAAACCTGGAGGCGATGAGCCTTATTCCTTCCGATGTCTACGGCAAGGACTATGCCGCTATTGGCTTCATCTGCCCGGGCATGAAGGAAGATAAGGTCAAAGAGGCACAGATCGATACCAAGGACATCACTTTTGAAGATGGCAAGGTCCCAGAGGGCAAGAGCTATGCGGTTGCCATCTCCCAGAGCACTGAGCCCTTCATCGAAGAGCTGGACCCGGAAAAGGTCGAAGTCTGTGAAATGATCAATACCCAAATCAAGGCCATGGAGCAGCAGGGCCAGAGCCTGGATGGCGGAGTACCGATGGTCCAGGGCGCTCAGCCTTTGGCGTTCCAGCGTCAGGATGGAACCTGGAAGCTGGTTGGCTAATGCGCGTCCTCGCGATCGACACGGCAACTACCGCCTTGGTCACCGGGGTAGTAGATACCGCCACTGGGCAGACCACCGAGCGCGTATTGGAAGATACCCGCGCTCATAATGAGCTGCTCATACCTACGATCACTGACGCCCTCGCAGAGGCAGGCATGGAGTATTCCGACCTAGATGCGGTGGTCACCGGCGTGGGCCCAGGCCCGTTTACCGGGTTGCGCGTGGGGATGGCGACTGCCTCCGCGCTTGCCGACGCCCTGTCCATCCCCCTCCACGGCGTATGCACCCACGATGCAATCGCCCATGCTGCCGGCCTCCCCGCGAGCCCCGCAGACGCGGACGGCGAGGCCACCGCCTTGGTGGCTACCGACGCACGCCGCAAAGAGATCTATTGGGCCACCTACCGCGCCACCGATTCTGGTGTGCAGCGCATCTCTGGTCCTGAGGTAACTAAGCCGGCAGAAGTTGAGGTGGGACTCACCGGTACTGCCGAGGTCATCATCCCCGAGCGCCTCGCCGCTCAGCTACCGGAGGAGCTGACCGAGCTGCCGCACCGCGCGGCCCATCCCACCGCAGCAGCCCTAGTGGCTGTAGCTGACCTCACTGCGGAACCGGCCCCCGTTGTGCCGCTCTACCTACGCCGCCCGGATGCGGTTCCGCCGAAGCAGCAACAGCTGTCGGCCGCCATCCCCAAGGTGGAACTGTGAAGCTGCGCGAGTTGACCCCGGCCGACGCACCCCGGTGCGCCGAGCTGGAAAAGGTCCTTTTCCCCGGAGAGACCCCATGGTCCAGCGGAGTCTTCCACCAGGAAATGGCCCAGCCCTTCAACTTCTATTTCGGGGTAGAAGGCGCGCTCGACCCCGCGCACGAATCCACAGTGCTGCTAGGTTATGCGGGAATCGGCATGATGGGGCCAGCGGCTGATCCAGAATTTGAAATCCACACCATCGGCGTCGATCCCGCCGCACAGCGCCGCGGCATCGCTCGCATGATGATGGACAATATTTGTCATATTGCGGATCTTAAAGACGCCCCGGTCTTCCTCGAGGTACGGGTAGGCAACGAACCTGCTATCGGCCTTTATGAGGGGTATGCCTTTGCCAAGCAGGGGATGCGTAAGAATTATTACCAACCTTCCGGAGCAGATGCGCACGTGATGGTGCGCCCGCGCCAGTCCGAGCGTCAAGAAAAATAAGGAGCAGTCATGAAGATCATGGGCATCGAGTCCTCCTGCGATGAAACCGGCGTGGGCATCGTCGAGCTTAGCGAGGACGGTCACATGGAGATCCTCGCTAATGCCGTCGCCTCGTCCATGGAGCAGCACGCGCGTTTCGGAGGTGTCGTCCCAGAGATCGCCTCCCGCGCTCACCTTGAAGCCATGCCGCAGGTCATGCAGGCGGCGCTCAAAGAGGCCGACATCGCCAAGCCAGATGCCATCGCCGCCACCGTGGGGCCCGGCCTGGCCGGCGCGCTGCTGGTGGGGGCCTCGGCCGCCAAGGCCTATGCCGCAGCCTGGGGCGTGCCTTTTTACGGCGTGAACCACCTTGGCGGCCACGTTGCCGTGGCCAACCTGGAAGACGAAGAGCTGCCGCACTCGGTGGCCCTTTTGGTCTCGGGTGGGCATACGCAGCTGTTGGAGGTTGAGGCCGTCGGCAAGCCCATGCGCGAGCTGGGCTCTACGCTTGACGACGCCGCCGGTGAAGCCTACGACAAAGTCTCCCGTCTCCTCGGTTTGGGCTACCCCGGTGGCCCGGTGATTGATAAGCTCGCCGCCCGCGGCGAAGCCACCATCGATTTCCCGCGCGGCATGTCCCGCGCCGAGGATCTGCGCGGCCCGCACCGCCACGATTTTTCCTTCTCTGGGCTCAAGACCTCCGTGGCCCGCTACGTGGAGCGCGCCGAAAAGGCAGGGGAAACCATCAGCGTGGAAGACGTCTGCGCTAGCTTCCAGGAAGCCGTGGCCGATGTTCTGACTGCCAAGGCCGTCCGCGCCTGCGCAGATACTGGCGCCCGCGTCCTGCTGCTGGGAGGAGGTGTGGCCGCAAATTCCCGCCTGCGCGAGTTGGCCGCCGAGCGCTGTGCCGCCGCTGGGGTCGAGCTGCGCGTGCCGCGCTTTTCGCTGTGTACCGACAATGGCGTGATGATCGCGGCCATTGGTGCGCAGCTTATTCATGAAGGTGCTCAGCCCTCTGGCCTCGGAGTTGGCACCGATACCCAGCTGGATGTGGAAGAGCCGCAGTTAACCTAAAGTTCTTCTTTCTCGCTCTGCAGACGGGGTGGGGGCCGGTACCCTAAAAGGCGTTCATGCCCTCTTGGCTTTGTGAAGGAGCTTTCTCTCATGACCGTCGGTTTCCTTGTCAACCCTGATCTCACCCGCCGCAAGCTGGAGTTCGAGCTAGAGCACGCCAACCAGTTTTTGGGCGGCACCGCCGAGGACCGCGTCTCCGTAGTATTCCAAGAAGACGGCACCACCTATGCGGCGCTCTACAACCCCGAAGCCAAGGCCGAAGGCGCCGAACCCAACCCAGTAGCCTCCTTGGCGCGCAACGCCGCCGCCACCGGCAATGCCGCTTTCTTGCAAGACCCCATCCGCTCCATTTGTGGTCCGGTCATCTTCGTTGATGCCGAGGGCGAAGATAAAACCATTGACGCCGTCATCGAGTCCGTGGAGCAGGGCATTCGCGCCGTCAAGAACTACCGCGAAGATAACCCAGAGGAGTACACGCTCTGGCGCGCGGCCGTTATCAATTCCACCAAGAGCCTTTAAACCTAGCCCCTCACAGGTAGGGTTCAAGCGCTTTTCGCGCGCTCGTAATACGGTGTTCACATTCTTATGGTGTCCTAGGGAGCCGTACTGCTTTTTCTAAGACTCCAAAAGGTGAAAACTGTATGCTTCGATCATCGCGCTTCGTCGCCTCCTTCGTTACCGCCCTTGCCGTGGGCGGTGCCGCCACCATCGTGCCCGCCACCCCGGCGCTGGCCGCTGATTCGCCCATCTACCGCACCATCCTGCAGCCGGGCGAGGATGAATCCCAGGTAATGGTTACGTGGCGCACCAAGTCCAAAGCCGACGAAGTCCTCGAGGTTACCGGCCCGGAAGGCACCAAGACTTTCCGCGCCGAGGAACGCGATTACGGCGCCCTGCTTTATAAATCCCAGTTCGCCACCGCCACCGATCTGCAGCCGGATACCGAGTACTCCTATCGCGTCGGTTCCGAGGAAAGCGGCTGGTCCGAACCAGAAACCTTCAACACCGGCTCCAACGGTGATGAGTGGTCTTTCCTCACCGTTGCGGACCCACAAATCGGCGTGGACCTCAAGGTAGATGACCAAGCGGAGCAATGGCGCAAAACCATCGCTCACGCGGCTTCCCATGTGCCCAATGCCAACATGATCTGGTCCCTAGGGGATCAAGTAGAAGGCTGGGGCGCCCAAGTGCCGCAGTACGATGCCTACTTCTCCGCCCCGGAAATTCGTCACATCCCGACCAATACCGTTCCGGGCAACCACGAGACTTATAACCTCACCATGAAACATCATGATGAGCACTTCTCTAACCCCCACCAGGCCGAAGATATCCGCGACCACTACTTCGAGCGCAATAACGTGCTCTTTATTGGCCTGGACTCCAATGCTTCTTCCGACGCCGATATTGCTCGCCACGAGCAATTCCTGCGCGAGGCCGTGGAATCTCGTGGCGCGGATAATGACTGGATCGTAGTTGGCATGCACCACGGTCCGTATTCACAGGGCTCGCACCACTTTGATAAGGACGTCACCAACCTGCGCGAGAAGCTCACCCCGGTACTCTCTGAGCTCAACGTGGATGCCGTGCTCTCCGGCCACGACCACATCTACACCCGCAGCCACCTGATGAAAAACAACAAGCCAGTCCTGCCAGAAAAGAAGCCGCAGCGCGGCGATGTCCTCGAACCCAAGGATGGTGAGGCCTTGTATCTGACCACCACCACCGCGGGTGGCGGCAAGTACTACGACTTCACTGACGTTAATAATCAGAAGCACAAGGGCGCACGCATGGAGACCATCGATCCGAAGCTCGCCCATGAGTCCACCGCCATGTGGCGCCAGGACTACACCGAGGACTACATGCGCGTGGATGTCTCCGATGACAAGCTCACCTTCGCTACCTTCAACGAAGCCGATAACACCCTGGTAGACAAGGTTTCGCTGAAGAAGAAGGACCGTGGCGCTGCGCCTGCCGACGCCTCTACCGACCCCGACACCCCAGAGGTGCCACAGGATCCGGAAGGCGGCAGCTCCCTGAGCTCCAGCGATGCTTTGAGTGGACTCAGCTCCAAGAAGTAGCTCGCGTCGCCGGCGTTATTAGCGCTCGGTGTGGCGCAGCCACGCCAGCACGGCCTTGACCCGTCGGTTAGAATCCTCGGGCAGGAACCCGAGCTTCGTAAAAACATTGGAGACATGCTTGCTTACCGCGCCAGCGCTAAGAACGAGCGTGTCTTCAATTTCTTTATTGCTCAACCCCTGCGCCATCAGTCCCAGCACCTCCCGTTCGCGGGCGGTGAGTTGGGCGAGGCCAGTGCGCTTTGCAGACAGCAGTGCCGTAACCACCTCTGGGTCCACCACGGTGCCGCCGCGGGCGACCTCGTCGAGCGTGCGCACGAATTCCTCTACATCAGAGACGCGCTCTTTGAGCAGATAGCCAAATCCCCCGTGCTCCAAGAGGCGGTCGAGGTAGCTTGCCGCTACGTATTGGCTTAGCACCACCACTGGTTGGGTAGGGTTTAGCGCTCGCAGGTCATGGACGGCTCGCAGGCCGTCGTCAGTCATGGTGGGCGGCATGCGCACATCGCTGATAATGAGGTCGAAGGCTTCTCGCCCAGCGATTGCGCGCAGTTCTTCGGCATCCGTGGCGGCTGTAACTCTATGGCCCAAAGAGCTGAGTAGCTGCTCGAGCCCGGCGCGCAGCAGCGCGGAATCTTCCGCGAGTAATAGTTTCATTCCGCCTCCTTCAGCGGCAGCTCGACTAGTAGTCGGCCGCCGCGTTCGCCCGCGGCAGTCTCGTGTGCCGCGGCAAGTTTTAGCGTGCCGCCCAGTGCGGCGGCGCGCTCGCGTAGCCCGGCTATGCCGGTACCGGCTCCCGACGTGGCGACTGTCGCCGCGTCCGTGGTGGACGCCTTGGCCGTGGGGCTGAGGTCGGGGCCGGTGCCATTATCAACGATGTCCAGGCGCAGCATGTCCCCGAAAGTAACCGTTACCTTCGCCTCGGTGGCCGCGCCGTGCTTGGAGGCATTGGTAAGTGCCTCGGCCACCGCATGATAGGCCAGCAGGGCAGTGGTCTCGTCCACGGAGCGTTCCGGCCCGTCCACGTGCAGTTCAGTCTCCAGCCCGGAGTGGGCGAGTAGCTCGTCGAGGGCGGGGATAAGCCCGGCGTCGAAAAGCACCTGCGGGGCAATGCCGCGCACCGTTGCGCGCAGGGAAGCCAGGGCCAAAGAAGCATTATGTTCCGCATCGGCCAAAGCAGGCAGCGCCTCGGACGGGGCCTGCAACTTCGCCGCCGCCAAGTTGAGCTTGAGCGCGGTCAGGTACTGCTGCGGTCCATCGTGCAGCTCGCGCTCGATGCGGCGGCGCTCGCCGGAGAAGGCATCGATAAGCGTGGCGCGCGAGGCCGCCAACTCCTCGGCCGAGGGGCTCAACGCCAGCCGAGTCAACGAGGTCGACGCCAAGACCAACAGGCGGTTGAGCCCCACCAATAAAGCCACCAGCAACGGCGCGGTGAGCCAGCAGGTAAAGAAAATGAGCGGCCGGTTGGTGGTAGACCACTCGCCAAAGGAGAATTCGGTCTTTGGCACGAATGGCGCAATGACCAGCACACCCGCCGTAAAACCCAAGGCAGTCCACGCGGCAAAGCAGGCAGCTGAAAGCAATAGCTGCATAATAAGGTGATAAAACTGCTGCCAATCAAACCACCGGCCCGCACGCCGGGAAGGGATCTCCACGCCCATCCACCGTGCACCCAACCGGCCGACAAATTCCGCGGCGCGTCCCACCAGCGGAACCCACGGCAGCATCAGCACCGAAACCACCAACGCCGGGATAAATAGCGCGCCAAGGACAAGGCTCCACGCGCAGGCTTTGAGGGTTCGCATAACCCAAGAGCCTAGCCGCCTTACCCGGCGTGGAGCAGTAGAGCTAGCTCTACCATTTTCTGGGCAGCCCGCCCCATGTCTTTCTTCTGCGCGGCCGAGTGGAATCAAAGGCATGTTAAAAGCAGAAAATCTCACTAAGCGCTACGGCCGCCGCACTGTGCTCAAGCGGGTCACTGTTTCCATCGCCCCGGGCGAATTCGTCGCCATCATGGGGCCTTCCGGTAGCGGTAAAACCACGCTCCTAAACCTGCTATCCGGGCTGGATAAACCCACTTCCGGACAAGTCAACGCGCCGGGGCGCAGGCAGCGTGCCTTTGTATTCCAGGACTATAACCTCTTGGAATCCCTCAATGCGCAGCGCAATGCCACCTTGACCGCGCGATTTTCCGGCCGGCGCCCGTCACGCAGCCGGGTGGCGGAGGTCTTTGATTCGCTCGGCCTTGCTGGTCTGGAGCGCCGCCTGCCCGCACAGCTTTCCGGTGGTCAGCAACAACGCGTGGCTGTAGCCCGGGCCCTGCTGGCTCAAGCGCCCTATATCTTCGCCGACGAACCCACAGGCGCGCTTGACGACGCCACCGCATCCACCGTCCTTTCCCACCTGCGCACCGCCGCCCGCGATGGCGCCAGCGTGATTATGGTGACCCACTCGCACCTCGCCGCTGAAGCGGCCGACCGCGTTATTTCCCTTGAGGAGGTAGCCCATGCTGGTGTGGCTTAAGGACTTACAGTCCAATTGGTTATCGTGGCTGGCCGTGGCGCTGACGTTGGTGGTCTCTTCCACCTCGTGCACCCTGGCGCTAGCCATGCTGGTCGCCTCCTCCGGGGCCGAAGAAAACCCCGCCGGCCCGGTGGGCGGCACGGTACTCGGCATGGCCCTGTGCGTGGTGGTGTTGGTGACGCTATCGCAGATGCGCCTTATCATCGCCGAGCGCGAGCCGGTCTACCGTTCCTGGCGCATGGTGGGGATGCCCGGGTGGATGATTATTGCCTTCATTCTGGGCCAGGTCGCCGTAATCAGCGCGGCCGCAGGGCTCCTTGGCGTACTGCCGGCCCGCCCGCTGCTTGCACCGTGCGTGCGCGCGCTGCGCAGCGATGGCATCCCCATGCCCGACATTGTCATTACCGGCCAGGTCACGGTCATTGCGGTCATAGTCTGCATGTCCGCGGCCCTGGTTGGCGCGCTGCCTCCACTGCGCCGAGTCTTCCGGCCGCGCACCACCGCACACCCGGCCTGGACCGTGGTGAAATTTGTACTTGCGGCCGCGGCCCTCGGCGGCACGGTCTACGGGTGCCTGCACATTGCCGATCCCGGCGATCTTCTCTCGGCCGAGATGGGCTTGGTCATCCTCGTCGCCCTCTTTTGGCCCTGGCTTATGCCCGCTATCGACCAATGGAGCCGCGCGGCCGGCATCGCTGGGGCCAATGTGCGCGTGCGCCGGCGTTTTTCCACCCCGCACATCGTGCCGTGGGTGCTGGTCGGTGGGTTTATCGTCGCCGTAGGCTCTGGCCTGCGCTTTGAAAGCTCCGCAGGCGCCGGCGGCACCCTATCGTCCTGGCAGGTCTTCGTCGCCCTTTTAGGGCCTGTCTTTGCCCCCAGCCTCGTGAGTGCCGTGCTCACCTCGCTGCTCATGCATGGGCGCATCGCCTCCGATATCCGCGGCCTCACCCTCGCCGGCGCCGCTCCTCTAGCCTGGATCCGCGTGCAGGTGGGGGAGGCGGCCTGCCTCACCCTGACCGCGGCCGGCGTGGTCTGTGCACTGTGCTTGGCGACGCTCCTCCCACTCCATCACCTGCTCACCCCGCAGGTTCCTTTCGGCCGGACGGTGGTGGAGCAGCTGTGGTGGCCGGCCTTCGCCGTGATTTTTGGTGCGATGTTTATCGCACTGGGCGTCGTCAAGCTGGCGCTTGCCGGCTTTGTACGCGCGGGGAATCGGGAGCGCTGAAAGGATCGCTGAGGGCTTAAGAATGTGGGCCGCGTCATTGTTGAGGGTTAGCAGTCGCGAGGGTAGAGTGCTAATCAGGTTGTTTGACCCACAGTTGTTCACCCGCGACGACGGCTGTGCTGGACATCCACAACCGGCACGCGCGTGCCATACCGGCGCGCATACGAACACTACGGAGGAAACATCATGGCAAACATTAAGCCTCTCGAGGACCGCGTCCTCGTACAGATCGTAGAAGCTGAAACCACCACCGCTTCCGGCCTGGTTATCCCGGATTCCGCTAAGGAAAAGCCGCAGGAAGCTACCGTCGTTGCAGTAGGCCCAGGCCGCACCAACGACAAGGGTGAGGTCACCCCGGTAGGCGTCAACGAGGGCGATACCGTGGTCTTTTCCAAGTACGGCGGCACCGAGCTGAAGTACAACGGTGAGGAGTACCTGCTGCTGTCCTCCCGTGACCTGCTCGCCGTCATCGAGAAGTAGGCCTCACTATGGCAAAGCTTATTGCATTCGACCAAGAAGCCCGCGAGGGAATTCAGCGCGGCGTCGATACGCTGGCTGATGCCGTCAAGGTCACTCTCGGCCCGCGCGGCCGCAACGTCGTGCTGTCCAAGGCTTTTGGCGGCCCCACCGTCACCAATGATGGCGTGACCATCGCCCGCGATATCGACATCGAGGAACCATTCGAGAACCTCGGCGCCCAGCTGGTTAAGTCCGTTGCAGTCAAGACCAACGACATCGCAGGTGACGGCACCACTACCGCCACCTTGCTGGCCCAGGCACTCATCTTCGAAGGCCTGCGCAACGTCGCAGCTGGCGCTAACCCAATCGAGCTTAACCGCGGCATCGCGGCGGCGGCCGAAAAGGCCGTGGAGGAGCTCAAGGCCCGTGCCACCGCAGTCAATTCCTCGTCCGAGATTGCCCAGGTAGCCACCGTCTCTTCCCGCGACCCGGAGGTCGGCGAGATGGTTGCCGGTGCTATGGACAAGGTGGGCAAGGACGGTGTTGTCACCGTCGAAGAATCCCAGACCATCGACTCCGCCGTCGATGTCACCGAGGGAATTTCCTTTGACAAGGGCTACCTTTCCCCGTACTTCGCTACGGAGGAAGAGACCTACCACGCCGTGCTGGACGACGCCGCTGTGCTCCTCGTCCGCAATAAAATCTCCTCCCTGCCGGACTTCCTGCCGCTGCTGGAGAAGATCGCCGAGACCAACCGCCCAACCCTCATCATCGCAGAGGACGTTGAGGGTGAGCCGCTGCAGGCGCTCGTCGTCAACTCCATCCGCAAGGTGCTCAAGGTCGCAGCCGTGAAGGCTCCGTACTTTGGCGAGCGCCGCAAGGGCTTCATGGATGACTTGGCCGTCGTTACCGGCGCCACCGTCATCGACCCAGAGGTGGGCGTTAACCTCAACGAGGCTGACCTCGACGTTTTGGGCTCCGCTCGCCGCGTGACCATCACCAAGGAAGACACTGTCATCGTCGATGGTGGCGGCACCGCTGAAGCGGTAGAGGAGCGCCGCGAGCAGATCCGCCGCGAAATCGAGCGCACCGACTCCACCTGGGATAAGGAAAAGCTGGAGGAGCGTCTGGCAAAGCTTTCTGGTGGCGTGGCCGTCATCCGCGTCGGCGCCGCTACCGAGACCGAGGTCAACGAGCGCAAGCTGCGCGTCGAAGACGCCATCAACGCGGCCCGCGCGGCCGTGGAAGAAGGAGTCATCGCCGGCGGTGGCTCTGTGCTGGTCCAGATCTCTAAGGAGCTGGAGTCCTTCGCTGAGGGCTTTGAGGGCGAAGCAAAGGTCGGCGTCCTCGCCGTCGCCCGCGCCCTGACCCGCCCGGCATACTGGATTGCTGAAAACGCTGGTCTCGACGGTGCTGTTGTCGTTTCCCGCGTTGCTGAGATGACCAACGGTGAAGGCTTTAACGCCAATACCCTTGAGTACGGCAACCTCATCGATAACGGCATCATCGACCCCGTCAAGGTCACCCACTCGGCCGTGGTCAACGCCACCTCCGTGGCCCGCATGGTTCTTACCACCGAGGCCTCCGTGGTGGAAAAGCCACAGGAAGAGCAGCCAGCTGACACCGGTCACGGCCACCAGCACTAAACTGGGCTACCAACATCGCCCGCCCCGCTTTGCGCGCGGCGGGTTTTGTTGTGCCTAGACTAGGGCCGTGGAATACATCAAGGTCACCGGTGCGCGGGAAAATAACCTGCGCGATATCTCCCTGTCTATCCCCAAGCGCCAGCTCACCGTCTTTACCGGCGTGTCCGGCTCCGGCAAATCCTCCCTGGTTTTCGGCACCATCGCAGCCGAGTCTCAGCGGCTTATCAACGAGACCTACCCCGGCTTTGTGCAGGAGTTTATGCCGTCATTGGCTAGGCCGGACGTCGATAAGCTAGAGCATCTTACGGCCGCCATCGTGGTAGGCCAAGAGCCGATGGCTGCCTCCTCCCGCTCAACCTTTGGTACCGCCACTGATATTACTGCCATGTTGCGCGTATTGTATTCGCGCGCGGCCTCCCCGCGCGCCGGCGGACCAGCGGCCTATTCCTTTAATGTGCCCTCCGCCTCCGGACAGGGCGCCATCGAGGTCAACGGTACGAAAGAGGTGCGTCGCTTCGAGCGCACCGGTGGCATGTGCCCCGAATGCGAGGGCACCGGCCGCGTCTCCGATATTGATCTCTCCTGCCTAGTCAACGAAGAACTCTCGCTTGCCGACGGCGCCATAATCTACCCCGGTATGAAGCCTGACTCCTGGATGTGGCGCGCCTACGCCGAATCCGGCCTCTACCCGGCCGATATCCCCGTTAGTGAGTTCACCGCAGAGCAAAAGGAGGCGCTCTACTACACCGAAACCAAAACCAAGGTCGGCGGGGTCAATATGAGCTACATGGGCTTGGCCACGCGCCTGCGCAAAAACGTGCTGAGCAAGCCGGTAGATAGCCTGCAAAAGCACATGCGGGCCTTCGTAGAGCGCGCCGTTGTCTTCGTATCCTGCCCCGACTGCCATGGCACGCGCTTGGCTCGTCACGGCCGCGAATCCTATATCGAGAGCGCTTCCATTGCGGACCTATGCGAGATGGAGCTAAATGACCTGCGCCGTTGGCTCGCGCGACTCTCCCTGCCGGCCGTGCAGCCCCTCGTCGATTCCATTTCCGCGGCCGTGGGCAACGCCATTGAGCTCGGATTGGGCTACCTCACCCTCGCCCGTGCGGCCGGCACGCTCTCCGGCGGCGAGGCCCAGCGCACCCGTATGGTCCGCCACCTGGGCTCTGCGCTTTCCGACGTCACCTATGTCTTCGACGAACCCACCGCCGGCCTGCATCCGAATGATTGCGAGCGCATCAATAGCCTCCTAGTGCGGCTGCGCGATAAGGGAAATACCGTGCTGGTGGTCGAGCACAACCCCTCCACCATTGCCGCGGCGGACTACGTGGTAGACCTCGGCCCAGGTGGCGGTGGCGACGGCGGCCGCATCACCTTCAGCGGCACCCCCGCACAACTGCGTGCGGCCGATACCATCACCGCCCGTTACATGTCTGAGCCCGTCGCGTTAAAAGACACCGTGCGCACATCTACCGGTACCTTCGCCGTTCGCGGGGCGCAACGCAATAACCTGCGCGGAATCGACGTCGATTTCCCAGAGGGAGTCTTGACCGTCATTACTGGAGTCGCAGGCTCCGGAAAATCCTCGCTCACGGCCGAGATTCCAGCCGTAGTAGGGGAGCGTTTGCTCAGCATCGGCCAGGCCCCTATCAAGGGCTCGCGCCGATCCAATCCCGCGACCTATACTGGTGCGCTCGACTCCATCCGCAAGGCTTTCGCCAAGGCCAATGGGGTAAAACCCGCGCTCTTTTCGGCCAATTCCGAAGGCGCCTGTCCAAAGTGCAATGGAGCGGGCGTAGTCTACGTGGAATTGGGCATGATGAGCGGGATAGATGTCACGTGTGAAATCTGCCAGGGGCGCCGCTTTTCGGCCGATGTGCTGGCCTATACCTTGGGTGGTCGTACCATTGCGGACGTCTTCGAACTCTCGGCTGCTCACGCCGCCGATTTCCTGCGAAAGGTCAAAGTTCCGGCGGCGGCGAAGATTTGTGACACCTTGTGTACCGTCGGGTTGGGGTACGTGACCCTAGGCCAGCCGCTGTCTACCTTGTCCGGCGGTGAGCGCCAACGTCTCAAGCTCGCCGCGCACCTAAGCGATAAGAAGTCCACCGCTGACGTGCTGGTCCTTGATGAGCCCACTACCGGCCTTCACCCAGCGGATACCGCGCGGATTTTGGCGCTGCTGGATGAACTGGTGAACACCGGCCACACCGTCATCTGCATTGATCACAATCTTGCTGTGATCGCCCATGCGGATCACGTCATTGACTTGGGCCCCGGAGCCGGTTCGGCCGGCGGTCAGGTGGTCTTTAGCGGCACACCAGCAGACTTAGCCGAACAGCGTGACTCGGTGACGGGGCGTTTTCTTGCCGACGCCCTCGTCTCCCCCTAACTTTCCCGCCTTAGGCGTTGACCGGTGCGGCGGCGCGGCGGCGCTGGCGAAGCTCTACCACGCGTTCGGATTCGCTCATTCCGCCCCATACGCCGTAGGGCTCGGCGGATTGCAGGGCATGCTCGCGGCACAAATCAATGACCGGGCAAGAATTGCAGATGGCTTTGGCGCGATTCTCGCGCTGGGCGCGGGCGCGGCCGCGCTCGCCATCCGGGTGATAAAATACGTCCGAGTTTTCTCCGCGGCAGGCGCCTTGTAGCTGCCAATCCCACAGGTCAGCGGTGGGACCGGGAAGCAAATGAGGCTGAGACACGTTACTAAGCTCCTTTGTAAGGGCGAGAATTCTTGTGTGGCTTCCGCAGCGTCGCGGAAAGCAACCTCACGTAGTGTTTCGCGCGTGGGTAAACGGTGGGTTACCGATTTTTGACTTTTAAGTATTATTCTCGCACTTCCTCTTCCTGCACCATGGTTTACCAGCGCAAACGCCGAAGGTTAACGGTTTGTGAATTTTCTGCCGCTCAGCTTGCATAGGTAATGGGGCTGCGCGTTGCCTTTGCATAAACTCCCCGTGTGCCAATATGGTTAGTTACCGGTCGAAAACATCTCAGAGGGTGCATACGTGAGCGATAGGGAACAGGAGCTAGCGGATCTCGTTCCGCATGCCGTCGACGGCAGCCGTCGAGCGCTGCAAAAAGTCCTGCAGATCATTCACCCGCAGGTCCTGCGTTACTGCCGCGCCCGCATCGGGGGCGGCCGCCAACCCACCGCGGAAGATGTGGCCCAAGAGATTTGCCTAGCAGTGGCTACCTCGATTGGTTCCTATGAGGACAA
The DNA here is from genome assembly GCF_022345765.1 of Corynebacterium nasorum. Taxonomy (NCBI): domain Bacteria; kingdom Bacillati; phylum Actinomycetota; class Actinomycetes; order Mycobacteriales; family Corynebacteriaceae; genus Corynebacterium; species Corynebacterium nasorum. Next base: position 53,612 of record NZ_JAKRDR010000009.1, on the reverse strand, counting down.
GGGCCGTCCTTTTATGGCCTATGTTTATGGCATCGCATTTAATAAGGTCACTGATGCTCACCGCGCGATGGGCCGCGATAAGTCCACGCCTACCGAAGAAATTCCGGAAGACTCCGCGCGTGAAGCCACTCCTGAAGAGTGGGCGCTAGAGGCCGACGGTAGTAACAGAATGCGCGCCTTGCTCGATACATTAAGTGATAAGGCGAAAAACATCGTTATTCTGCGCGTGTTCAACGGTTTGTCAGCAGAAGAGACTGCGGAAATTGTGGGTTCCACTCCAGGCGCGGTCCGTGTGGCACAACACCGAGCACTAGCTCAATTGCGAAAGACCCTCCAAGTCGCGAAGGAAACTGCACACTAAGGGGCTTGTGGCCCAATCTCACAGCAGGTATTTCATAACAGAAAGGAAGGGGGAGAGACACCATCATGGCTTCTAAGCACCACGGCGATAACGACGACCTAGCGGACCAGCTCCAGCCCTTGGTCGATGATGATGCATTCCTCACTGAGCTTTCGAAAGGCAACGACCCTTCCGACCGTCAGGATGACCTGGCGGGGTTGCTGCTGGAGTTAAAGGGGGACGTCGACAAGCACATGCCTCCGGCCCCGCTGGTAGAAGGCGCTGAGGCGGAGCCTCAGGTTATTGATCTTGGTAAGGCGCGCAAGCGTCGCCGCGGCGGGCCTTTCGTGCATGGTCTCATTGGCGCGGCCGCTGCAACCCTAGTCATTGCTGGAGCCGGTGGCGCAATGCTGCATGCCGGAACTTTTGATAAAGGGGATAAGACCCGCAATGTAGAGCTGGCCGGAACGCTGGAAGAGATGGAATCTCGCGCGGCCGAAGGCGATATTGAAGGTGCTCGGGAACTGATGAGGGATGCCCGAGCCAAGCTGGACGCGGCCGAAGGCAAGGAAGAAAAGGCCATCGCCGCCAACAGTGAGGCGGAACACAAGCGCTCTGCGCACCCGAAGCCCGCCCCGCACACCGTGACGGAGACCGCCACCGAAACCGTGGCGGAAGAAGCTTCCCAACCGGAACAGCAGCCGGAGCAGGTTACCGTGACCGAAACTCAGTACGCCACCGAAACCGTGGTGGTCACGGAACAAGGGCAGCCAAACCCGCAGCTCAACCCCAACGTTGAGGATGAGCCGACGACCACCATCGAGTTGGGCCAGCAGCAGTAGAAGCTAGCGGCCCTCTAGGCCATCCAAGTAACCCAGGGCGTAGTCCCAGGGAACATAGCGGGAGGGATCCGGCTCGGCGCCTGGCTCATGCACTGGCGCTAGCTCCCCTTCGAGCGTGGCGCGCATATTTGCGGCCATGATATCCCACTCATAAAAGTGATTTTCCTGGCAATCCTCGCAGAGGAAGAAGATGCCGTCGATGCCGCGCGGGCCGAGGATGGACGCGAATTTCTGCACCAGCGCGAGGTCGTGGATGATGGCGATTCGGTCGTCGTCGGTAAGCGGCATGGCCTGCTCGTCCTCCTCCAGGAAGGAGGCGGGGTCATTCGGGTCATCGGCGAAAGGATCGCGGGGCATATTGGCGAAGAAGTTCACGCCTGCGAGCCTATTGAACTTACCCTCCCGAGGCAATTTACCCCTGCCCAAATGGTGTCGTCGGCCGGCAAAGCACTACAGTTGTGGTAGCCGCTAAACCTGTTAAGGAGAGACCTCGATGAGCGAGAACCGTATTCATACTGGTGGAGATGACCCGAACAAGGTAGCCCTGCGCGGCCTGACCTTTGACGATGTGCTTCTGTTGCCCGCCGAATCCAATATCGTGCCCTCCGAGGTCGATACCGGCGCGCAGTTTACCCGCAATATTCGCCTCGGCGTCCCGCTTGCCTCGGCCGCCATGGATACCGTGACTGAGGCCCGCATGGCCATTGCCATGGCGCGCCAGGGCGGCATCGGCGTGCTGCACCGCAACCTGTCTACCGAGGACCAGGCCGAGCAGGTAGAAATAGTCAAGCGCTCCGAGTCCGGCATGGTCACCGACCCCATCACTGCCCGCCCGGATATGACCATTGGGGAGGTAGACGCGCTGTGCGCCCGCTTCCGTATCTCCGGCCTGCCGGTGGTAGATGAGGACGGCACTTTAGTCGGTATTTGCACCAACCGCGATATGCGCTTCGAGCCTGACTTTGATCGCAAGGTCAGCGAGGTTATGACGGCCATGCCGCTCGTCGTAGCGCGCGAGGGCGTATCCAAGGAGGAAGCCCTCGAGCTGTTGTCGGCCAATAAGGTGGAAAAGCTGCCCATCGTCGATGCGGATAATAAGCTCACCGGCCTGATTACCGTCAAGGACTTTGTAAAGTCCGAGCAGTACCCTAACGCGTCGAAGGACTCGGCCGGCCGCCTGTTGGTTGCGGCCGGCATCGGTACCGGCGAGGAGTCCTACCAGCGCGCCGCCGCGCTTGTCGACGCCGGCGTGGACGCCCTCGTCGTCGATTCCGCCCATGCCCACAACAACCGCGTGTTGGAAATGGTTTCCCGCGTCCAAAAGGACTTTGGCTCCAAGGTCGATGTCATCGGCGGTAACCTTGCCACCCGTGAGGCCGCCCAGGCAATGATTGATGCCGGCGCGGATGCCATCAAGGTCGGCATTGGCCCGGGCTCCATTTGCACCACCCGCGTCGTCGCTGGCGTGGGAGCGCCGCAGATTACGGCCCTGATGGAAGCCGCCGCGGTAGCTGGCCCGGCCGGTGTACCGGTGATCGGCGATGGCGGCATGCAGTACTCCGGCGACGTCGCCAAGGCCCTAGCGGCCGGCGCCGATACCGTCATGCTGGGTTCCATGTTTGCAGGGACCACTGAGGCGCCCGGTGACATCGTGGTCTACCAGGGCAAGCAGTACAAGCGCTACCGCGGCATGGGCTCCATGGGCGCCATGCAGGGCCGTGGACTTTCCGGCGAAAAGCGCTCCTATTCCAAGGATCGCTACTTCCAGGCCGATGTCCGCAGCGAAGACAAGCTGGTTCCGGAAGGCGTCGAGGGTCGAGTGCCTTTCCGCGGCGATATCGATGCCATTGTGCACCAGATCGTCGGCGGTTTGCGCGCATCAATGGGCTATACCGGCTCCGCCACCCTGGCTGAGCTAAAGACCAAGCGCTTCGTTCAAATCACCGCCGCGGGCCTGAAGGAATCTCACCCGCACCACCTGCAGCAAATCGCAGAAGCACCAAACTACCGCTAGGAATATCATGCGTGAATACGCCGAAATTGGCATCGGCCGCGAGGCCCGCCGCACCTTTGATCTAGAGCAACTATCCATCGTGCCGCAACGCCGTACCCGCTCCTCCAAGGACGTGGATACCACCTGGCACATCGATGCCTATACCTTCGACATCCCTTTCGTGTCCCACCCCACCGATGCGCTCGCCACGCCCGAGTTCATCATCGAGATGGGCAAGCAAGGTGGCCTGGGCGTCATTAATGCTGAGGGTTTGTGGGGCCGCCACGAGGACCTCGAGGGCGCTCTAGCTCGCATTTACTCGCAGCCGGGCGATAACTCCATCATTCAGGAGCTACACGCTGCCCCGCTTGACGACGCCCTCCTTACCGAACGCATCTCCCAAGTCCGTGACTCCGGTGTCACCGTTGCTGTGCGCGTTTCTCCGCAAAATGCTCGTGAGATGGCCCCGAAGGTCATCGCGGCCGGCGCTGAGTTGCTGTTTATTCAGGGCACCCTGGTCTCGGCCGAACACGTGGCTACCGGGGGCGAGCCGCTGAACCTCAAGGAGTTCATCGGATCGCTGGATGTGCCGGTCATCGCGGGCGGAGTTACCGACTACACCACCGCGCTGCACCTGATGCGCACTGGCGCGGCCGGCGTTATCGTAGGCGCTGGTGTGACGACCAACGCCGAGACCGTTGGTATCGACTCGGCCATGGCCACTGCGATTGCCGACGCCGCCGCAGCCCGCCGCGATTACCTCGACGAGACTGGCGGCCGCTACGTGCACATCATCGCCGATACCGAGTTTGAAAACTCCGGCAATATTGCCAAGGCTTTTGCTTGTGGCGCCGACAGTGTCGCTCTCGGCCCACTGCTTGCTCAGGCCCGCGAGGCCGGAGGTAAAGGCTGGTACTGGCCCGCCACGGCCGGTCACCCGCGTTTCCCCCGCGGCTTCGTTCAGTTCTCCGGAGCTGATGCCGACTTGGATGTTGATTTCCTCACCGCCGGTACCCCGGCCGAAGCTGCAGAAGAGTCTGCCGCTCCTTCGCTTGAAACGGTGTTGCACGGTCCCTCCAGCGAGCCCTTCGGCCGCACCAACTTGGTCGGCGCGCTACGCCGTTCCATGGCAAAGTGCGGCTACACCGACCTGAAGTCCTTTCAGAAGGTTGAGCTCGCCGTCCGCCACTAATCGGCAATCTCGAACGCGGCTGTGCTTTCTTGGCGCAGCCGCGTTTTGTCTTCAAGCTTTCTTTTCCTCTGGAGAGGTAGAGCGTGGCGGAGAAGGAGAGTGGTTAGGAAACCAACTGCCAACCGCCTTCCCTCCTCCATGTGGTCTCGCGCGACATCGGCCGCCATTGCCCTGCATCGTGGACTGGGCACACGCGTGCTCCCGCAGGATTGAGTTCTACAACCTTCTTTTCCTCTTTCGCGCGCAGCACTACCGAATTATGCGCTACTTCTGGGTATCCCATGCGCTCTGCCTGCTGAGTGCCGCATAAGGGAGCCCACTCGTCCCACTTGCTTCCAAAGACTTCTGCGGCTGGGAGTGTTACCCGTTGTGGACCTTGTTCATCCAGCGCAGACGTCACCTCGGCCGTAGTTGGGGTAGCGTCACAACCGCATAACAATAGCCCGGTGGTGAGCACAATAGCCAAGCGCTTCATAAGCTATCAGTTTAGTGGGTTAGACTATGGGGCGTGACTAAGCCAAACACTACCCCGCGCCCCGTCCTCGTTGTGGACTTTGGCGCTCAGTACGCGCAGCTTATTGCCCGTCGCGTGCGCGAGGCCAAGATTTACTCCGAGGTTGTCCCTCACTCCGCGTCTGTGGAGGAAATCAAAGCTAAAGATCCCGCCGCGCTTATCCTGTCGGGTGGCCCGTCCTCCGTCTATGCTGACGGTGCCCCGGCCCTGAAGCCGGAGCTGCTTGAGCTCGGCATTCCTGTCTTCGGCATCTGCTATGGCTTCCAGGCCATGAACCACGCTCTTGGTGGCACTGTGTCGTCGACTGGCGAGCGTGAGTACGGCCGCACCGATATGAACGTTAAGGGCGGCGTACTGCACGCTGGCCTGGAGACTACCCATAAGGTATGGATGTCCCACGGTGATGCCGTATCTGCCGCTCCCGAGGGCTTTGAAGTTACGGCCACTTCGGCCGGTGCCCCGGTTGCAGCGATGGAGTGCCTGGAAAAGAAGATGGCCGGTGTGCAGTACCACCCTGAGGTGCAGCACTCGCCGCACGGCCAAGAGGTACTTACCCGCTTCCTGACCGAGATTGCCGGCCTAGAGCAGAACTGGACGGCCGATAATATCGCCGAGCAGCTCATCGCGGACGTTCGCGCTCAGGTGGGCGAGGACGGCCGCGCCATCTGTGGCCTATCCGGCGGTGTGGATTCCGCTGTAGCGGCGGCACTGGTGCAACGTGCCATCGGTGATCGCCTCACCTGTGTCTTCGTCGACCACGGCTTGCTGCGTGCTGGCGAGCGGGAGCAGGTGGAAAAGGACTTTGTCGCCTCCACCGGCGCGAAGCTGGTGACTGCGGATGAGCGCAGTGCCTTCTTGGAGAAGTTGGCCGGCGTTGACGACCCAGAAGCAAAGCGCAAGGCCATCGGCGCGGAGTTTATCCGTGCCTTTGAGCGTGCGGTTGCGGGCGTGCTTGACGACGCCCCTGCAGGCTCCACCGTCGACTACCTCGTCCAAGGCACGCTGTACCCGGACGTGGTCGAGTCTGGCGGCGGCGACGGCACGGCGAATATTAAGTCTCACCACAATGTTGGCGGTTTGCCAGATGACGTGGAGTTCGAGCTGGTTGAGCCGCTGCGTCTGCTGTTTAAAGACGAGGTACGCGCCGTCGGCCGCGAGCTGGGATTGCCGGAAGAAATCGTTAACCGCCAGCCATTCCCAGGCCCAGGTTTGGGTATCCGCATTATCGGTGAGGTAACCGAGGAACGCTTGGAGACGCTGCGTGAGGCGGACCTCATTGCCCGCACCGAGCTGACCAATGCCGGCTTGGATGACCAGATTTGGCAGTGCCCGGTCGTGCTGCTGGCCGACGTCCGTTCCGTTGGTGTGCAAGGTGATGGCCGCACCTATGGCCACCCGATCGTGCTACGCCCAGTGTCCTCGGAGGACGCCATGACTGCGGACTGGACCCGCTTGCCATACGAGGTACTGGAGAAAATTTCTACCCGCATCACCAATGAGGTGAAGGACGTCAACCGCGTGGTCTTGGACTGCACTTCCAAGCCACCGGGAACCATCGAGTGGGAGTAAAACGGCATGCGTAGAAGGCCTCAGGCTATCTCTGAGCGCCTTTTCGCGCGTTTGAGGAGCGTGTTTACTCGCGCGGGGTAAACGGTGGACGCCACACAATGCGCCCGCCCACCCGCTCGAGGCGGCCGCGCCGGGGCGGAGCGTTGGGGTCATCATCGTTGACGCCGTTATGGTAGGCGCAGCACATGACCAGGTTTTTCATATTCGTCTCCCCACCGTTACTCCACGCCTTGAGGTGGTGGACCTGGGAGAGATCGGCCGGTTGGTTGCAGCCCGGCCAGGCGCAGCGTGGGTTTTCTGCAGCGGCCATGATGCGCTGTTTGTCATTGGCCACGCGCGCCGTGCGGTAGAGGTTGACCGGCCCTTCTTCGGGGTGCACGAGCGTGACGTAGCCGGTTTCTCTATCGCCAGAAAAGCCGACGTCGTTGAGTACGCGCCGCAGATATTCGGTGCCGGTAATGGTGGCGCCATTGGTCAGGTCGAGCTCGATATCGTCGCCGTGGCCGTCGCGGATGCGAATGAATTTGTCTAATGGCACGATGGCATTGGTTATCACCTCTGCCCGCGCGGCCGCTGCCTGGTCAAAGAAAATTTTTTCTACCGCCTCGAGCGATTGCTTCCCGGTCGCGGCCAGCGCGGCGTTGAGATCCGCGATGAAACTAGAGGTTCCGGTGATGGCAAGCGTCCAGTAGTCATTGGGGCGTCGGTAAGTGCGCACACCTGGAGTAACGGTGTTGTCTTTCATCTCGTGCAGGCGCCGGCGGGCGTGCTTGAGAATATGGCTCATCGCGCCGGTCATTGCGCAGCACTCCGCGCGTAGCTCCCAGGCCTGTTTCTTGCTCGGGGCGCGGTTAACAATGCGCTCTAGGGCGGTGAGTGTGGCGATAGAATGGGTGTTGCGACGGGCGTCGGCAATAGCACGGCGCTGTAGCCGGGTAAATTTGGTGCGGCCAAAGTAGCTCTCACACAAAAGAAGCAGATCGGCCGCGATGGCATCGGGCGCGCCGTGGTCCATAAGCTCGGACCCGGACATGCCCTGGCACCCGGCGATGATGTCCATGCCGGGGCCTAAGGCAGTGAGGTAGGTCTCGAGTGCGTTCATGCCTGCAACGCTACGACGCGCACCTACACCGGCGCACGGCCGGCGCAACCGCTGCGGCCAGTTGTGTGGATAACCCGGCCTACATACCCGAGGCGGGGCGGAAAAGCTGTGGATAACCCCGAAAAGTGTCGTATAGATTAGGCAAACGCGAGCCGTCGCGTGCCATCCACGTGGGGGAAGACGAGAAAGCTCAGGCCAAAAACCACCAGCCATACCAGGCCGGCGCCCCACGCGGGTAGGGCCACGATGGGGGCGAGCATCACCATAAGCCACAGAATCATCAGTGGCACGAGCTGTGCGATGCTAGGAACCAGAGTGACATTGCGCTTGGTGGCATAATCGCGCATCGCGTGGCGGTAGGGGTGGGCAAAGACGAGAACGAAAGCTGCCACGAGGCACACGAGCGCCCCGATTAGTGCAGCAAAAATATGTGCGCGGCTGGCCAAAAGCGCCACGGCCGCACCGATGAGGATGGACGAACCCAAACGCACCCATGGCGGAGTGGGAATGGGGGTGGTGTGCTCGCGCATGGCACCGTAGGCAGCGTTGAAGTTCATGCCGCTAAGGCTACCATTCGAACATACACTTGCATGTGTCCGGGTGAGGGTTCATACTATTCGGGTGAATCAAACGAGCGTTCGCCTAGAAAAAGCGGTGGCCGGACTAAGTAGGTCGGACCGTGTGGCGATGCTGCGTACTCGCATGCGCGCTATGGAGCGTGGCCCGGAAGAGGAGCTGGTAGATACGCTTCCTGGCCTGGCACGTCTGCTTCCTGCGGGCGGCTTGGCGCGCCGGCACGTGGTGCACTGTACTAACTGTCCAGCGCTTGTGGTGGATCTTATCTGTCATCTCACCGCCCGCGGCGGGTATGTAGGTGTGGTGGGGTGGCCAGATTTACTACTCGCACAAGTGGCCGAGGAAGGTGTTATCGAACGTGTGGTAACCGTCCCAGATCCGGGAGTGGATTCCTGGATGGTGACAGGGGTATTGGCGGAAGGACTGGACCTAGTCATCCATCATGGGCCGCCCGGTGAGGTGAGCCCAACCAAGGCCCGGCCGGTGCTGGCGAAGGTGCGCGGCGGGCGCGCGGCGGTGCTGACGGTGGGCACACGCTTGCCCGGCACGGCGGTGGAGATAGGGGCGCAGGTGAGTGCCTATCGGGGCGTCGGCAAGGGCAGTGGGCGCATTCGCGGCGTGGACATGGACGTTGAGGTGACCTCGAAGCAGGCTAGCGTGCATGGGGTGCTCACGGTGGGCCAACACCGCAGACTGGAGGCCGTATGAGGGTAGCGGCCGTGTGGTTTCCGGATTGGCCCATCCAGGCCGTCGGCGGGCAGGGTCCTATGGTCATTGCGCGCAATCACGCGGTTGCGGTATGTGATAGAGCGGCGCGCCGGGCAGGGGTGCGGCGTGGGATGCGCCTGCGTCAGGCCCAAGCGTTGTGTCCCGAGGCGGCGGTGGTGGAGGCTAACCCGGACCGGGATGGTGCGGCGTTTGCGGAGGTTGCGGCTGGTTTGGATGCGGTGGCGTGCTCGGTGGAGGTGTTGCGTCCCGGCCTGGCCATTGTGGACGCGGGCGCGGCGCTGCGCTACCACGGGGAGAAAGCATTAGAGATGCTTGTCGACGCCTCTTCGTACGCCGGCTTCGATTCCACCCTCGGCGTCGCCGATGAGATTGCTACGGCTGTCATCGCGGCCCGGCACCGTGGCATGGGTGCGGTGGTGCCAGAGGGCGGATCGCGGGAGTTTTTGGCTACCCAGCCCATAGGAGTGCTCGCCGCCGATGAGGCCTTGGGCTTTGATGCTGGGTTTGTTGCGCAGCTCGATAAGTTGGGCGTGCGCCGCCTGGGCGACTTAGCTGCACTGCCGTTTAAGCAGGTAGCTACCCGTTTCGGTGAGTCCGGGCGTCGCGCGCACGAACTGGCCCAGGCTCGTGCGGATAGGCGGGTGGCCCCAGAACTGGCACGCCCAGACCTGGCCGTGGAAATGGAAGAGCGCATCGAGCGCGTGGACGCGGCGGCCTTCGCGGCCCGTCAGCTAGCGTCCCGGCTGCATGCCCGCTTGGAAGAGGCCGGCAAGGTCTGCCTGCGGCTGCGCGTGGTAGCGGAGTTTGGCACCGGCGAGGAGCTGGCGCGGGTATGGCGCACACAGGAAGCGCTGACGGAGCAGGCCACCGCGGACCGCGTGCGCTGGCAGCTCGATGGCTGGCTCTCGCGTGCCACTGGTGGGGGCGCGGCCATCCGCCGCCTCGCACTGGAGCCGGTGGAGGTTGCCACCCCGTCCGCCACCGGCCTCTGGGGCGGGGAGGGATCGCAGGAGCAAGTCAAGCGCGTTATCGCTCGGGTGCAATCACAGCTGGGGGTCGACCGCGTGCTACAGCCGCGGGCGGTGGGTGGCCGCGGGGTGGCCGAGCGCATCGAGTACGTGCCCTATGGCGAGCAGCGCGACGCACCGCCACAAGGCGAGTGGCCCGGCCGTATTCCGGCACCCCTACCTGCGCGGCTGGGCGGTGGGCCTAATCATCCGGCCGCGCGCATCCGGCTTATCGACGCCGCTCGTCGCGAAGTATTCGTCACCGCCGAGGCTCTCCTTTCGGGGGTGCCGGTGGCATTGAGCTGGGGCGCTCATCGCTTCCGCGTGCTGGGCTGGGCCGGTCCCTGGCCGGTGGATACGCAGTGGTGGACTAGTAACCCGCAGCACGTAGCGCGCCTGCAGGTGGTGGGCCAAGCCGACCACGAAGAGCACCAGCGGGCCTGGCTTTTGGTATGGTCCGGCGGGCGCTGGCGGGTGGAGGCGACCTATTAATCGCGAATATCGACTACGAGGCGGGTGGGGTTATCGAGCACCTGCACGGAATAGGGCTTGCGCGAGGTCATGCCGATGACGAATTGGCAGCGGCCCTCGTAGGTACCGCCGTTGACCACCTGGGTGACGACTCCCTCTACGGGGGCATCCACCACGCCGATGTGGGGATCGTCCTTCCCCGCCTCGAAGGGGTAGACCACGCCGTCGATATTGACATTGAGTGCGGTCTCGCCGGAGTGGTCAATAGTCTTGCCAGAACCCTGCTGCGTGGGCGTGTCGGCATAGTCCACGAACCAGCCAGGGGAGCCGCCGCCGTCGAGTTCGAAGACGACGCGCTCGAAACCCTCGTGCTGGCCGAACCGCACGTCGGTCACCGTGAGCTCGGAGGGGGCCTGCGGCCGGAGGGTTTTCATTTCCATGTTGGCCTGGCCTAGCGGATTGAGCCGGGAGTTATCCGCAGATGCAGCCATGGTGGTGCGGTCCGTCTCTTGGGCGACGCAGCCGCTGAGAAAAGCGGCGACGAGGAGTGTTGCGGCGAGACGGACTTTTAGCATGCCCCCTAGGTTATAGTTTCGGCCGTGAACTGTATAGCCGAGGGGGTATTTCGTGGCCGAATTGTGGCCAAGGGTGTGAGCTGAAATGCAGAAAGGTTAGGCTTAGGTATATGACCGAGTTCTGTTCAGATATCCAGGTAGAGCCGCTGCCAGGCACGGCGAAGAAGGAATCCGTCTATGTGCTTTTTGAGTGGCCGGGCGGATGGTCGCGAGACGTGCTCGATGGCGATACCTTTGGGCCGGATCTCACGGCCCAACTCAAGGCCAAGCTGAAAGGTGTGGCGGGGCTGCAGCTTATCCGTCGGCCGGGCCGCGACGGCCGCCAGGTAGGCAAGATGCACCGCTGCTACCTGGTGTGGGCCGAGCAGGGAGTGATGGAACTCGTGCTGCTGACAGGGCCGGAGAAAATCCTCGATCTGGATCTGACAGAACCTGGACGCAATGGAGGCGGCGCAGTGGAAACACCGCTGGTTTTGGTGTGCACGCACGCGAAGCGCGATACCTGCTGTGCGGTCAAGGGGCGGCCGTTGGCCGCGGAGCTGGTGGAGGATTACCCGGATATGGTCTGGGAGACCTCGCACACGAAGGGACACCGGTTCGCGCCATCGGTCATGCTCATGCCGTGGGGCTATTCCTTTGGACGAATGAATAAAGAAGCCGCCGCGCAGATGATTGCGGCGGCGGCGAAGGGGAAGTATTTCTACCCGGTAAATCGCGGGCGCGGTATTTTCGGCCCGCGCGGCCAGGTGGCGGAGTTGGCGGTGGCCCGAGCGCTTATCGACGCCGGCGAGGAGCTCTCCTACGGCCAGCTCACCGCCACTGATAGCGGCGAGGTCAGCCACATTGACGGCCGGCGCTGGCGCGTGACGCTCGAGGAGCGCGAGGTAGAAGGTGTGGTTTCCTCGTGTGGTGACTCCCCGAAGACGGGCCAAGCCATCGTAGCGACCGGCGTGGAGCCGGTCGCGGGGTAGGGCGGCGTCGGCAAGCGGGGGCTAGCGGCGCATGACCTTGGAGGAGAGCCAGTTGCCGAAGAACTGGGCGGCCTGCACCAGCACGATGATGATGAGCGTGGCCACGACGGTGACCTCCCATTCGAAGGCACGGTAACCGTAGACGATTGCAAAGTCACCCAAGCCGCCGCCGCCGACGTAGCCGGCCATAGCGGACATGTCCACGATGGCGATAAATAGGAAGGTGTAGCCCAAAATCAGTGGGCCGAGGGCCTCTGGGACGATAACGGAGGTAATGATCTTCCACGGCGAGGCACCCATGGAGCGGGCGGCCTCGATAACGCCGGGGTCGATGGACACGAGGTTTTGTTCCACCACGCGGGCTACGGAGAAGGTCGCCGCGATGACCATGACGAAGGTGGCCGGTCCGCGGCCGATGGACCCGCCCATCACTATGACGGTCAGTGGCTGGGCAAAAGCCAGCAAAATGATGAACGGGATGGGGCGGACGAAGTTAACCAGCAGGTTGACAATGAAATAGACGAACCGGTTTTGTAGGATGCCGCCCGTGCGGGTGGTATAGAGCAGCATGCCTAGGCCAAGGCCGAGGATGCCGGAAACGATGAGGGTAGTCGAGACCATGATGAGGGTATCGACGATGGCATCGGCCAGTGAAGGGCCGAGGCGGTCCCAGTTGGCTTGGGCGAGGGTGGTGACGGTCATCGTGCAATCTCCTCAATCTGGGTGGTGGTAGAAAGCGTGCGGTAGAACTCTTCGATGGCGTTATTATCGCCGCTGAGCCGTACGGTCAGCTTGCCAAAGGAATGCTGCTGCAGCGTGGTGATGCCGCCGTGGACGACGGCGATGGATACGCCGGCTTCCTTAAGGCGGGCGGCGGCGGTGAAAAAGCCGGATTCCTCGGTGAGGTTGATGGTAAATAGGCGGCCTTCGTGCGCGAGCAGGTCGTCGGTTTCAACGACGTCGGGCTCGTTGCGCAGCGAGGTGGCTACGAACTTGGCGGCCACGGAGGTCTGTGGGTTGGAAAAGACCTCGTAGACGCTGCCTTGTTCCACGACACGGCCGTTTTCCATCACGGCGACCTTATCGGCGATGGAGCGTACGACTTCCATCTCGTGGGTAATAACCACGATGGTGATGCCAAATTCCTTGTTTACCTGACGCAGTAGGTCGAGGACTTCCTGCGTGGTGGTGGGGTCGAGGGCGGAAGTGGCTTCGTCGGCAAGCAGCAGCGAGGGGTTGGTGGCCAGCGCACGGGCAATGCCGACGCGCTGCTTCTGGCCGCCGGAAAGCTGCTCTGGGTAGCTCTTGCCCTTGTCTCCTAGGCCGACGAACTCCAGCAGCTCTTGCACGCGCTGGGCGCGCTCCTGCTTGCCGACGCCCTGCAGCTGCAGCGGGTATTCAATATTGCCGGCTGCGGTGCGCGAGTTCATCAGGTTGAACTGTTGGAAAATCATGCCGATATTGCGGCGAATGCCGCGCAGCTTCTTTTCGGACATGCCAACGATATTGGTGTCATCAAGCAGCAGCTCTCCCGCGGACGGGGTGTCCAAGCCGTTGATCATGCGTACAAGGGTGGACTTGCCGGCGCCGGAGTAGCCAATGATGCCGACAATTTCGCCGGGCTCAATGGTCATGGAGACATGGTCGAGTGCCTTAACTCGCGCCTTTTTCTGCTTAAAGATCTTGGTGATCTCGCGGAACTCGATGCGGGTGCCGCGTTGAGTGGAATCTGCCACGTGTTTGCGTCCTTAGTTAGGAAAGTGCCAAACCCCGCCGGGGGGTTCCGGCGGGGTAAAAGCAAGGGTGATTAGTCCAGATCTGCTTCGAGCTTATCTAGGATCTTCTGCAGATCCTCCTGGCTGCGCTCCACCTCGACGGAGGTGCCGGCGGAGTCTTCATCGACGCCCTCCTGGACGGCGTCGGAGTGCCATAGCTCGGCAAGCTTCTTGATGTCTTCGTTATCGGCGTCCTCCTCGCGAACGGCGAAGACGTTGATGTACGGTTCTGCTTCTTCAGAATTTGGATCGTCTTGGAAGATGGCAGTCTTCGGATCGATGCCGGCGCGCTCCAGGAAGGAGTTATTGATGATGGCTGGCGTGCCCTCGCCGTGCGCGGACGTGGTCTGTGCGGCGTCTACCGGGGTGACCTTGACCTTGGACTTCTTTTCATCAATGTCCAGCGGGGTGGGCTCCAAGTTGTCCTTGTCCTTCAGGGTAAGAAGGCCGGCCTGGACTAGCACGTTAATGGCGCGGGCCTGGTTGGTGGAGTCATTCGGGATGGCGACCTCTTCGCCCTCGATGCCGTCGAGGGAGTCGTGGTCCTTCCAAAACAGTGCTAGCGGCACGATTTCGGTGGCCACGATAGGCACCAGGTTGGTGTCATTGCCGTGGTTGTACTCCGCTAGGAACTTCAGGTGCTGGAAGTTATTGGTATCCAGCTCGCCCTGGTCCAGAGCCTGGTTCGGGGTGTTGTAGTCCGCGAATGGCTGGATATCAATGTCATAGCCAGCGTTTTTCGCTTCCTGCTCGAATGCTACCCACGCCTTCTTGGCGTCGTCGGTGGTGCCCACCTTGATGGACTTGGAATCATCGGAGGAGCAGGCCACCAAGCTGGTGGAAGCGATAGTTACAGCGGCGGCAGCAGCCACTACGCGACGGATCTGCATGGGGGTTCCCCTTCTTGTAGGAGTTGAAATAATTTGTCTGTTTAGCAACTTAGCAATCAGCGAACCGCTTTGTCTATTGTCGGCATCACGTCTTACGGGGTTGTATAGAACAATGATTCGATATTACGCTGTGCGGGGTGGAATTTAATGGCGGAAAAGCACTGTCGTGGTCGCGGGTGGAGCGCATTCTCTCTGGCCGCGAATCTGCCGCGCCCGTGCCGGTTAATCACCTTCATGGGCCAGCCGATTCTGCTCAGCGCGGCCATTCTGCCGTCCCCTTTGCGGAGTTGCACGCGGTAAGTTCGTATAGCTTTCTCGACGGCGCTGCTGAGCCGGAAGAGCTGGTTGGCCGGGCTGTGGAGCTGGGGCTCGAGGGGCTGGCAATCGTGGACCGCGATGGCTTTTATGGGCTCATGAAATTCGCTGAAGCCGCTGCTAAAGCGAATCTTCCGGCCGTATATGGCGCGGAACTATCGCTCGCGGAAGCGCCGGTGACCGTGTTGGCGCGCACCCCGGAAGGCTATCGCCGTTTATCGCGCCTTATTGCACACGCGCGGATGGAAGCTGGGGAGAAGGATCGGGTGGATTATCCGCCACTAGATGAGGTGGCGCGCGAGTTGGAAGGGGAATGCTTCTTTCTGGTGGGGCCGGAAGCGTTAGCAGAAATCGATAACCTGCTCGAAAGAATAAAAATAGACAGCATAGTTCTCGAATATTCGTGCAGCATGTCCCCTGAGGATGCGGATCGGCACCGGTTCCTCGATAAATACAATAACCTGCGGGCCATCGCAACCGCACGGCCCGCGGCCGCGACTCGTGATCAGGCTCGGCTCGCCGCCGCCAAGCGCGCCTTGGCTCGCCGCGAATCCCTCGCGGCCGCTGCGCCGCACGCCCACCCCATGGGCGCCGGCTGGCTACGATCCGGCGAGCAGATGGCACAACTTTTACCTGACCGGCCGGAGCTTATTGCGGAAACTGTGCGTCTGGCTCGCGAGTGTTCCTTTACCTGGGATGCGCTTGCCCCGAACCTGCCGCACTTTCCCGTTCCGGAGGGGCATACCGAGATGAGCTGGCTGGAGCATGAGGTCTGGCGCCGTGCCAAGGAGCGTTATGCCTCGCGGCCGGCCGAGATTAAGCAGGCGGCGAAGAAGCAGATTAGGCATGAGCTGGGCGTCATCAAGCAACTGGGCTTTCCCGGCTACTTCCTAATTGTGTGCGACCTGGTGGATTTTTGTCGCCAGGAAAATATTTTGTGCCAGGGCCGCGGCTCGGCCGCTAACTCTGCGGTGTGTTTCGCACTGGGTATTACCAACGCCGAGCCCATCTCCGCGCAGCTGCTTTTTGAGCGCTTCCTTTCCCCGGACCGCGATGGCCCGCCCGATATTGATATCGATATCGAATCCGGCCACCGCGAGGAGGTAATCCAGTATGTCTATCGCACCCACGGCCGGGAACGAGCCGCGCAGGTGGCCAATGTCATTACTTATCGCCGCAAGGGGGCTACCCGCGATGCCGCCCGCGCGCTAGGCTACCCGCAGGGATCGGCCGATGCGTGGTCGAAGGGTACCTCCGAACCGCCTGCTGAGGTCTCATCTTTGGCCGAGCAATTCCTCGGCCAGCCCCGCCACCTAGGAATCCACTCCGGCGGCATGGTGCTGTGTGACCGACCCATTGCGGACGTCGTCCCCATGGAATGGGCCCGCATGGAAAACCGCTCCGTGCTGCAATGGGATAAGGACGATTGTGCGGCCGCCGGCCTAGTGAAATTCGACCTGCTCGGCCTTGGCATGTTGGAGGCGCTGCACCACATGATTGACGCCGTGCGCGCCACCACCGGCCGCGAGGTGCATCTGTGGGAACTCGACCTCGCCGAGCCGGAAGTCTATGACATGCTCTGCCGCGCCGATGCGGTGGGCGTCTTCCAGGTGGAATCCCGCGCGCAGCTAGCCACGCTGCCGCGCTTGAAGCCGCGCCGTTTCTTTGACCTAGTGGTCGAAGTCGCGCTTATTCGGCCCGGCCCCATCCAAGGCGGATCCGTGCACCCTTACTTGCGCCGCCGCGATGGCCTAGAAGAGGTGACCTATGACCACCCCGTCTTGGAAAAATCCCTAGGCAAGACGCTGGGCATCCCCCTTTTCCAAGAACAGCTGATGCAGATTGCCGTAGACGCGGCAGGTTTTTCCGGCGCCGAGGCCGATGACCTGCGCCGCGCCATGGGGTCGAAGCGCTCGCCGGCGAAGATGGCCGCGCTGCGCAGCCGCTTTTTTAACGGCCTGCGCGAGACTAACGGCATCGAGGGCGAGGTGGCGGATAAGCTCTGGGCCAAAATCGTGGCCTTTGCTGCCTATGGTTTCCCCGAATCGCACTCGCAGTCCTTTGCCTCACTGGTGTATTTCTCCGCGTGGTTTAAGTACCACTACCCGGCGGAATTCTGCGTGGGCCTGCTGCGCGCGCAGCCGATGGGCTTTTATTCCCCGCAGTCGCTCATCCAAGATGCCCGGCGCCACGGCGTGCGGGTGCTGCCGGTGAGTATCAATGATTCTGGTGCGCAGGCCCGCGCAACGGGGTCGGGCGAGATTCGGCTGGGCCTCAACCTCATTAAGGGGTTGGGGGAGTCCGCCGCCGAGCGCGTGGAGGCGGCCGCGCCTTTTGCTAGCGTGTCCGATCTTTCGCGCTGGGCGGATCTCAGCGTGGAGCAGGTGGAAGCGCTGGCCACGGCTGGGGCATTGGAGTGTCTGGGGTTGGATCGTCGTCAAGCGTTGTGGCAGGCCGGAGTTGCCGCCACCGAGCGCGAGGGAATGCTGCCTGGCACTTCCGCGCTGGCTGCACCGCACCTGCCTGGCATGTCCGCCTTCGAGCTTATGGCTACCGACGTCGCTTCCACCGGCGTGACCCATAGCCAGCAACCGATGGAGCTGGTGCGTGCCTCGCTTGCCGACGTCCTGCCTGCTTCCCAACTTCCCCATGTTCCCGATGGCACCCGCGTGCGCATCGCCGGCATTATTACCCACCGCCAGCGCCCGCGTACTGCGTCTGGCTTGACCTTTTTGGGCGTGGAGGATGAAACCGGCCTGATGAACGTGATGGTTTCGCCCGGATTGTGGTCGCGGCATAAGGTTGTGGCCCGCACCGCCCGTGCAATGATCATTCGCGGCATCGTACAAAACGCCACCGGCGCGGTCAGCGTGGTCGCGGATAAGCTCGAGCCGCTGGACTTTGGCGAATTCCTCTCCCGCGGCTCCCGCGATTTCCGCTAGTTTCCTCCGCTGCGCAGCTCGTCTGCGTTGAGCTTATTGGCCAATTCCTTGGCTACCGCAAAAGGGATCCACAGCAGTTGGGTATAGATGAGCTTGGCAAAGAAGATGGCGATACTCGCCCCCGAGGTCGCCTCCTCCACTGCGGTTTCCTCCGCTCCGAGGAAGCGTAGGCCGAATGCGGTGGCAACGGCGACGAGGAAGAGCACTGTGGAAGTAACCACTGCGGTCTTGAGTCCTTGGTCGCGGGCGTCGGTATGCAGGCGCAGTTCGTACTCATCCATCTCCGTGGTAGGCACGTCGAGGTGACGGATGGACTGGCGCAGCCATGTGGTGCAGGTAGTCGCCGCGATGCCGGCAATCGGCCATAGCAAGTTAGACAAGCTGAGCGCGATGAAGTGCAGGGCTGCCGTCACGATGGCCAGGCCGAGGAAAATGTCGCCGGCCAGGACAAGGCGCTTGCGGCGGGAAACGGAGGCGGGGATTGGGCTAGCCATTAGGAATTCTTCCTATAGATTTCAGTGGACATGGGGGAAAATTCCTGGCGGGAAAAAATAGCCTCCACGGGGAGGTCAAAGACCTCGCAGACGCGGAAGGCTAGGTCCAGGCTGGGGGAGTGATCCCCGCGCTCAAGCGCGCCGACGGTTTGGGGGTTGACGTCGATGGCCTCGGCCAGCTGCGCGCGCGACATGTCCCGCTCGGCGCGCAGTACACGTACCCGGTTATAAATGGGTGCGGAGGGCTTCTTCTTTGGGGACATAAGTCAAAGTATTGCATAAACCCAACATCCTGGCAAGGGTTGCTACTCGACGCTGAAGATATCCCCTGGCTGGCAGTCCAGTGCCGTGCACAGCGCTGCCAGGGTGCTAAAGCGTACGGCTTTGGCGCGATTATTCTTTAGAACGGAGAGGTTAACTGGGGTGATGCCCACTTCTTTAGCGAGCGCCGCGCCGGTAATGTCGCGCTCTTGCATAATCCGGTCGAGGTGGCAGATTACTTGGGGTTCTTGTGCCTCAGACAAGGCCTTCGACCTCCTCTTCCAGCGTGCAGCCGCGCTTGATAGCGGCCGAGAAGAGCTGCAAGGTGCAGACGAAGAGGTAGGGAAGCGCAAGCTCGCCAAGCGACGTTCCATCCTGGCTGGCCCACCAGTCGATTCCAAGCTGTGAGGAAGCCCAGTTATTTCCTAGGCCTTCGAGCACGAACCGTCCGATAAACCAGACGAGGATGCCAATGGTCATTCCGTTTAGGGGGCGGATATTTTTCGTATTAAAAACCTGTCCGCGAAGCATCGGCTTGACCAAGTGATAGGCAAAGAACGCGATAATTAGGATGGCCGCAATCTTGACGACGAGCGCCGCGCTAAGTAGCCACAATGGTCCACCGTCGAGGTTGTGTTTGCTTAGACCTTCCGTAACGGCCGCGCTCAGGGCGGTGGAAAACCTTCCGGTGGCAAGGTCGCGCAGGTAAGTCGGGCCGAGGATGATGATCGTAAGGAGGGCGAGACCGGCTGCCGCATTAATTTCGCGGCGCTCGGCCTTGGAGGTGGGCTGTGGGGTGGTCATGACAATCCTTTCTGTCGATAACTTATCGACTTTCGATGTTGTCGTAATTCGATAATATCGAGTAACGATAAGTTGCGCAAGGGGTGGGCCCGATTGATACTGTCAATAACTATGAGCGAAGAAATGAATCCCGTCTCGCCGCGCCTTGTGACCTCGCGCTATATCCACCACCTGAGCTGGATGTTTCTGCTCGCCGCGGCCGCCGCTGCGGCAGGCTTCTGGTGGACCCCGTGGTTCTACTGGGCGGCCGGCATCTTCGTCGGTCTTTTCTTCTGGCTGCTCTGGCTCATTCCCGCTCAAGTGCGCAATATGGGCTGGCTCGAGACCGACGATGAGTTACTTATCACTCGCGGCAAGCTCTGGCATTCCTTCACCGTGGTGCCCTACGGCCGCATCCAGTTCGTCGACGTGACCTCCGGGCCCATCGACCGCGCCCTTGGCCTGAAAAAGCTGCAGCTCCACACGGCCTCTGCCAGCACGGATGCCACCATCAAAGGCTTGGAAGCCCCGCTTGCCGACGCCCTCCGCACCCGCCTTGCCCACCAAGCCCGCGAACGGATGAGCGGCCTATGAGCCCCCAGCCGAACTTCCGTCGCGTCCACCGCCTCACCCCGCTGCTGCGTCTGTGGTCGGTCATCCTGGCCCTCATCGCAGCTTTCGCCCTCAACGTCAACATGGAGGCCCTGCGCGATATCTTCGCCTTTATTACCGGCGAACACCGCGGCGAGGCCTTGCGTGATACCGCCCTCGCCCTCGCTGGTTTCATCGCGGTCTGCGCGGTGGTGTGGCTCGCCTCCGGCCTATGGTGGCGCCGCATGGGCTATCAGCTCGGCGCGGAAGAGCTTTCCCTGCGCCGCGGCCTCTTATCTGTCCAATTGCGCACCGCGCGCTATGACCGCACCCAGGCCGTTGACGTCGTGGAACCCGTCATCGCCCGCCTCTTTCGTCTCGCGGCCGTGCGGGTGGAAACCGCGGGCGGCCAATCTTCTGTCATCGAAATCGCCTACCTCAAAAAGTCCGACGCTGAGGCCCTACGCGATGACATCCTCGCCCGCGTTCACGGCGCTCCCACCTCCCAAACCGAGGCGCCGGCCGAGGAATCGGCTGAAGAACCGGCCGAGGAACCAGCTCTCGTGCCCGAGATCCCCATCGCCCGCTCCCTGATTGCGGCCGCGTTGCGCACGTCCACGCTTTTCCTCGTCGGCTTCCTCATCCTGGTTGTGGTTACGCGGCTGCCGCTCTCGGCCGCGCTGCCCATCCTCGTCGGCGCCCTGCCCAACGCCTGGAACGTGCTCGATTCTTCCTGGCGTTATACCGCCCGCACCGACGGCGAGGTACTCAATATCACCTACGGCCTGGCCGATCGCCGCCGCCAAAGCATTCGCCTTGACCGCATCCACGCCGTGCAGATAACTCAGCCCTTCCTCTGGCGGCCACTAGGCTGGTACGAGGTACGGGTCTCGGTGGCGGGGTATGGGGCGTCGGCAAGCGGAAAGGCTTCTGGTTCCACCCGCATCCTGCCGGTGGGCACCCTCGCCCAAGCCCGGCAATTCCTGCCGGCCGACGCCGCGCCCACCTACGCCTCGCCAGCCCGCGCCAAGTGGGTTTCCCCGCTGGACTACCGCCAACAAACCGTGGCGCTTACCGGCGGCTACGTCATAGTGCGCAACGGCCGGCTCAATCGCCGCGTCAAGGCCATCCACACCTCCCATATCCAGGAGTTGACCTATCGCCGCGGACCGATTTCGCAGGCGCTCGGCCTAGCCACCGTCGGCCTCGACCTAGTCCAGGGGCCCGTGCGCATGGACGCGCGCAACCTCACGCTTGCCGACGCCGCCGCACTCCTTACCCAGCTGCGCTCCCGCCAACTGCCGGAGCTTAAACCGCCCCGTTAAATCCCAATTGGCGCCACGCCTCAAATACGGCCGTCGAGGCCGAATTCGACAAGTTCATTGAGCGCCTGGCCGGCACCATCGGAATGCGCACGCGGTCCGTTACGCGCGGATGATTGATGTGCTCCTCTGGCAGGCCGGTCGGCTCCGTGCCAAAGAGTAGGACATCGCCTTCTTGGTATTCGATATCCGTAAACCACTTATCCGTATGCGTGGTAAAAGCGAAGACGCGCGCGCCCGGCAGCGCATCCATGCAGGCCTGGAAGTCCTTGTGAATCTGCACATCGGCCAAATCGTGATAATCCAGACCGGCGCGCTTTAAGTGCTTATCGTCGAAATTGAAACCCAGCGGCTCAATCAGGTGCAGGCTCGCGCCCGTCACCGCGGCCGTGCGAATCGCGTTGCCCGTATTAGTAGGGATGACTGGGTTATCAAAGACAATGTGCAGCTGGCTCATGCCTTCAGTCTAGGATGGTGGCTATGAGCGCTACCAAACTAGATGGCACACTGTACCGCGACGAGATTTTTTCCGACCTTGCCCAGCGCGTGTCCGCGCTGAAGGAGAAGGGGATTACCCCTGGCCTGGCGACCGTCCTCGTAGGTGAGGATCCGGGCTCCCAATCCTATGTGAAGATGAAACATCGTGACTGTGAAAAGCTTGGCATCAACTCCATCCGCAAGGACCTGCCGGCCGATATCACCCAGGAAGAACTAGAAGCCGTCATCGATGAGCTCAACGCCGATGATGCCTGCACCGGCTACATCGTCCAGTTGCCGCTGCCTAAGCACCTGGATGAAAACGCCATCCTCGAGCGCATTGACCCCGCCAAGGATGCCGATGGCCTGCACCCAGTCAACCTGGGCAAGCTCGTGCTCAACGAGGAGGCGCCCTTGCCGTGCACCCCGAACGGCTGCCTGCATCTGCTGCGCCGCTTCGGCGTCGAGCTCAACGGCGCCAAGACCGTGGTCATCGGCCGTGGTGTTACCGTAGGCCGCCCCATCGGCCTGATGCTTACCCGCCGCAGCGAGAACTCCACCGTCACGCTGTGCCACACCGGCACCAAGGACTTGGCCGCTGAGACCCGCGAGGCCGATATCGTCATTGCCGCCGCCGGCCAGCCCCACATGCTCACCGCGGACATGATTAAGGAAGGCGCCGCGCTTCTCGACGTCGGAGTCTCCCGCGTCGACGGCAAGCTCACCGGCGACATTCACCCAGATTGCTGGGATAAGGCCGGGTTCGTCTCTCCGAACCCAGGTGGCGTCGGCCCGCTGACCCGTGCCTTCCTGGTACGCAATATCGTCGAACGCGCGGAAAAGTTGGCGTGAATCTAGATAATCCGCACGACGCCGAGCTCGCGCCCTCCCCACTGCCGCCTGCCGCGCAGTGGGCAGCAATTGGCATCTTCGTGGCCGGCGTGGTTATCTCCGGCGGCTATGCTGTCTTCGAATACTGGCGCCGGGCCACGTTCCTCCTCGGCCTGGCCCTGCTGTGGCTCACCGTGGTCCGACTGACGTGTGATTCCAGCCGCGTCGGCGTGCTGGCCGTACGCTCGCGCCGCTTTGACGCCTGCTTTACCGGCCTGCTCGGCGCCACGATGGCCTTTCTGGCCTTTTCTGTGGACGCGCTCGGTAGCTAGTTATCCACAGGTTTTGTAGAGCCTTCACCTAACTCGGCCCGAAAGGGTGTGGTTCGGGCGGTTATCCACAGGCTCTGGGCCACCACCGCGCGCCGTTATGCACGGCCGGCTTAGGTTCGGTGCCATGATTTCGAACTACCTGGCTGCCGTGAACTCCCCGATGGTGCTCATCGAGGAGTGCGTTGGGCTGTCGGTAGAAGAGCTCGTCGATAAGGGCTTTAGTGATCGCGAGGCCGCCGAGTTTGCCCGCCTGGCCGATACTTACTTCGGCCGCACCGCCTTTGGTGCTAAACAGCGCGCCGCCCGCCGCACTTCGCTGCCGCTCGACGCGCTGAAAATTATCGAGCACTTCGCACAGAAGATGAAAACCCAGCGGGCGGCCTGGGCATTGCGCGAGGAACTATGTGCCCTGCGCCTTTCCACCAGCGAAATTGATAAGCACGCCCGTCGCCTAGTGCGCGAGGAGCGTACCACCAAGCGCTCCGAAGGCGTGCGCCTGACCCGCCGCCGCGATGACCTGTGGACCCTGACAATTACCGCCGAGTCCGAGTTGGTTGCAGAAATTAATAACCACGTCTCCACCGTCGCCGATGCTCGTCGCGTCTTTGCCGAGGGCGCCTCTACCTCCACAATCACCACCAATGTGGTGCTCAACCTGAATGAGATGGTGAAGGTCACCCACGGCGAGGACGTCACCTTGCAGCTGACCAACGGCGCCCAGATATCTGGTGCGGATCTTGTCCGCCGCGCGCTTGCCGACGTCGGCCTTATCACCCTCATTCACCCCGTCACCGGCCCCGTCAACCTTTATCAATCGCGGCGCTTGGCTACATGGAAGCAACGCCAAATGGCGATGGCAGAAAACCCGGTGTGCCCGTGGCCCGACTGCCACACGCCGGCGGATGAATGCCAAGTCCACCATCTCACCCCGTGGCTGCTGGGCGGCGATACGAATCCCGAAAACCTCACCATTGCGTGCAAGTATCACAATGCTGTGAACGACGATGACCCGAATGCACCGCCGCGTCGCGGCCGGCTCGAGCGTCGTCCTGGAGAAGGCATCGTGTGGCGCCCGCCTTGGGCGAAGCCACCCGACGATCGCTGAGCCGCTTCGTCCCTTCGCCGCCCCAGCGCAGCGCATAGTGCGCGCTGCCCGGCTTTGGCGATCCTTGCTGCCGCGAGCTTTTTAAATCGAGTACTCGGTGGGATCGCCTGCCGCTGCATCAATGCGCGGGTCCGGCTGGGAAAGTCTAAGGAAGTTGCGCAGTATGCGATCCATTTGGCGTGACTCGGTAAGGAAGGCGTCGTGGCCTACCGGGGAGACCACCTTGGCCATAGCCAATAGATTTCCCAGATTGCGCGAGATATGTTCTTGCTGGTGATACGGGTACAAGATGTCCGTGTCTACTCCTACGACCATTGTAGGTACCTTGGATGATCCCAGCGCGCGGTTGAGCCCACCGCGGTCACGGCCGATATCGTGGCGGTTGAGCGCCTCGGTGAGAGTGACATAGGAGCCGGCATCGAAGCGGTCGGCCAGCTTGATTCCTTGGTAATCCAGGTAGGAGTTAACGGCAAAGCGATTATCGCGGCGACGGTAAGGCCCGAGCGGGTTCTCGCCGGTCTGTGCATGAACGCCGAAGCGCTCGTCAATTTCTTGTTCGCCGCGGTAGGTCAGGTGCGCAATGCGGCGCGCGGCCGCCAGCCCCTCGCGCGGGCGCTGGGCGGAAGCGTAATAATCGCCGCCGTGCCAGAACGAATCTTGCTCGATGGCCGCGATTTGCGCCGACTGGATGCCAATCTGCCAAGCAGAGGCGCGGGCCGAAACGGCAATGACGCAGGCTGCGTCGAGGAAATCGGGGTGCATCAGTGTCCACTCCAGCGTGCGCGCGCCACCCATTGAGCCGCCGATGACGGCATGCACGTGGGTGATGCCAAGTTCATGCAAAGCGGCACGCTCGGCCGCAACGAGGTCGCGCACGGAAAGCGCGGGAAAACGCGAACCCCAAGCACGGCCATCGTCTGGGTGCGGAGAAGCCGGGCCGGTAGAGCCTGCGCAGCCGCCCAGTGCATTGGTAGCGATAATGCACCACTTCGTCGTATCCAGCGCCTTGCCGGGGCCTACTAGGTCGGCCCACCACTCGGCCACATTCGAGTCCCCGGTTAGCGCGTGTTCGACCAGGATGACGTTATTGGCGCCATGGGGATCGCCGAGAAGGTGGCCGAAGCGGTGGTAGGCAATGTGGGCGTCGGCAAGCGTGGCGCCGGCTTCGGTGTGGAAATCGCCGATGCTAACTAGCTTCATACCAGCGCGTTAAAGCCCAGCTCGAGGTCCGCGATGATGTCATCGATGTACTCGATGCCCACGGACAGGCGGATAGTGGATTGAGTAATGCCGGCCGCTGCCAGCGCAGGTTCATCGGATTGCGAGTGCGTGGTGGTTGCCGGATGCACGGCCAGGGAGCGGGTATCGCCGATATTGGCGAGGTTGGAGTGGAGCTTGAGGGCGTCGATAAACGCCCAGGCTTCTTCGCGGCCGCCGTCGATGTCGAAGGAGAGCACGGAGCCGGTATAGGCATAGCCGAGCTTTTCCTTGGTGGCCTTATACGGCGAGGAGTCGAGGCCGGCGTAGTTGACCTTGGTGACCTTGGCGTGGCCTTCCAGGTACTCGGCGACGGCTTGGGCGTTGGCATTGTGCTTTTCGACGCGCAGTCCCACCGTCTCAATTCCATTCAGCGTCAGCCAGGCGTTGAAGGGGGAGATGGCGGCGCCGGTATCGCGCAGCAGGCCAGCGCGGGCCTTGAGCGCGAAGGCCGAAGCGCCGAGGTCGGCGTATTTGAGTCCGTGGTAGGCCTCATCCGGGGTGACGAAATAGGGGAATACGGGCTCGCCGTTGCGGGTGACGGTCCAGTCGAAGGAGCCGCCGTCGATAATCGCGCCGCCGACGGCCGAGCCATTGCCGGTATAGAACTTGGTAGTGGAGACCACGACGATATCTGCGCCGAGGTCCAGCGGCCGGGCGAGGGCGGCGGTGGCGATGGTGTTATCCACGATGAGCGGGACCTGGTTATTGTGGGCAACCTCGGCGATGGCGGGGATATCAAGGACATCAGCCACGGGGTTGCCGAAGGTCTCGCCATAGAATGCCTTGGTATTTGGCTGAACGGCGTCTTGCCAGGAGGCCGGGTCGTCCGGGGCCTCGACGAGGGTGACGTCGATGCCTAGGCGCTTGAGCGTGACGGTAAAGAGGGTGGAGGTGCCGCCGTAGAGGCGCGGGGAAGTCACGATGTGGTCGCCGGCCGAGGCGAGGTTCAAAATGGCCGCGGTTTCGGCGGCCTGGCCGGAAGCGAAGGCAACGGCCGCGACGCCGCCCTCGAGGGAAGCGAGGCGTTCTTCCAGCGCGTCCTGGGTGGGGTTGGTCAGGCGGGTGTAGATGGGGCCGGCGTCGGAAAGATTAAAGCGGTTGGCCGCGTGCTCGGCGTCGTTAAAAACGTAAGAGGTGGTCTGGTAAATCGGCACATTGCGGGCGTTGTGGTGCCCGTCGAGGTTTTGGCCTGCGTGTACAGAGCGGGTAGCGAAAGACCAGTTGGAAATGGAGTTATCGTATTTCGTCGTCATGCTTGGCAAGACTAGACCAAGCGGTATATATAGCGAATGATTTTGTAGAAACGCGCTGGCAGCCGTGAGAATAAAAATAGACCAAGCGGTCGGTGTGGCGCTTGGTCTGGTGGGGTGTCTTTCTTAGTGGCGGCGGTCGTGCTCCTCGAGCTGATTAGCAATGCGGCTAGTATTCGCGCGGGTGTCATTGCTATTGCGCACGAGCGTGACCACGAGGGCGATAATTCCAGCGAGGATAAGGACGAAAACGAGGATGAGAAGGAGCTCAATCGGACCTAAAGACAACTATTACCTTTCGTTTATAAACGTGGGCTTTACGGTATCACCCCTGTAAAGCCGCCGCAACTGCAGAAAGGCTTTCGCGTAGCTCGGTATCGCTGAGGTGGCCGAAGCCGAGTACGACGCCGTCTTCAGCTTCGGCCCCGCCCCAATAATCGCGCAGCGGGGTGAGTTTGATGCCGCGGGCGGCGGCGCGGGGGACAACGGCCGGGTCGCACAGTAGGACCGCGTGGAGTCCACCGTGGATGGGAAGGAGCTGGGTGCCATCGATGGAGCCAAGCGCTTCGGCCACTAGGTTGCGGCGGCGTTTATAGGTGCGGCGCATGCGGCCGGTGTGGCGTCGTAAAGCGCCGCTGGCAAGGTAGTGGGCGAGCGCGGCCTGGGGGATGGAGCCGACGGGTTGGCCGAAGATATCGCGCACACGGTCCACGGCCGGGCGCAAGCGTGGCGGGAGGACGAGGTAACCGCATGCAATCGAGGGGGAAATGACGGAGGAAAAAGTCCCGAGTAGCACGGTGTGTTCTGGGGCGAGCGCGGCCAGGGCGGGAAGTGGCTGGCCGACGTAGCGCAGCTCGGAGTCGAAGTCGTCCTCGATGAGGAGGGCGTCATGTGCGCGGGCCCATTCGACGAGCTCTGCGCGCCGGGCTGCAGGCAGGGAGCCGCCGTAGGGATATTGATGGCTGGGGGTGACGATGAGGGCGTCGAGGTCGGCGGTGGGAACAGTGACGCCGTCGCGGCCGGTGGGGATTTCCAGCAGCGTGTGGCCGAGGGCCTGGGGGACTCGGCGCAGGCTGGGGTAGCCGGGTGATTCCACGCCCACGCGCAGCGGGCGGCCGAGGGCGCGCAGGAGTACCGAAAGGCCATCGCGGGCACCGGCCGTGATGAGGATGCGGGTTGGGTCGACGTTAAGCCCGCGCATGTGGCGCAGGTGCGCGGCGACCTCGCGGGGAAGGTCGCCGGAGGGGTCGACGGCCGCAGCGCGCCACGCGGCCCTCCATTCAGGGGTGAGGATTCCCGCGGTGTCGGGCAGTCCGGGCGTCAGTGACACCAGCTCGGGCTCGGCGGCCGGTTTGGGGGCCGGCTCCGGCCGCGGGGCGCGTGCGTGGGGGAGCAGCGGGTTGATGACGGTGCCGGAGCCAACCTCGGCCGTAAGGTATCCCTCGGCCGTGAGTTGCTCGTAGGCGGTGACTACGCTGCCTCGGGAAACGCCGAGCTGGGTGGCTAAGGTACGGGTGGAGGCAACGCGCTCGCCGGGCAGGAGGGCGCCGGCGGCAACCTGGGTGCGGAGGGCCGCGGCGATTTGCACGGGCAGCGGCCGCGTATCAGAGGGATCGAGGCGGAGAGGCACTCCTTCATCATAAGTGGTCTAATCCAACACGCTGAAAATGGCTCTTGTCTTGTACCAATTGTGTGGGCCACTATGTGACCTATGACTGAACAGGTAAATGAACAAGGACGCGCCACTACGCGCGTGAAGCGAGGACTAGCCGATATGTTGAAAGGCGGCGTCATTATGGACGTCGTCACGCCGGAGCAGGCGCGCATTGCGGAGGACGCGGGTGCGTCGGCAGTTATGGCGTTGGAGCGTGTGCCGGCCGATATTCGTGCGCAGGGCGGGGTGGCCCGCATGTCGGATCCAGAGCTAATTGAGGGCATCGTCGAAGCGGTGGACATCCCGGTCATGGCCAAGGCCCGCATCGGCCACTTTGTGGAGGCTCAGATCCTCGGCGAGCTGGGCGTGGATTTCATCGATGAGTCCGAGGTGCTCAGCCCGGCCGATTATGTCAACCACATCAATAAGTGGGACTTCGATGTGCCATTCGTGTGTGGCGCGACCAACCTGGGTGAGGCGCTGCGCCGCATCACCGAGGGTGCGGCCATGATTCGTTCCAAGGGCGAGGCCGGCACGGGCGATGTCTCGGAGGCCGTGAAGCACCTGCGCACGATTAAGGCCGAGATTGCCCGCCTGCGCTACCTGGATCGCGATGAGCTCTACGTCGCGGCCAAGGAGCTGCAGGCACCGTACGACCTAGTCGCAGAGGTTGCGGAGACCGGCAAGCTCCCGGTTGTGCTTTTTGTCGCCGGTGGCGTGGCCACGCCTGCCGACGCCGCCCTTGTCCGCCAGATGGGCGCCGAAGGCGTCTTCGTCGGCTCCGGCATCTTCAAGTCCGGCGAGCCCGCCAAGCGTGCGGAGGCCATCGTCAAGGCGGCGACCCTCTACGACCAGCCGGCCGAACTCGCAAAGCTTTCCCGCGGCTTGGGCGAGGCCATGGTGGGCATCAATGTCAACGACGTGCCTGCGCCGCACCGCCTGGCCGAGCGCGGATGGTAGCCACCGTTGGGGTGCTGGCGCTGCAAGGTGGCGTCGAGGAGCACCTGCGCATTCTTGATGAGCTCGGTGTTGTTACTCGCCGGGTGCGGGTGCCGCGGGACCTGGACGGGCTCGACGGGCTGGTGATTCCGGGCGGCGAGTCGAGTGTCATCGACAAGCTGGCGCGCAGCTTCGATCTGGCCGAGCCGCTGCGCGACGCCGCAGCTGCAGGCCTGCCGGTGCTCGCGACCTGCGCGGGACTCATCTACTGCGCCCGCGAGCTCGATAACCCCGCGCCGGGGCAGCAAACCCTGGAGCTAGTGGACGTGACCGTGCGCCGCAATGCCTTTGGCAACCAGCGCTTTTCCGAGGAACGTACCGTGCCGGTCGCGATGGGGGAGGAAACGCTCGACATTGAGGCGAGCTTTATCCGCGCGCCGCTGGTTACCCGCCTAGGCGAGGGCGTCGAGGTCATCGCGACGGTGCCGGGAGAGGGCGGCGACGCAGTGGTCGGCGTGCGACAGGGCCGCGTGACAGCGCTGAGCTTCCACCCAGAAGAAAATGGCGACGCCCGCGTGCACGCCGCCTGGCTCGATAGCTTCTAAACCCGCGCGCACACTAAAGCCGCCCCGCAGCGAAGCAATGAACGCTGCGGGGCGGCTTTTTGGGAAGAATTACTTCTTCAGGCCGTCGATAATCTCGTTGAACTTTGCTACCGGGCGCATGACGGCAGAGGTCTTCTCGTCATTTGGCCAGTAGTAGCCGCCGAGGTCTGCGGGGTTGCCCTGGGCGTCGACAAGCGCCTGGGCAATCTCGTCTGCCTGGGAGGACAGCTGGGAAGCTACGTCCTTGAAGGCGGCGGCGAGATCGGCGTCATCGGTCTGGTTAGCCAGCTCTTCGGCCCAGAAGGTGGCCAGGAAGAAGTGGGAACCGCGGTTATCGATTTCGCCTACCTTGCGGGACGGGGACTTGCCCTCATTGAGCAGGCGCTCGGTGGCCTTGTCCAAGGTAGCGGCCAGGACGCCGGCCTTCTCGTTGCCGTTGGTCTGCTTTTCGTGGCGGAAGGACTCAGCCAAGGCCAGGAACTCGCCGAGGGAATCCCAGCGCAGGTGGTTTTCTTCTTCTACCTGCTGGACGTGCTTCGGGGCGGAGCCGCCGGCACCGGTCTCGAAGAGGCCGCCACCTGCCATGAGTGGAACCACAGATAGCATCTTGGCGGAGGTGCCCAGCTCGAGGATGGGGAAGAGGTCCGTGTTGTAGTCACGCAGCACGTTGCCGGTAACGGAGATGGTGTCCTCGCCGCGGCGGATGCGCTCGATGGAGGTCTTGGTAGCGGTTACCGGGTCCTCGATGGAGATGTCTAGGCCCTCGGTGTCGTGGTCCTTAAGGTACTTCTCCACCAGGGACTGGATATTGCGGTCGTGGCCGCGCTCCGGGTCGAGCCAGAAGATGGTCTTCATACCGGACAGGCGAGCGCGGTTGACGGCGAGCTTGACCCAGTCCTGGATCGGGGCGTCCTTGGTCTGGCAGGCGCGCCAGATATCGCCTTCCTCCACATCGTGGGAGATGAGGACCTCGCCCTGGGAGTTGCGAACCTCAACAGTGCCCGCGGCCGGGATCTTGAAGGTCTTATTGTGGGAGCCGTACTCCTCGGCCTTCTGCGCCATCAGGCCAACGTTCGGCACGGTACCCATGGTGGTCGGGTCGAAGGCACCATTTTCCTTGCAGTCCTCGATAACAGCCTGGTACACGCCAGCGTAGGAGGAATCCGGAATGACGGCGAGGGTGTCCTGCTCCTCGTCGTTCTTATTCCACATGTGGCCGGAGGTGCGGATCATGGCGGGCATGGAGGCGTCAATAATGACGTCGGAAGGCACGTGCAGGTTGGTGATGCCCTTGTGGGAGTTGACCATGGCAAGGTCGGGGCCTTCGGCAAGAGCGGCGTCGAAAGCAGCCTTGATTTCCTCGCCGTTGTCCAGGTTCTTCAGGCCCTCGTAGATAGCGCCCAGGCCGTTTTCGCCGTTGAGGCCAGCAGCCAGCAGTTCCTCGCCATACTTGTCATATACATCAGCAAAGAAAGCGCGGACGACGTGGCCGAAGAGGATGGGGTCAGAGACCTTCATCATGGTGGCCTTCAGGTGGGTGGAGAAGAGCACGCCTTCTTCCTTGGCGCGCTTGACCTGTGCGATGAGGAACTCATCCAGAGCCTTGGCGGACATGAAGGTGCCGTCGATGACCTCGCCCTTGAGAACCGGCAGCTCCGGCAGTAGGGTCTGCTCGCCGTCGGCGGTCTTAAGGACGATGGACAAGGTGTCCTCGTTGTCCAGGATGACGGACTTTTCATTGTGGCGGAAGTCGTTGTCCGCCATGGTGGCAACGTTGGTCTTGGAGTCCTTGGACCACTCACCCATGCGGTGCGGGTGCTTCTTGACAAAGTTCTTCACGGCCTCCGGTGCGCGGCGGTCGGAGTTGCCCTCACGCAGCACCGGGTTAACAGCGGAGCCCTTGACGGAATCGTAGCGGGCGGCGATGTCCTTTTCTTCCTCGGTGGAAGGGTTATCCGGGTAATCAGGCAGGTCGTAGCCGGCAGCCTGCAGCTCGGCGATGGCCTTCTTCAGCTGCACCAGGGAAGCGGAAATATTCGGCAGCTTGATGATATTTGCTTCCGGAGTCTTGGCCATCTTGCCCAGCTCTGCTAGGGCGTCTTCGACCGTCTGCTCCTCGGTCAGGCGCTCCGGGAACTGCGCGGCGATGCGGGCGGCCAGCGAAATATCGCGGGTTTCTACGTCAATGCCCGCAGTAGAAGCGAAGGCCTCCACAATGGGCTTGAGGGAGTAGGTCGCCAGCAGCGGCGCCTCATCGGTACGGGTCCACGTAATCTTTGCCATGATTCTCCTAAGTAACGTTGGAAAATTGTTCAAGTGCCCAGAGTACCGATTTTGTGGGCGGCATGTGGGCCAGTTTGCTGATAGTGATCCCCCATTTGCGCCCCTTGAAAAGGGTTGCGTGGCCAGCATCACCCACTGGCTGGCGGGGTGGAGATATTCACGAGTACCCGCCGCGGGCATGCTGCAGGTAAACGCGGGGTGTACCCTCACTCTCCATGAAAATCATCGACGAGCTAAGCCCGCGCAGCGCCCATGAACCCCGCATTCGGCGTCGTCCGTTGCCTTTGCAAACGGAGATTACCGCCGGTCGCCGCGCCATCGTGATGGTGGCTATGGCGCTTGGCGCCTTTGCCATTGGCACTACGGAGTTCGTGTCGATGGGCTTGCTGCCGCTTATCGCGGATGATTTTGGCATTTCGGAAGAAAACGCCTCAACCCTCATCACCATCTACGCGATGGGCGTGGTGGTCGGCGCCCCGCTGATTGCGGCCTTTACCGGCAAGCTCCCGCGCCGTCGCCTGATCCTGCTGCTCATCGGATTCCTCGTGGTGGGAAACCTGCTATCGGTGGTGGCACCGAACTACGCCATCCTCATGGTGGCGCGCTTCATTGCGGGTATGCCGCACGGTGCTTATTTCTCCGTGGCGAACCTTTCGGCCGCATCCATGGCGCCTCCAGGCGGACGCGGTAAAGCCATGGCCTATGTGGGCATGGGGCTGGCCATCGCCACGGTCATTGGGGTGCCGGCCGCGCAGGCGCTTGGCTCCGCGTTGGGCTGGCAGGCGGCCTACCTTGTGGTTGTGGCGCTGGGCATTATCACCGCCATTGCACTGTTCTTCCTGATGCCGCACATGACGGAGATGAAGCAGACCGATATCCGCACGGAGTTCGGGGCGTTTAAAAACAGCCAGGTGTGGTTCACCGTCATCATGGGCGTGGTGGGCTTCGGCGGTATGTTCTCCGTCTATACCTATATTTCCTGGACCATGACCGAGGTCGCCGGCATGGATCAGAGCCTCATCTGGGTGGTGCTCATGGCCTATGGCATCGGCATGACCATCGGCAATGCCTTCGGCGGCTGGCTGGCGGACCGCAACCTGGAGTTTGGCATCATCTTTGCCTTGGCCTGCCTTATCGTTATCCTTACCGCTTTTTACTTCCTCTCTGGACACGCCATCCCGGCCACGATTTGCTTTGGCTGCGTGGCATTTATGGGCTCGACTCTGGTGCCTTCGCTGCAGCTGCGCTTGGTGCATGTGGCTGGCGACGCCCAGACTTTGGCCGCCGCGCTCAATCAGTCCGCGCTGAACATTGCGAATGCAGCGGGCGCGACCATTGGCGGTGCCGTCGTGGGTGCTGGCTTGGGCTACTCCGCTCCGGCACTGGCGGGTGCTGGCCTGGCGGCTGCGGGTTGCCTGGTGTGGGCTGCGACGATGTGGGATAAAAAGCGTCTTGCTCGCCATTCATAAACGGACCGATATGCTGGTTGCATGACCCTTACCATCGCGAGCGTTAACGTCAACGGAATCCGCGCTGCGTGTAAGCAGCGCAATGAAAATAACCCCGGCATGAATGCCTGGTTAGAAGAGACTTCGGCAGATATCGTGCTCATGCAAGAGGTGCGCGCTACCCCGGAGCAGGCCGAAAAAGCCTTGGCCCCAGCCCTGGAGTCGGGCTGGCACTTGGCTCTTGCCGACGCCGCCGCAAAGGGCCGCGCCGGCGTGGGCATCTTGTCTCGCACCCCGCTTGCCGACGTCGAAGTGGGCTTCGGCTCCTTTAGCGACGCCGGCCGCTGGATCGCTGCGACCACCCGCGATATCCGCGTCGCTTCTCTGTACCTGCCTTCCGGTGATACGGATTCGCCGAAGTTGGATGAAAAGTACCGCTTCTTGGACGAGTTCCAAGACATTCTGGCGGATAACGCGGCGCGCACGAACCCCGATGGCAGCCCGTCCGAAATGGTGATCGGCGGCGATTGGAATATCTGCCACCGCGCCCAGGACCTGAAGAATAATAAGGCCAATGAAAAGAAGGCCGGCCATCTGCCCGAAGAGCGCGCCTTCATGGACCACGTCTTTGGTGCGTTCCCGGATGATGAGCCGCAGGAAAAGAAGAACCTGGGGCAATGGCAGGGCGTCGTCGACTACGCCGGCGGCGAGCCGTGGGCCCCGGCCGCGCAGCCACAGTGGTTCGACGTGGCCCGCCGCCTGCACCCGGACGAAGACGGCCCCTATACCTGGTGGACCTACCGCGGCCAGGCCTTTAATAACAACGCCGGGTGGCGCATCGATTATCAGGCGGCTACCCGTCCGATGCTGGAGCGCGCGCAGCGCACTTGGGTGGAAAAGGCCCCCACCGTAGAGCAGCGCTGGTCCGACCATTCCCCACTAGTGGTGGAGTACAGCTGATGACGCCATTATTTAGCGTCCTTTACGTAGTCGGCATTACCGCCGAGTCTATGACCGCGGCATTATCCGCTGGACGTCAAAAGCTCGACCTTTTTGGTGTCACCATGATCGCCTCCATGACGGCGCTCGGCGGCGGCACGGTGCGCGATATGATCCTCGATGACCCTCCATTTACCTGGGTAGAACACCCCATTTATCTGGTGATTGTCATCGTGGCGGCCGTGGTGACGGTGGGCATGTCCTTCCTTATGCACTACTTCCGCCATCTCTTCCTCATCTTGGATGCCCTAGGGCTCGCGGTCTTTTCGGTGCTGGGCACCCAAATCGCAGTCCACCTGGGCCACGGGTTCATTATTGCCTCGGTGTCTGCGGTGATTTCCGGCGTTTTTGGTGGCGTGCTGCGTGACCTGCTTTCAGATCGCATTCCGCTGGTCTTTTCCGGCGAATATTATGCCGCCATTTCCCTGCTGGCCGCGGCGCTTTTTATGGCGCTCTACCACGGCGGCCTGGCCGAAGAACCGGCCGCGATCATCACCGCCTCCGTGTGCTTTATTTCCCGCTTGGCCGCGATCTACTTCAAGAAGGGATTGCCCGTCTTTGAATATCGTGATGCAGAACAGCAGATGGACCCGCGTTTGCGGTTGTCCGCGCGCATCGTGCGCGATGGCGCCCGCAAAGCCAAGCGCAAGGCAGGCGCGGCCACGCGATACGCCAGCCCCATCACGCGTCCGTTGACTAGGCCTTTAAGCCGCCCGTTTAAGAACAAGACACGAGCTTTTTCTACTGCGGCAGAGGGGGCGGACTACGACGATATTTCCAGCAACCGCATCGCGCGCCGCCCGAAGCAACAATCGATTACCCGGCCGAGTGGCCGGCACTCGCCAGGGGCGAGGGGAGTAAACGTGGAGCAGCAGTGGAGCTTCAATAAGGGGGACGTCGGCAAGCGCAAGGCGCCTAAACACAAGCAGTAGTGCTACCATAGGCAGGTCAAAAAAATCAGTAATCTGCAACGGAGAAAGTTCATGGCTCGCGCAATTATTTCTTTCGTCCTCGGCGCTGTAATCCTCGGCCTGAGCATTTGGTGGTGGACCATTGTTGGTCCGTCCTTCGCTTTCCTCGGCCCCATCGTGCTCATGGGCGTAGGTGGCGCGCTGATGGTTTCCGGTTGGGCCATCCTGATGGACGTGGTCAGCCCCACCTCCCGCAAGATTTAAAATCTTTGCGTCGCATTCCCTCTGCCCTCCGGGCGGGGGGAATTTTTCGATCCGGGAGGGGCACTGCTGGGGGAAGGATGTGGACCGCGCGCCGGAGCTAAGGGGTAGGATAAAGCACC
Source organism: Corynebacterium nasorum (assembly GCF_022345765.1). Classification (NCBI taxonomy): domain Bacteria; kingdom Bacillati; phylum Actinomycetota; class Actinomycetes; order Mycobacteriales; family Corynebacteriaceae; genus Corynebacterium; species Corynebacterium nasorum. Next base: position 17,881 of record NZ_JAKRDR010000009.1, on the reverse strand, counting down.
ATGACTGCAGACAATTCCACCGTTTCCCGCGTCCTGTCCGGTATCCAACCCACCGCTGATTCCTATCACCTGGGTAATTACCTGGGAGCGCTCAAGCAGTGGATTGACCTGCAGGACGGCTATGATGCCTTCTACTTCATTCCGGACCTGCACGCGATTACCGTGGAGCAAAATCCCGAGGAGCTGCGCAACCGCACCATCGCGGGTGCCGCCCAGCTTATTGCCCTAGGCATTGACCCGGACAAGTCCACGCTCTTTGTCCAGTCGCACGTGCCTGCGCACACGGAGTTGACCTGGGTCTTTCAGTGCCTGACCGGTTTTGGTGAGGCCTCCCGCATGACCCAGTTCAAGGATAAGTCCGCCAAGCAGGGCTCGGACCGCACCTCGGTGGGCCTATTTACCTACCCGATCCTCATGGCCGCCGATATTTTGCTCTACTCGCCGGATTATGTGCCGGTGGGTGAGGATCAGCGCCAACACATGGAAATGACTCGTAACCTGGCCGAGCGCTTTAATAATAAGTACGGCGAGACCTTCAAGGTTCCGGAGCCGTTCATCCCGGAGGGCGCGGCCAAGATTTATGACCTGCAGGAGCCGACCTCCAAGATGTCTAAGTCCGGAGCCAACCCCAAGGGCTTGGTCAATCTCTTGGACGCGCCGAAGACCTCAGCCAAGCGCATTAAGTCCGCCGTGACGGATGACTTGGGTTCGGTAGCCTTTGACCGCGAAAATCAGCCGGGTGTGTCTAACCTATTGGTCATCCAGTCCGCGCTGACCGGTGAATCCATCGATTCCTTGGTGGAGAAGTACGCCGACCAGGGCTATGGCCACCTCAAGGTCGATACCGCAGATGCGCTGCAGGAATTTACCACTCCGCTCAAGGCACGCTTTGATGAGCTGATGGCGGATCGCGGCGAGCTCGAGCGCATCCTGGCCAAGGGCGCAGAGACGGCGCAAGAAATTGCCCAGCCGCTTGTCGACGACGTCTATGAAAAGGTCGGCTTCCTTCCTCGCCTGCGCAAGTAGTCGGCGGCTGCTTCCCCATGCACCACCCCACAAAGGGACAAGTGGGCATTTGCCAGTTACTCTAGGTGGGATAAAAACTGTGCGAGCAAGAAGGGAAGCACGTGCCTACCACCACGCAATCCTCCTCGAAGAAGACGGACCACTACGGCATCGAACGCGCTAATGCCGACGAACCTGGTGCGGTAGATAAGATCCGCGCCAAGTCCAGATTCGTTGATCACCTGATGCGCATGAACGAGCGCTATGGTGCAGAAGGCGGCAATCAATTTGCCGCCGGCATCACCTATTACTCGGTGCTATCCATCTTCCCGCTCGCGATGCTGATCGTGGCTACCGTCGCCGCCGTCTTGGCTAACCGCGAGGACTTGCTCAATGATTTGCAGTCCCAGATCACCAGCTCGCTAGATGGCGATATGGGCGATACGGTCAATGAGATTCTCGATACGGCCATTGAACAGCGCGGGGCCATGTTTGGTATCGGTGGTTTGACCACCCTGTGGTCCGGACTGGGCTGGATGAATAACCTGCGCATTGGCATCTCGGCTATGTGGGGCATCGACGCCAACGAAGGCGGTTCCTTCCTGAAGAAGAAGCTTTCTGACTTGGTAGGCCTCATCGGCCTGATCCTGGCGTTCCTCATCGCCTTTGGCGTGACTGCCGCCGGTTCCTCTGGTCTTACCCAGAAGATTTTTGAGAAGGTCGGCATCGAGTCCTTCCCGGGCATGGATTTTGTGATTTTCTTTGTCGGCTTGGCAGTGGGCCTCTTGGCTAACTTCATCGTCATGTGGTGGATGATTATGATCCTGCCGCGCACCAAGGTGCCGAAAAAATCTGGCCTCATCGGTGCGGTCATCGGTGCGGTGGCTTTCGAGCTGCTCAAGCAGCTGTCTACGGTCATCATGTCTTCTGCTACCGGCAGCCCGGCCGGCGCGGTCTTCGGTCCGGTCATCGTGCTCATGGTGGTCATGTACCTGATTTGGCGCGTGGTGCTGTATATCTCTGCGTGGACCGCCACCACCGCCGAGTCCCTGAAGTTTGCGCACCCGCCCGTCCCAGAGCCAGCCGTTATTCGCGTGCGCAATGAGGTCAAGGAGGGCGCACCGGCAGGCGCGACCTTTGGCATTGGTGCTGCTTTGGGCGCTGCGGCCGTGGGTGCGTTTAGCTTGCTGCGCCGCAAGTAAATCTCCTCCTAAGGGGTGAGGACGCCGCTGCTATTCGGCTTTAAGATAGAACATTATGAACGCCAATGACATCGCACCGAATCTTTATGAAGAATGGGGACTAGACCGCCGCGATGGCGAGCGGGAACTCTTAGTTTTACTGGAGTCCAAGGATTTGTCGCTAGAGCAGCAAGGTCAAGACATCGAGGACCCGCGGCGTGCGCAGCTCCGCATCGCCGCCAGCGTCTTGGGGTCTGCTGCGAAGCGCGCGGAATACGATAAGGCGTGTGAGACGGGTCTGCGCCCCACGTGGGGTGACTTGGGACAGCTGGGCGCGATAGGCCAGTGGAGCCCGCGGCCGCAGCAACAGCAGCAGCCGCAGCAGTCGCAGCAGGCTCAGTTTTTTCAGTCTGGTCAGGCGGCAGGACCGGGGTACCAAGCGCACCAAGAACCACGATTTGCGCAGACTGCTAGCCCTTACGGGTCGCCGTATTCACGCAACCCCTTTGCCCCGCAGCACAATCCATTCCCGCCGGCAACGGCGAACGCGGCCGTCCCCGCACCGCTGCTACAACACCCAGCGCCTGAAATCAGTCAGCGCGCCGGTCAAGATGCGCGCATCGGAATGGCCATTTTGGACCTATTCTTTTTCTCACTCATCAGCGGTAGCTTCGGCGGCGCGCTGCTTTCTGGTGGTGTGGATGAACTCTCGACGTTTATCGGTGGTGCCATCATCTTGCTGCTCTACGTTTTGGGCACTGAGTGTTGGCTCGGCGCCAGCCCGGCCAAGCTGCTGATGGGCTACACAGTGCGCGATGTCGATACCAAAGAGCGGCTTAGCCTCACCCAGTCCGCAAAGCGTCAGTGGTGGCGCCTAGTCAATATTGTGCCGGGACCTGGTACCTTCGCCAGCTGGGTGGGTGCCGGCGTGCACACCTTCACCATTACGGAGAAAAATAACCGCCGCGGCTCCCACGATGAGTGGGCTAACGCCGAAGTAGTGAAAAAGCACCCACGCAAATAGCCAGCAAAGCTACAGCGCCAGCGATGACCCAGCCAAGCCACCCCTGCACCCCAGCTAAAGAGGAGTTTGCAGATTGTGCCTGGGTATCGGGCGCAGGTGTGGGTGCGGGGGAGGCAGGAGAGTCGGCGTCGGCAAGCAGCTGGCCTACGCCATCCCCAGGGGAAACCTTATAGGCCTCGTACAAAAGCTTTTGGGCCTGTTCCCAGGCACGCGGGCCGTGCTCCACGGTGGTATCGAGCAGGACCGCCTGCAAGCGCCGACCATGGCGATCGAGCGCACCGACGAAGGTATGGTGCGCATCATCGGTAAAACCCGTCTTGCCACCAATGCCGTCCGGATCGTTGAGGAAAAGCCCGTTATCGTTGCCTAATTGGTAGCCATCAAAGTCGCCCCAGCCGGGAAAATCCACGGACTCCGTATCGACAATGCGCGCAAAGGTCGGGTTATGGAAGGCCGCGCGGTAAATGCGGGAAATATCCTCGGCCGCCTTGTCATTGACCTTGCGCAAAGTGACCTCGTCGCCGCCCAATTCCTGTGCCAGCGCGTGCGCGGCATCGTTGCCGGAAGCCATGAGCAAGCCCTCAAGGAGCTGCTCCACCGTGTACTTGCCACCGGGACCGATGCCCACCGCAGAGCCGTCAATCTGTGCAGATTCTTCGCCTACCTCGACTTTCTTGTGCAGATCCAGTTCGTCGATGACCACGAGCGCCAGCAGCGCCTTAATGATAGAGGCCGGCCGGTAACGGCCGTTAGGGTCCTTCATCGCGATAGTCTCGCCGGTATCGATATCGGAGACCATCCATGCTGCGGCCACTACATCCTTGTCCACATGGAACCCCGCAGGCAGGGTAGTGCCACAGGCCTCATCGCTATCCACCGGCGGCAGCGGGGTGGGAGAGGCTTGCCCGGGGGCGAGCCGCTCCGAGGTGGTAGTGGCCTTTTCCGGCCGCTCGGCGTGGGGGCACCTATCGGTATCCGGGGCAGTGGTTCGCGTGGTGGTAGGAGTAGTCGGCGCTTCCGCCAGCGCGAGCGGTGGGCCGCTCAGCAAGACGGCGGTGAGAGAACTAGCGAGAATTCTTTTCATGACATGACACATCTTAGGCCCGTGCCTACGATGGGACGCATGCATGACGCGCCTTTAATTAGCCCTGAAAACAAAAACTCCGCTGCCGACGTGGTGGCCAAGCTTCCTAAGGTTTCCCTCTTTGAGACCATCAGTTCCACGGCCGCCACGCCGGAGGAGCTGACCGCGACAATCCGCGAGCGTTACGAAGCCCTGGCCGCTGATGGCGTGGTCTATGCGGAACTACACTTGGATCCAGCAGAGATCGGCCTGGACGCTGCCGCGGTTGCCGAAGCCGCCGTCGCTGCTGGGGTCCCTAACCTTGATTCCCGCATCGTCCTCGTTGGTTCAGCCCCAGAGGAAGCAGTGCCTGATAATGCCCCCGTGGTGGGTTATAGCCTGCCACAAAACCAGGCGAGTGCGGCCGCAGACTTCCGCGCGGCTTACCTGCCTACCCAGATCCTGGTGGGAGAAGACTTCGCAGAAGTAGAACGTGCCGCCCAGGCAGGCGTGAATCGCCTCATTCATCCGGTCAATATGATCGATGACTTCAGCGCGAATATTGAGGGCATTGTGCCCGGCCAGGCCTCTGGATACATCCGCGACCGTCACATCCCGCTCGTCTTTACTCCCCTTGAGGAAGCCGAGGACCTCAATGACCACCCGCTGCCGCTGCTGCAGCAGCTGGGTTTTACCTGCGCCATTTCTTCGGGTGAGACCACGCTGAGTAAACAATTCCTCGCGCTGAGTGAGACCTTTGGCTATGGGCTGGAGGAATTTTTCGATCTCACCGTCAAGGCGGTAGAAAATTCCTTCGCTGACCAGGAATTACGGCAGCATCTGCTAGAAACGGTTATCCTGCCGTCATATGAGGAATTATCTGATCCGGAGCTTGCTGGTCCGGATACGGAGGAGTCCCTCGCTGATGCGGCAGACGCCGCTGAAGAATAAAAACGATTAGAGGAGATTTAGATGCCTTCTGTACTTTTTGTTGTTACCGCCGCTGAAGAGTGGACACTGGCTGATGGCACTAAGCGCCCCACCGGCTACTGGGCCGAGGAGCTTATTGCCCCGCACCGCGTCTTCCAGGGCGCGGGCTGGGATATCCACTTCGCTACTCCGGGCGCGAAGGCTCCTGTAGTAGACGAGTACAGTCTGGAGGTTCTGCCAGACAATGTGCGCGAAGCACAGGAAAACTACCTCGCAGAACTGGGCGTAGCGCTGGAAAACCCGATGAACCTGGCTGAGGTCAAGGAGGAAGATTATGACATCATCTTCTACCCAGGTGGCCACGGTCCAATGGAGGATCTGGCCTATGACCAGGATTCCGCTAAGCTCTTGCAGGCTCGCATGGATTCTGGCCGCGCCCTCGGCTTGGTCTGCCATGCCCCGGCAGCGATGCTGGCAGTGGATAACGAGAACTGGCCGTTCAAGGGCTACAAGATGACCGCCTTTAGCAATGCAGAGGAAGGCGAGGAGATGGTTGCCGCCGCTAAGTGGGCGCTGGAGACCCGCCTGCGCGAGCTCGGGGCGGATTACCAGGAGACCGATCCGATGTCCCCGAACGTCATCGTGGATCGCAACCTGTACACCGGTCAGAACCCGGCTTCTTCTGAGCCGCTGGCACAGCGTATCCTGCGCGATTTCTAAATGCGCGTTTCGCGAGTCCTCAAGGCCGGGGCTGCCCTGACCGGTGTGGTCGGGGTAGCGGGCTTGGCGGCGTATGCGCTCAGCCGCCGGCCGTACCTGCGCGAGGTGGCACCGGGCCTGCGCAGCCCGGTCCTGTACCTGCCAATGCATCTGCTTGCCGACGCCACCTTTGCCCGCGTCAGCCGCTTCTTTGCCAGCATCGACTTTTCCCGTCCGATGCGGCACGCGGTGGACGTGACGGAGTTTTCCGCTTCCTTTGCCGGCCACGCTTTTAGCACCCGCGTGCTTACCCCACGCGGTACTGCCCAGGGCGTAGCCGATGCTGGGCCGCGGCCCGTGGTGGTGTGGACGCACGGCGGCGGCCATCTTATCGGTGGCCCGGCCATGTATGACCCGCAAAATGCTCGCATGGCGGCCGAGCTCGGCGCCATCGTGGTGGCTCCGCGCTACCATAAATCCACCCAGGAGCCGTTCCCCGCGGACCATGATGAGTGCTACGCGGCGCTGCGCTGGGTGCAAGAACACGGCGATAAGCTGGGCGGGGATACCTCGCGCATCGCGGTCGCCGGCGATAGCGCCGGCGGCGGCCTTGCCGCGGGCTTGGTGCAGCGGGCCTTTGATGAGGGCCATCCGGTCCGCGCGCTCGGCTTGGTCTATCCCATGCTGGATCACCGCACCACGGATAAGTCCGGTGCGGTGGGCCAATTCATCTGGACGGCGGGCCCGAACCGCGGCGCGTGGTCCATGTACCTGGGAGATGACCACCTGGATGTTGACCTGCCGCCCTATGCTTCGCCGGCTACGCGCAGTGATCTTTTCGGCCTGCCGCCAACGTGGATCGGGGTAGGCGGCATCGACCTTTTCTGCGATGAATCCGTGGCCTTTGCCCAAGCCCTCGATGCGGCCGGCGTGGACACCACCCTCGACGTGTGGGCCGGCGCCTATCACGGGTTTGACCAGATTAAACCCAAGGCGCCACAATCGCGCGAGCTTATCGACGCCCTCATTGACCACCTTCGCCGCCACCTATAAAGTCACACTCAAGGAGGTCAAGCGATGAACTACAACACGCACGTGTCGTGGGTCGTAGCATTCGTCAGCGTTATTGTGCTCGGCCTGATACTGGGCGGGGTCTTTGGACTAGGGACCCTAGCCCGGTCCATTATCGCACTCGGCTTGTCTATCGTATGGCTGATTTTCGATAAATACATGCGCGACCGGAGCCGACTCCAAGAGCAAGAAGCACGCGGCGACTAGACGCACAAAGCCGCCCCCTTCTCCTCCCACGTGCTGGGAGTGGGGAGGAAAGGCGAGGCGGCTGATGCCACGCGCGGCCGAGGCCGTGCGAACCGTGCTGGTTTAGAACTTACCGTGCTGGTTTAAAACTTGGAGAAGCGCTTGATGAGCATGTCTTCCAAGCCCTTCCACGACTCGGCGTGCTCGGTATAAGGCTTGGAGGGGACATAGCCAGCGTGTTCGGTAGAGCCGAGCATGTAGCCCAAGTAGTCCTGCAGGCGGGGGTTGGCCAGCATATAGGAGTTAATTGAATCGTCGCCCGCCCAGTCGGCGGCATCGGCGCATACTTCGTAGCAACGCGCCATCTGATCAGAATCGACGGCCTCTGGGCCCTTTTCGATATCGCGCACAATGCCATTGAAAGAGTACTGGTTATCCGGGTGGACCTGTACCTCCAATTCGCCGGCGTTGGCAGCGGAGACAACCTCTTCCCAGGTGGATACGCGGGCTAGGTCGTGGTCATCGTTGTCCATGATCCAGCGCACCAAGGTCTTCGGGGAATCGAAGGTGAAGATCTCTCCCCACTTGCCCAAGAAAATGGGCTTGCCGTCCAGGTAGGTGCGCAAGGTGTAGACGGACTTGGATTGTGCGGTGATCTTGATGGGATCGATGCCGGCGGCGGCCCACGGGGAATTATCGTACGGGTCGGCTGCCTCGGCGGCGGCCTTGCGCTTTTCCTCGGCTTCCTTGGCCGCAGCGGCGGAGGCGGCGGCAGCAGAAGAGATGCGCTCCTTGGCATCGGAAACCTTGGCCGCGTCAAAGTCATCGGTGGAGACCACGCGAACGTGCTGATCCAGATCCTCGATGACTCCCTTCCAATTGCCGGCGATGACGTGGCCCACGCCGGACCACTCGCTCATGCCCTGCTCGCCGGAGTAGTGGTCGGCGCCGCGGGAGACATTGCGCAGAATGGAGTGGGAAGCGAAGAAGATGGTGGTGTGTTCTGCACCGGCGACGTCAGCAAGCGCGGAGGCAATCTCCAGGTTGCGGGCCACGGTGGACACGTTCTGGTGGCTCGGGCGACCAGCCAGTGCCTCCGGCATGCCGATGAGGTCATACTCATCGCGCCCGGCTGGGGTAACGCGGTCGGCATCGCGGCCGGCAAACTGGTCCCACTGCGGGTGATCCAGCAAATCGTGCTTGGTGCCAGACTCCACGAAGCACAGCAGCTCGGCCGGCGAGTTAAAAGCTAAGACAGCCTCATCATCGCCTAGAAAGGCCTGCCACTCGGAGCCACTTTGGCGCCACTTGGGTGCCCAGAGGGTATAAAAATCGCCCTCGGTTAGCGAGAGCTTTACAGGTACAATTGCGCGGGTGCTCATGGCGTTTTAGTCTACCCAACGCCTCAAGTACCGCGCGAGAGCGCATCGGCCTTAGGCCGTGGGGCGCCAAAATCCTTTGAATTGCATGCCCATATTTGTAGTGCGCAGCGGGTTGGTTTGCACCGGATCTCCAGCCTCTACTATTTCGCCATTGCCGGAATACATGGCTACGTGCCCATCCCAGACCACCAGGTCACCGGGCTGCAATTGATCCGCGCTGACCTGCTGACCGATGGCTTGCTGGTCCGCAGTGCGCGGTAACTCCACCCCGGCCTGGGAGTAGGCCCATTGGGTAAGCCCCGAACAATCAAAGCCGCCGTTTCCGGTACCTCCCCATACATAGGGCTGGCCCACTTGGCTCTTCGCGGCGGCGACGGCAGCCTGACCGGCGGCAGAACCACCTTCGGCCGCGGGCTCTGGTGTGGGCGAGGGAAAGTGCGCTTCGTGTGCCGTGGCGTCGGCTCCAGCGCCTGCCGCAGGTTGTTCCGGAAGGGTAGTGGGATGTGGGGAGCTGGTGGGGTGCGCGGAGGCGTCGGCAAGCGCGGAGTGCACCGGCCGCTGCGCCACCGGTTGTAAAGATTGAGCGGCAGCGCTGAGATCACCCATCAGGCGTTGCACGCGAGCAGTAGCCATGCCCAGGTGCTGGGAGACAAGCGCGCGCAGCTTGGCCATGGCGGCGGCACGCGTGGACGGATCCAGCGAAAGAAGACCCAGCGCGGTGGGAAGTCCCTGGCGCAGCAATTGTGTCGCGATGCCCACCAGATCCCGGATGGTGCCTGTCACTAAGGTGCGGGCCTGGCCGAGCGCAGCCGAGATGGTTTCCTTATCGAGGTCGATGTTTTTGGCTGACTCGAGTAAAGGAGCGGGATTGCCGTGGGCGATGGCTGCCAAAGGCGCGGCGGCGGAAAGGTCCGGCACGCGGGGAAGCTCTACCTCCGGAAGCTGCGCCGGTTGCATAGTGGCGATCTGCTTGAGCGCGGTATCGAGCATCTACATCGCCGACCCAAGATGCTGGCCTAGCGCGGCATCGGTATCTTCTGCCTCGCGCGACATCTGGAAACCGGAGTGGGCTACCTGCCCCATATCGTTGCGTAGCACGCTCATGCGCGCGCCCACATTATCGAGCGCGGCATGCACGGCCTCATTAAAAGCAGTGAAAGCGGAATCTTCAGGCAAAACGGGATGGGGCGGATTCTCCCCTTGGGACTGGGCATGCAGGTCGCGGGCAAGGTGGCGGGCATAGTCGGTATCGATCGTGAAAGGTCTCATGCCCTATTGGACTGCCCAATGGCCCATTTGGTTCCCAAAAAGTTTAAAGTGGTGGTCATGGACATCCACGTAGTAGACCACCCGCTAGCCGCCGCCCGCCTGACACTCATGCGCGATGCGCGCAGCGATAACTCCGCCTTCCGCGCCGCCTTAAAAGACTTGGGCGCCATGCTCGTGTACGAAGCATCCCGCGACCTTGCCGTGGAGAACTTCGACTGCGCCACCCCGGTTTCTACCGCCCAAGGCACCCGCCTGCAGGACCCGCCCATTATCGTGCCAATTATCCGCGCCGGGCTGGGCATGGTGGATCCGGCCCTGTCCATGATTCCGGATGCACAGGTCGGCTTTATCGGCATGGCCCGCAATGAAGAGACACACGAACCGGTGCCGTACTTGGAAGCACTGCCGGAAGATCTCACCGGCCGCACTGTGTTTGTGGTGGATCCGATGCTGGCTACCGGTGGTTCTCTGCTGCACGCATTGCGCCTACTTGCTGACCGCGGCGCCACCGATATCACCGCCATTTGCATGGTCTCGGCACAACCGGGCGTGGATGCGCTGGCCGAATCCGGCCTGCCGGTACGTTTGGTTACCGCCGCCATCGATCCTTCCCTGAATGAAGAGGCTTATATCGTGCCGGGCTTGGGCGATGCTGGCGACCGCCTCTACGGCCCGCGCAATATCGACCTTTAAGGTAGTGTTCTCCCTGGAAAGGCGACCGCACTTTCCAGGGGGAGTATATGAGTTTCATTCATTTAATGTGGTCGAGTTATGGCCACGGATTTTCACAGCAATTGCGGCGCGTGCGGAAACGTAGGGGGATTTCGCAACAGGCGCTCGCGGAGATTTCTGGGGTCTCCCGCAGCCAAATTTCCAATTTGGAGCGCAATGAAAATGGCGTGCATGCCATGGCCGACCCGCAGCTTTCTACGGTATATAAGCTGGCCCTAGCCCTAGAGATCCCGCCGGCGGTATTGCTGCCAGCCGGTGGGGACGTGGTGGAAGGGCACTTAGCTGATTCCGCGGTGGCGGCCGCCGAGGATGTCGCGCCCTTCCCACAAGGCTATGTGGATCAGCGTCGGTTTGCCGCTACGTGGAAGAGGGCCCTGACCTAGCGCACCCCGTATCACCACCTGAGTTACTGAACCGCATGGTCTAGTTGTAGACTTTGCACCCAGACGTATTTCAACGACAGGGAAGGCACGCGGATGATCTCGGAATTCATCAACGAGTGGTTCAATGCCCACCGTGCGGAGGTCATCGCGTGGCGGCGCCATATCCACCGTCACCCGGAAACCGCGAATCAAGAGGTAGAAACCACCAACTTCCTAGCTTCTATCCTGCAGGACTACGGTCTGGAGCCCCAGCGCTTCCCACAGACCGGCCTCATGGTAGATATTGGCCCCGATACGGAATTGGGCCGATTAGCTTTCCGCGCGGATATTGATGCCCTGCCAGTTACCGAGGTCACCGGCCTGGAATATACCTCTGAGGTGCCCGGCAAGATGCATGCTTGCGGCCACGATGTACACACCACCGTGGCCCTCGGCTTGGCTTGCGCATTGGCGGATTTTCAGCGCGTCCACGCCCTGCCGCTGGGTATTCGAGTCATCTTCCAACCGGCCGAGGAAGTATGGGTCGGTGGTGCGACCGACGTTATTGAATGGGGCGCGCTGGAAGGCGTGCATTCTATTTTTGCCATCCACGCCGAGCCCAAGCTGCGCGTGGGGCGAATTGGTATTCGCGCTGGGGCGATTACCTCCGCCACTGACGTCGTGGAGCTCAATATCAAGGGCCCGGGTGGGCATACCTCCCGGCCACATCTTTCCGCCGATGTCGTCTATGCCCTTGGCAAGGTCATCACCGAACTGCCCGCGCTGCTTTCGCGCCGCGTTGACCCACGCACCGGCACCGTTTTGGTCTTTGGCCAGGTCAATTCCGGCTATGCGCCCAATGCCATTCCGGAGACCGGCAGCTTGACCGGCACCATGCGCACGGCGGATATTGGCATCTGGCGCGATATGCAAAGCCTCTTTACCGAGCTGGTGGATCAAATCCTTGCGCCGGTAGGCGTAGAACATGAGCTGACCTATAACCGCGGCGTACCACCGGTGCTTAACGACGACGTCGCAACCGCCCTGCTTGCCTCCGCCGCCCAATCCATCGATCCGCAGGCCGTGGTCCAGGCCCCGCAGTCCTCCGGTGGCGAAGACTTTTCTTGGTACTTGGAAAAGGTCCCCGGTTCCATGGCGCGGCTGGGCTGCTGGTCCGGCGAAGGCGAACAGCATGACCTGCACATGGGCGATCTCATCGTGGACGAGCGGGCCATCGGCGTGGGCATCAAGCTCTTCGGCGCCGTGGTTGAGCAGTTCATAGGGGAGAATGCGGAGACAGACTAACGCGCTTTACGGCCCTACACGTTAGACTCGTAAGCGACTTTTAAAGTGGAGCCGATAAAGGAGCAAGTGCGTGTTGAACCAGACCAAGCGAATCGTCATCATCGGCGGCGGCCCAGCCGGCTATGAGGCCGCGTTGGCAGGTGCTAAATATGGTGCAGAAATCACCATTATTGAAGACCAGGGCATGGGCGGCAACAGCGTTATCTTGGACTGTGTTCCTTCCAAGTCCTTCATCGCTGGTGCCAATATCAAGACCGACCTGCGCCGTGCCGAGGATATGGAACTTAACCAGGGCATTGGTCAGGCCCATCTTTCCTTGACCGCACTGAATAAGCGCGTGCAGGATCTGGCAAGCAAGCAGTCCTCCGATATCCGCGCCACTGTGGAGTCCCTGGGCGCACGCGTTATCGATGGCCGCGGCTATTTCCCAGAGGATCAGGAAGCCGATGCCTTCGGCGGCCATAAGGTCACTGCCGTATTCAATGAGGATGGCCACGAGGAAACCATTAACGCAGATCTCGTCTTGGTAGCTACCGGCGCCACCCCGCGCGTGCTACCTGGTGCGCAGCCGGATGGCGAACGCATCCTTACCTGGCAGCAGGTTTATAACCTCACCGAGCTGCCGGAGCACCTCATCGTCGTCGGTTCCGGCGTCACCGGTGCCGAGTTCGTCTCCGCCTTTGCGGAGCTGGGCGTTAAGGTCACCATGGTTGCCTCCCGCGACCGCATTTTGCCGCATGACGACGCCGACGCGGCCGACGTCCTCGAGACCGTGCTTAGCGAGCGCGGCGTTGAGCTGGAAAAGAATTGCCGCGTGGAAACCGTCAATCGCACCGAGGACGGCAATGTGCTGGTGACCACTCAAGACGGCCGCGAAATTACCGGTTCCCATGTCATCATGTCTATTGGCTCCATCCCGAATACCAAAGACTTGAAGCTGGAGAACGTTGGCGTGGAAACCGCCAAGTCTGGCCACATTCAGGTTGACCGCGTCTCCCGCACTAATATCGCGGGCATCTACGCCGCTGGCGATTGCTCTGACCTCTTCCCGTTGGCTTCCGTTGCTGCAATGCAGGGCCGCGTAGCCATGTATCACGCCCTCGGTGAGGGCGTTTCTCCGCTGCGTCTAAAGACCGTGGCTAACGCCGTCTTTACCCGCCCAGAGATTGCCGCTGTAGGCTTCACCCAGGCAGAAATCGAGGCCGGTGAGGTAGCCGCCCGCACCATCACCATGCCGCTGAATACCAACCCGCGCGCCAAGATGCGCTCGCTCCAGCACGGCTTTGTCAAGCTCTTCTGCCGCGCGACCTCCGGCCGCGTTATCGGTGGCGTCATCGTTGCACCGACCGCCTCCGAGCTCATTCTGCCCATCGCCATGGCCGTGACCAACCAGCTCACCGTAAATCAGCTGGCCGATTCCTTCGCCGTTTACCCGTCTCTGTCCGGCACCATTACCGAGGCCGCGCGACGCCTCGTGGCTCACGACGATCTGGAGTAAAGTTTCTTTCGGTTCCTTTCTTTTGCGCCCGCCTTGGTAACCAGCCTAGGGCGGGCGCTTTTGCATGCGTTGCTAGAAGGTGGAGTAGGAATGCTCGGCGGTGCGATTGAGCGAAACCTGGATGGGGCGATCTGCTTGTGGAAGGGCACGCTGGGGACAATGTTCACGCGGGCACGCGGTGCAACCAGGGCCGATAGGGGTGGCGGCGGATACATCTAGATTAAGAGCATCGGCGTAGACGATGCGGTCGGCCTCAGAGATATCGCAGCCTAAGCCCACGGCGAATTCCTTGCGTGGGGTGCCCCAGGATTTTGCGGTTCCTTGCACAAAGCGGCCTATCCACAGGTAGGCATGGCCATCCGGCATGGCGGCTACCTGGCGAGTGATGCGGTTGGGCGTTTCAAAGGCGCGGTGGACTACCCACAGCGGGCAAGAGCCTCCTGAGCGGGCGAAGTGGAAGGCGGTGGAGGATTGGCGCTTGGAGATATTCCCAGCGCGGTCAGTGCGGATGAAGGAAAAGGGAACGCCGTTAAGGCCTGGGCGCTGGAGAGTAGCCAAGCGTTGCGCGGTGGTTTCGAAACCGGTGCCAAAGTAGTTGCACAAAAGGTCGATATCGTAGCGGGTTTCCTCAGCCATCGAGAGGAACGGTTGATAGGGCATGGTGACCGCAGCAGCGAAGTATTGCGCGAGACCTAAAGTAGCTAATTCTTGGGCTTCGCCTGCCGGAAGTTCGGAGACGAGGTTATCGCAGACATCGCGGTAGGCAATCAGGCAATATTGGAGCGCCATTTCAAAGACTAGCTGGGCTTCGGAGAGGCCGTCGCGAAGCGCAAGCTCTCGGGTGTCAGGGTTGAAGCTGCGGCGTGGGCCCGGCCGGGAAAAGCGGACGGTAACGCCAAGGTCCTCCTGCATGCGGGAAGCTAGGCGGCCACGGCGTAGCACCCGGTCACCGAGCTGGCCGGCGAGCTCTTCTGCCAGCACATCGAGCTCGTGAATGTAGTTATGGGCGTCGTAGAAAAAATCTCGCACGAGCTCAAAGGGGGAGCGCTCGCGCGCCGGAGCGCGGGTGGCGATATCGACGAAGCGTGGCATGAGCTCCGGAAAGCGCGAGGCGAGGTCGGCCAAGGAGTCTTCGGTGGCCTCGGGGAAGATCCGGCGCAGGTCGGTAATGGTGCGTGCATCGCGGTCGTTCGCAAAATAGCCGGGGTCCAGGTTAAAACGCTGGGCTAATTGCATAAGCACGGTGACGGTAAGCGGGCGCTGGTCGTTTTCGAGCTGGTTGAGGTAGCTGGTGGACAGCCCCAATTGTTTGGCCATCGCTACCTGTGTGAGTCCCCGTTGCTTGCGCAGTGCATGGATTCGTGCCCCCGCATAATGCTTGGTCATCGGTTGCTATGCCGCCTTTCACCGCCATGAGCAGTTGAAACCACAAACTTTGCAGATTTCACTGACTCATTCCGCTAGATTACACACACCATACTTATAGCGCGCAGCACATTCAAGCATTTAGTGTGATCCACAACGCATTTACAGAGTAGAGGAGGATCCATCTAGTGAAGAACCACGAGGTAAGAACCCATAAATCCGCTGAGGATTTCCCCTATGAGGAGCACCTGGCGTACAAGGTGGCAGAAGTAGCCGCGGATCCGGTAGAGGTTCCCGCCGAGACCACCGATATGATCATCAACCGCATTATTGATAATGCGGCCGTGGGCATGGCGTCCGTAGCGCGTGGCCCGGTAACCTCTGCCCGCGTCATGGCTCAGGCACACCCAGTAACTAAGGGAGGCTCCACGGTATTTGGTGTGGATGGTACTTACTCGGCCGAATGGGCCGCGCTTGCCAATGGCACTGCAGTCCGCGAGCTGGATTACCACGACACTTTCCTGGCTGCTGAATACTCGCACCCCGGGGATAATATCCCACCGCTGCTTGCTACCGCCCAGCATAAGGGGCTGAGCGGCCGAGACCTTATCCGGGGCATCGCTACCGGCTATGAAATCCAGGTCAACCTCGTGAAAGGTATGTGCCTGCACGAGCACAAGATTGACCACGTGGCACATCTTGGCCCTTCTGTAGCCGCCGGTATCGGCACCATGCTTGGACTAGATAAGGACACCATCTACCAGGCGGTGGGCCAGGCACTGCACACCACTACCGCCACTCGGCAATCCCGTAAGGGCTTGATTTCCTCTTGGAAAGCCTACGCCCCAGCCTTCGCGGGAAAGATGGCTATTGAAGCCGTTGACCGGGCGATGCGCGGAGAAGGTGCGCCGGCGCCCATCTGGGAAGGCGAGGATGGATTCATCGCGTGGATGCTGCATTCGCCGGAGCGCACCTACACGGTCCCCCTGCCAGAACCTGGCGAGGAAAAGCGCGCCATCTTGGATACCTATACCAAGGAACACTCGGCTGAATACCAGGCCCAAGCGCCCATCGATATGGCCTTTGCGCTAAAGAAAACCTTGGCAGAAAAGGGCCTGCAGACTGCGGACATCGAGTCCATTGTTCTGCACACCTCGCACCATACGCACTATGTCATCGGTACCGGTGCCAACGATCCACAAAAGATGGATCCCTCTGCTTCTCGCGAGACGCTGGATCACTCCATCATGTACATCTTTGCCGTAGCCCTCGAGGATGGCGAGTGGGACCACGAGGCTTCCTACGCGCCCGAGCGCGCCAACCGCCCGGAGACTATCGAGCTGTGGCACAAGATTTCCACTGTCGAAGACCCCGAGTGGACCCGCCGCTATCACTCCAACGACCTGTCTGAAAAGGCCTTCGGCGGCAAGGCGGTTATCACCTTCAAAGACGGCACCGTGGTAGAAGATGAACGCGCAGTTGCTGATGCCCATCCGCTGGGCGCGCGCCCATTTGCCCGCGAGCAGTACATAGAGAAATTCACCAAGCTTGCGGCCGGCATCGTGGAGGAGGCCGAACAAGAACGTTTCCTCAATGCGGTCCAGAACTTGGAAAACCTCACCGACCTGACCGAGCTCAACGTTCGGGTGACTGATGCTCACGTGGCCAGCACGCCTGAGAAACCGAAAGGAATCTTCTAATGGCAGGACTATTTGGCTCTATAAAAACTGCCGCGGAAAAGCGCCAGCACTTCCGCGCTGACCTTGAATCCGGCACCATCACCCGCTTGCCGGGCGCGTTTAATCCCCTAACCGCGCGCCTAATCCAAGATATTGGTGGTTTCGGTGGCGTTTATGTCTCCGGCGCGGTACTGGCTAATGATTTGGGCCTTCCCGATATTGGCCTGACCACCTTGACCGAGGTGGCACAGCGCACTGGGCAGATTGCTCGTGCGACGGATTTGCCTGTGCTTGTCGACGCCGACACTGGCTTCGGCGAACCCATGTCCGCCGCCCGCACCATCGCCGCACTTGAGGACGCTGGTCTTGCCGGCTGCCACCTTGAGGACCAAGTTAACCCGAAGCGCTGCGGGCATCTTGATGGCAAAGAAGTGGTAGACAAAGACATCATGGTCCGCCGCATTAGCGCCGCGGTTAACGAGCGGCGCGACCCGAATTTCATTATCTGCGCCCGCACCGATGCCGCAGGAGTAAACGGCATCAATGATGCCATCGACCGGGCCAAGGCCTACGCCGATGCTGGAGCAGACCTCATTTTCACCGAGGCTTTGTACCGTCCGGAAGACTTTGAGAAATTCCGCGCCGCGGTGGATACCCCACTGCTGGCAAATATGACCGAGTTCGGCAAAACCGAGCTGCTCTCGGCGCAACAGCTAGAAGACCTCGGCTACAACGCGGTTATTTGGCCCGTCTCCTCCTTCCGCGTGGCTATGGGGGCGACCGAAGACTTCCTGCGCGATATGCAAGAAACCGGGATTCAAACCGATTGGCTTGAGCGCATGCAACACCGCTCCCGCCTGTATGAACTGGTGCGCTACGAGGAATACAACGACTTCGATAAATCCGTATTCACCTACTCCAAAGACACCTACCAGCCCACTTTTGAAAGCTAAGGAGATTTCCCACCATGTCTGATAAGAACCACACCCCCGAAATCCGCAAGGGCCTACGTGCTGTCAAGGGGTGAATGCGCCACTTCGACCGGGAGGTAGTTGTGACGCGTTGGACTCCGAAGGATGTTAAGGATGCTGCTGTTGAGCGCGTGGTGGCAGGCGAGGCAGTTAGCCTGG
>NZ_JAKRDR010000008.1:0-103703 GCF_022345765.1 Corynebacterium nasorum | reverse complement strand
CATGTCGCGTGGGTGCAAAATGAGCTCAACGAAACACCCCGACAAATCCTCGGCGGCGCAACCCCACGTGAAATACTTAACGAACTATTCAAGCGTGGCGCATCCACCGCTTGATTCCGCCTGCCCTTTTTCTATTTATGGATTTGGACTTTTATTGTGTCACAGCTTTCTCTCACCCCCGCCCGCAAGGCCATGGTCATCGCGGGTGCATTAATCGTTGCCGCGACTTGGATTTACCTGGTGCTTTTGCGCCCCACGGACTGGCATTCTGTTGCTGGTTCGACTGAAGCGCTCGTTACCCTGAGCGGCTATCTTATCGGCGCCGCGCTCCTGCTTGCTGGCACCGTGCCGGCTTTACCAGCGCGAACCATCGCCATCATCCCGGTGGCGCTGGTCCTTAATATTGTCGTTGGTGAAATCATTGGTTCAATCGGCATACCTCTCTATATCGATTCCGTGGGAACTATCCTGGTAGCCGCGCTTGCCGGTCCCATTGCTGGCTTGGCTACCGGCACGCTGTCTTCTGTCGTCTGGGGCTTGCTCAACCCCGCTGCTTTGCCTTTCGCTGCAGTGTCCGCCGCCACGGGATTCCTATCCGGATTCGTCATCAAGAAGGGCGCATTTACCAAGGTATGGTGGGTCATTTTCAGTGGCGCCGTCATTGGCATTGTCTCCGGCATGCTCGCCGCCCCTGTCGCTGCCTTTGTTTATGGCGGTACTGCGGGTCTTGGTACGGGCGCGGTTGTCTCGCTCTTTCGCGAGCTGGGCAATTCCCTTATCGCCTCGGTTACCCTGCAGTCCTTCATCTCAGATCCCCTGGATAAAACGCTGGTTTTCCTCATCGTCTGGGCAGCGGTAAAAGCTTTGCCGCAACGCACCCGTGAATCGCTGCAACCACGCTGATGAGCCGCCTCCATCCTGCCACCGTAGTCACCATTGCGGCCTGCGGCTGGCTTCTTACCTTGGCGCTGAACACCCCAGTGGCGTCGGCAAGCGTCATGCTCGTTGCCCTTGCCTGCGGTACTGTATCTACCCGCAACGCCTCCGTGATTTTGACTACGATTGCACTGAGCGTGCCCGCGGCCCTTTCCATGCTGGTCATTCATGCTCCCTACGGTGACACCCCAGTTGCGCCTCTGCTTACTGCCGACGGCCTAATACTCGCCGGTAGCCTCAGCCTCCGCTTCTGTGCGCTCATGGCCTGCTTCATCGCGGCAATGGCGGCGCTGCGCATCGCGGATATCGCCAAATGGCTGCAAGTCTCCCGCGTCGGACACAAGGTGGCGTATGTGGTTGGTTCCTCCCTACAGACCTTGCCCCAAGGTGCGCATGCCTGGCGATGCGTCCGTGAAGCCAACCAATTAGCCGGAATCACCATAACCTGGCGCAATACCATCTCTCGCGTCATTATTCCTGTCATCGCTCGCCTCCTCATCCAAGGAACTCAACGCGGCCAAGCCCTGGCCGCCATCGGGTTCGACCAGGAAGGGAAACGCAGCTTATTGCGGCCCGTTGCCGATTCCAGGTTGTCCCGAGTCTTACGCTTCCTTATCCCGCTAGTGTGCCTTGCGGTGGTGATTGCTAGATGGATCTAGCCCACCTTCGCCCCACCCCTGGGACCATCGTTCAGGTTCTCGTCGATCCTGATAAAGCAGTGGAAGATGTTGCGGCGCAGCTAGCGGAATCTCTGTCCACCGCAGCAATCATCGGCACGGATGCTTCCGCACAAATTAGTTTCCTGCGCGAGTCCTGCATTGAAGAAGTAGTACTAGGCCTGGAAAACGCGGGTGTGCCTGCGGAGGAGATGCAAGTCCGCGGGGACCATATGCTTAGCGCAGTGGGCCTTTCGGCCTACTGTGAACATGACCCCGCGCAGCTGTCTGGCGGCCAAACTCGCAGATTAGCCGCAGCCTGTGTGGCCATCCGCGAGCCTGCGATCATGATCATTTGTGAACCCGCAGCTGGCCTCGATTCAGAGTCGCGCGCACAAGTGATTAACCTTCTGCAGGCAATGCCGCATACCTGCGTTATTGCCGTCTCGAGTACTACCTGGCCAGAGCTAGGCGGAGAAATCATAGGAACAGAACCACTCGTAGCACCCCTCAACCTGCCGCGGGTATATGCGCGCGGGCGGCAGGGGAGCATAGGCCCGCTAATTGCCCAGCGAGGACCAAAGAAGAAAAGGTGGTGGCAATTTTCCCAGCCCACCGGAACAACTTTTAGCGTCGGCCCCGTAGAAATCCCCACCGTGGAAGCCGGGGTGACATGGTTGCGCGGCAATAATGGTAGCGGTAAAACGTCGCTCTTGCGCGCCGCCGCCGGGCTTGATGGCGGGGGAGTTGTACGAAATCTTCCCGCCCTTGCTATGCAGTCGCCGTTTGACCAGGCGGCATTTTCCACAGTGGAGGAATTTGTACCCAATGAAGCTTTGCGCAACCTGCTGGGATTAAATCCTGCTGATCATCCCTTAGATTTGTCATCATCACGCCTGCGGCTTGCGCAAGTGGCCCACGTTATTGGGCAGCACCGCCAGAAGGTGCTGCTCGACGAGCCAGATACCTTGCTTTCCGCCGCGGACCGATGGCTTATGCACCAACTAATCCACTACGGATTACAGTCCGGCAGTGCCTTAGTGGTTACTTGCCATGATCCGCAGTTTGTGGCGGAAATATCGACCTACGCCCAAGTCACGGAAAAGAAATTACCGTCACCGCACCGCTGAGCACATGCGAAAAGCTCCCGGCTATTGCGCGTTTCAAGTAACAAGCAGCCGGGAGCAGGACTGTTCAGACGGGATTAAGACAGATCCGCCTGACCGCCACGGATAGATTGCTCTACTAAGTCAAGGACTTTTTCCAGCTCTGCGGTTTCGCCCAAGGCGAGCCGGTTGATGAACCCATCCATAAACACCTCTAGATAGATAGCCAAGGTGTCGATATTAACATCATCGCGCAGGCGGCCCTTGTCCGCATTGGACGCCAAGCGTGCGCGCACGGCCTCGCCACGAACCGACTGGTTTTCCTTCCACCTAGCGGCGAAGGAAGGATCAGTGCGGAGGAGGGAAGTGATTTCCAAGCGAGTGGCTAGCCAATCGTGACGCTCAGGATGCTGGAGCATCTCACGCATAACCTCAACCAAGCCATTGTGGGCTACGACCTCGGCCTGACGGGCGGCATCTTCTTGCGCCAATGCAAGAAAGAGAGACTCTTTGTCACCGAAGTGGTGAAAGATTGCGCCGCGGGACTTGCCCGTTGCCTGTTCTAGTAGACGAACTGTAGCTCCCTCGTACCCGTGCTCTGCAAAACACCGGCGAGCGCCTACGAGAATGTCGTGCCGACGGCGGCTGAGTTCAGATTCGCTGACGATTGGCATAGTAGGCAACTCTCCTTAATGGGGAACGTCTAAAGAATAATAAATCAGTAATTTTGAATAAGAATAAAATCTATGCGACGAAACGCGGGGCCGCAGCGCCCTCTACTGGGGAGGGCGGTGCAACCCCGCGTTATCGACCGAACCTAGGCCCTTAGCCCCTTCAGGGGCTTAAGGATTGTGCGAAAAGCGCCTAGCTCTTGACCATCTGGCGCAGGACGTACTGCAGGATGCCGCCGTGGCGGAAGTAGTCAGCCTCACCCGGGGTGTCAATGCGGACGTCAGCGTCAAACTCGACGGTGTCGCCGGACTCCTTGGTGGCGGTGACGTGGACGGTCTTCGGGATGGAGCCTTCATTGAAGGCGGTGATGCCCTCAATATCGAAGGTTTCAGTGCCATCCAGCCCCAAGGACTCGTGGGACTCGCCCTGTGGGAACTGCAGTGGGATAACGCCCATGCCGATCAGGTTGGAACGGTGGATGCGCTCGAAGGACTCAGTGATTACAGCCTTTACGCCAAGCAGGTTGGTGCCCTTTGCAGCCCAGTCACGGGAGGAACCAGTGCCGTACTCCTTACCAGCGATGACTACCAGTGGAATGCCGGCTTCCTTGTAGTTCTGGCAAGCATCGAAGATGAAGGCCTGTGGGCCGCCTTCCTGGGTAAAGTCACGGGTGTAGCCACCAGTGACATCGACCAGCTGGTTAGCCAGGCGAATATTCGCAAAGGTACCGCGCATCATGACCTCGTGGTTACCACGGCGAGAGCCCAGGGAGTTGTAGTCCTTGCGTGCAACGCCGTTTTCATCAAGGTACTGCGCAGCCGGGGTGCCCGGCTTAATAGCGGAAGCAGGGGAGATGTGGTCGGTGGTGACGGAGTCACCCAGCTTCGCAAGAACGCGAGCGCCCTTGATGTCCTCAACCGGGTTTGGCTCGGTAGGCATGCCATCGAAGTAAGGAGCCTTGCGGATGTAGGTGGAATCCTCATCCCACTTGAAGGTCTCACCTTCCGGCACGTCCAAGTTGCGCCAAGCCTCGTCGCCCTTAAAGACGTCGGCGTAGTCAGCCTCGTACATCTCGCGGGAAATAGCGGACTGAATGGTGTCCTCAATCTCCTGCGGGGATGGCCAGATGTCCTTCAGGTAGACATCGTTGCCTTCCATATCCTGACCCAGTGGCTGTGCATCAAAGTCAAAGTCCATGGTGCCGGCAATGGCGTAGGCGATGACCATGATTGGGGAGGCCAAGTAGTTCATCTTGACGTCTGGGGAGATACGACCCTCGAAGTTGCGGTTACCGGAAAGAACCGCGGTGGCAGCTAGGTCATTCTCATTGATGGCTGCGGATACCTCATCCGGCAATGGGCCGGAGTTACCGATACAGGTGGTGCAACCGAAACCGGAGAGGTAGAAGCCCATTGCCTCGAGGTCCTTCCAGAGATCTGCACGCTGGAAGTAACCATCAACAACCTGGGAACCAGGGGCACAGATGGTCTTAACCCACGGCTTGGACTGGAGGCCCTTTTCTGCTGCCTTGCGAGCAATAAGACCTGCGCCCACCATCACGGATGGGTTAGAGGTGTTGGTACAGGAAGTGATGGAGGCGATAGCGACCATGCCGTGGTCCAAGGTGAACTCGCCACCATTCTGGGACTCAACGGTAATCGGGTTGGAGTGACGGCCCTTTGCACCAATAGCGGAGGACTCGCCGTGGCCCTCGCGGGCCTTATTCAAACCGCCGGTGACGTCCTCCAATTCCGGAGCGCCGCCTTCTGCGGACATGCGCTTTGCCTCAACAGAGGTTTCATCGACGCAAACCTCGTCGGTGGTGTAGTTAGCCAAATCCTTGCGGAACTGCTCCTTGGCCTCGGTCAGCAGGATACGGTCCTGCGGGCGCTTTGGACCAGCAATGGAAGGAACAACGGTGGACAGGTCCAGCTCGAGGTACTCGGAGTACTTTGCCTCCGGGGCATCCTCTTCCAGCCACATTCCCTGCGCCTTGGCGTATGCTTCAACGCGGTCGATCTGCTCCTGTGGGCGGCCGGTGAGTTCGAGGTACTTGGTGGTCTCCTCATCAATTGGGAAGATCGCCGCGGTGGAACCGAACTCAGGGGACATGTTGCCGATGGTGGCGCGGTTAGCCAGCGGAACGGACTTGACGCCGTTGCCGTAGAACTCTACGAACTTCTGGACAACGCCGTGCTCGCGCAGCATCTCAGTGATGGTAAGTACAACGTCGGTTGCGGTAACACCGGTTGGAATCTCGCCGGTCAGCTTGAAGCCAACGACCTTCGGGATGAGCATGGATACCGGCTGTCCAAGCATCGCAGCCTCTGCCTCGATGCCGCCAACGCCCCAGCCAAGAATGCCCAGGCCGTTTTCCATGGTGGTGTGGGAGTCGGTACCGATACAGGTATCAGGGTAAGCAAGGCCCTCGTTGTCGAATACAACGCGGGACAGGTACTCGATATTAACCTGGTGGACGATGCCGGTTCCCGGAGGTACAACGCGGAAGTTGGAGAAGTTCTCAGCACCCCAGCGAAGGAACTGGTAGCGCTCTTCGTTGCGCTGGTACTCAATTTCAACGTTCTTTTCCAGTGCATCGGTGGAGCCGAAGGCCTCAACGATGACGGAGTGGTCAATAACCATCTCGGCTGGGTTGAGCGGGTTGACCTGATCCGGAGTACCACCCAAGGCAGAGACAGCCTCACGCATGGTAGCAAGGTCAACAACGCAAGGAACGCCGGTGAAGTCCTGCATGAGCACGCGTGCTGGGGTGAACTGGATTTCGGTGTCTGGCTCCGCTTCCGGGTCCCAGTTTGCCAGGGCGTTGATGTGGTCCTTGGTTACGTTCTTGCCGTCCTCATTGCGCAGCAGGTTCTCTGCTAGCACCTTGAGGGAGTAAGGCAACTTCTCCAAGCCGGAGACGGAGTTGATGTCAAAGTAGTCATAAGACTTGCCGTTGACGTCAAGGGTCTTCTTGGCCTCGAAGGAGTTCAAGCTTTCAGTCACAGGGAGCTCCATTCCTTGTTGATAAACAGTGTGTTCTGTTTGGTACTCGTCGTCTGTCGTTACCGCGGGGCGGTGCTCTGCGTCTACGGTCACTAATGTGACAGGACGCGACCATGGGGCCCGCAGTGCTGAAGGCGACAAAGAACGCGATGGTTCACCTAGATATTGTAGAGGCTAAAACCTTCGGTCGCTGCCATTGTAACAGTACAAGCGTTCTGTTTCACCTTTTCGGGAAAACCGGCGAGTTGAGGAGTTGGGTCGCTTCAAGCTGCCCGTATCTTGGGGGAGAAGTAGTTTAGGGGCCCTATATATAAGGAAGGGATTCGCATGGTTCCCGCAGGGGTAGATATATCTGACTTGGCGAATCAGCTCAAAGACGATGGCGTGGCCTATACGGCCACGGCGCTTAGCCACGATGCCACACTCAATGCGGATGTGAGCAAGGGGTTGCGGGACGGCGACGGTGTTGCCGTAGTTGATGTAATCGATGTTCGGGCCCCCGACGTCCGCGACATCGCCCAAGAGCTTCAAGATGCCACGGGATTGAACACAGTCATTGTCCAGACCCCACAGCATGTCTCTTCGGTCAGTGATACTTATAGTCGAGCCGATATTGAGTCAGTACAGGCGCAACTGGCGCCCGGGCTTGACCAGGTGGACCTACTGGCTAAGTACTACGGGGGACTAGACCAAATCAGCTTCCCGGTGGCAACAATTGTGGGTGCGGTTGCTGTGATTGCTGTGTTTGTCTTGGTTAGCTCTTTCATGGTGGCAAGCCGACGCAAGTCTGAAGGGCTGTAAGCGGACCCCAGGGGTATGAAAGGCAGGGCGCCTCGGCATTGAGCGCTGGATCCGAGATTCCAAGTAAAGCCTCTTGAACAAGGTGGAGACTGTAGGAAAATAGGTTTGTTCGAAAAAGTTTCAGATAAGTAGCTGAAACTTTTGCGAACCGTTTTAGGAGGAAAGTAATTTACGTAAAGGCCACCAGGGGGTGGGGTAGAGGTGCCCGGGCGGCGATGAACAAGTTGCTGTCTCGTTTATTCGTAGGAGTGATGAAGGCGTCTAAAAATTGGGTGCCGAAGCAGGGGCCCGTATCCGATGACAAAACGATTAGGGGTGTCGGTGAAAGGTGTGGGAAGGGCAGGGGAGGGGACAAAGTAAATTCTTAGGGGTTGACTCGGGGTGGGGGAGTGGTCGGTTTGCTTCTATACTGTCCACAGGGGCCGGTTCGAAGCGTGTGTCCATCTAGTTGGCCTGTGATTAAAATCACAATAACGGGATGGTAACAAAATCATTGCAGGTTAGGTGCTCATGTTGAGTCATGTGAATTAACTTGACTCACGTGAATTGCGGGAAAGTTGTGCGAAGCGGGCGTGTCGTGACGTAAGGTTCGGATGTCGACTCAGGGGACATTTCTTGCTTCCTGGGTTCATGGGCTTAGCCTTGACTGTCACGAGAGAACTCGCACGGGTATGTGGGGAAGCACGCCTCGAGCGAATGATGGAACATCGAGTGGCCGTTCTTGGAAGTCAATGAACCGGGCTCCATCGAAAGAGATTGGGGATGCAAGTTAAAAACTTGAGCGATTGCAATGTTCGAAAAAATTAAGCATCAACCCACCTTCCGTTTATGAGGTGAGACGGGTTCATTAGAACTCCACCGTGTGGAACTTTTGGTGCGAATCTTTCGATAGGGCAGAGCGCGAAGCTCAGAGCCACGAAAGGGGTGCACGGATAGGTCCATAGGGTTTGGGTCTAGGAATTCCTGTTCACTCCGCCAGGGCCAGCTTCGTGTGGCCTGTTCATGGTTTGTGGCTGCTTGCCCTCGACGGCTCAGGATTGTTAAAGGGCTAGACCTTTTAGCAAAGCCAGCCGGCGCCGCGGCGAGTTATGCCAGAACCCGTAGAGCAGTTCTCACGGCGCTCAGTGCAATAGAACGTGATCGGGGCATGCGGAATCTTGGGTTGTAAAACGCATCCTGGAACGTATGTCGCAAATATCGCGAACGAGTAAGTGGACTTCGCAGTCATGGAAACTTCTGCTGTGAACAAAGGATATGTGTAGACCTTTTGCGCCAGCCTGTTGATTTTGGGCGAGTAGGCTTTTAACAAATTCAGCCGGATCCAAAGGTGTCTGATTCTCGCTGTTGTGGGGAAACAGTAGCGATTTAAGGCAGTCGGCTGGAATGCGATAAAGGTCAGGTTTTCCAGTTACAGCACGAAAAGTCCCTGGACTGTTGGGTGGTCCATAGAAACAACACGCCCGGAGTGAAGTCTCAGCCAATTGAGGCAGTCCATAACCATTTACCCCTCTAGTGTCTACGGGCGCTTGAGAATAGCTTCGCGTACCTATCTTTATCATCTCGAGGCGATTTTCTAGTTACCCCGGTTAGACATGCGATAACGCCTGCGTTTGTGCGAAATAGGCAGGCGGGGAGCCCGGGCATTCCTATGCCCGGTAGCGGTGATGGGCACTTCTTAAAGGAACTGTGTGGGTCCAATCTAGGAGTATTTCAGTGGCCACCATTCGCCTTCCGCGCATTCGACATGTTCGCGCTTTCCTTGCTGCAGTAGTAGGTACCGCAGCCGTATCAACTCTTTCTACCGTAGCGCCAGCAGGCGCCGATGATTCACCGGCGGACAATGCTGGTGTAATCCAAGCACACGACTCAGAGCGTGCGGCAATCGACCGCGCGGTTAACAACGCAGACTCTTTGCAGGGGGCTGTTGAGGCTTCGCGTGCAGAGCTAAGTCGAGCGGAAGCTGATGTCGCTGAAGCCGAGGATCGTATCGCTCGGATCCAGAGCCAAATGGAACAAGTTAGCGACGATCCAGGGGCGAATGAAGAGTACCTTGCTAGCCTGCAGGGCGAGTTGGATCAGGCAGACAAAGACAAGCGAGACGCCGAGAATCGTGTGGTGCAAGAGCGTCGAGAGTTAGCACAAGATGAGGCTCGACTGAACGCTACCCAACGGTTTGCGGAGGCAACTTTTGCTCGCCAGCAGGGAGCGGAATCCCAGGAGGCAAACGAAAGCGGTCTTCAGCTCTCTCAGCAGGACACGCTTGATACCGGCCTAAATCCAGTTAATGAGCTTGACAATCAAAAGGCTTCCGACGCCGCAACGGTCAACCCTGAAAACTTGACCGAAGAAATCAAGTCAGAAAACTTTACCGATGAGGTTGTTGGGGAGGGGGTCCCGCAGGTTTCTGCTGGCCCGAACGCGTCCAATAATTCGGAAGAGCGAGGCGCTATCAACCAGGGTGGTACCGCTCCGGAAGCTGAATTTGGAAACGCCCTCAATCAGGGTGCTACCCCGAGGTTTCAGAACGTCGACTTCGCAACTGGGTCCTCTGTAGATGATGCGCTCGGACTTGCGAATGATATCGCTGCTGCAGTTGATGAGGACGATGTGCGCACCCTCATGCAGGGCTCATCTGACTTGCTTGGATTGGGAAGCCCGAACACTGCACCCGCTGCTAGCGCTGATGCGCCTGAGGTGGACGAGGTGACGGAGTCTGACGATGCTATTGCGGGCGCAGATGCTGGGCGTGATGCTCAGATTGAGGCCGTCATTTCCCGTGCTGAATCTCAGGTTGGCGTGCCTTATGTTTGGGGCGGCGGCGATAACAATGGTCCTACCGGTGGGCTCCGAGATGGCGGAGTGGCTGACTCTTTCGGTGATTTCAACCAGTCGGGCTTCGATTGCTCTGGCCTCGTAAAGTACGCCTACGCGGCAGCTGGCCTGGACCTGCCTCACTACACTGGCGCACAGTACCAGCAGGGCAAGAAGGTTCCTCGCGACAACGCGAAGCGCGGTGACCTTATCTTCTACGGTCCTGGTGGCAACCAGCACGTAGCTATCTACCTAGGTGACGGCCAAATGATTGAGGCGCCACAGTCTGGTCAGACTGTTTCAGTAGTTCCAGTTCGCTGGGGCGGTGCTACTCCCGACGTCGTGCGCCTTCTCTAATCTCGAACTTTTGGTTGGTATTGTTTAGGGCATGACTGACGCACAACAGAATGCCCAAAACTTCGACGCCCTCCTCGTCCTTTCTTTCGGTGGCCCGGAAGGAAACGAGGAGGTCGTTCCGTTTTTGGAGAACGTTACCCGTGGTCGAGGCATTCCTCGCGAACGGCTTGAAGTAGTGGGTGAGCACTATTATCACTTCGGAGGCGTAAGTCCGCTCAATGCGCTCAACCGTGAAATTATCGAGCATGTCCAAGGTGAGCTGAAAAAACGCGGACATAATCTACCGGTTTATTTTGGCAACCGGAATTGGCATCCCTTTGCCAACGAGACCGCAGAACAGATGTCTCGGGACGGTATCCGTAAAGTAGCTGTGTTTGCCACCTCCGCATGGGGTGGGTACTCCGCGTGCCGGCAATATGACGAAGATATTCAGCGCATGCGCGAGCATCTCGCGCAGCAAGGCCTGCCGGAGATTGAATTTACGAAGATTCGTCAATTCTTTGATCATCCGAAATTTGTGGCCGAAATGGCCACTGCCGTAACGGAGGTCTGGAAACAAGTTTCAGCTGATAGGAAGCGGACTACCCGGCTTTTGTTCACCGCGCATTCTGTCCCCGTTGCGCACGATAACGTTGGCGGCGCGGAAGGAGATAAAAACCTCTACTCCCGCCAGGTGGCTGAGGCGGCGCGGTTGGTGGCGTTGCAGGCCGGTATTTCCGATTATGACCTTGTATGGCAGTCACGCTCAGGCAATCCACGCACTCCGTGGCTAGAGCCCGACATTGTTGATCACACCACTGAGATTCACCACAACGAAGGCGTCGACACGGTTGTGGTTTGCCCAATTGGTTTCATCTCCGACCATATGGAGGTTATTTGGGATCTCGATTCCGAGCTGCAGAAGGCGGCCGAGGATATGGGGGTCAGGGTCGTGCGTACCCGTACTGCAGGCCCGACCCCTCGGTTTGCAGAAATGGTGGTTGACCTTATAGAAGAGCTGGAGCATGGCCGCGAGAAGGAAACCAGCGGGCAGGTGACCGTGCAAGGGTGCACGCTCAATGGTGCGCCGTGTGCCGCGGGATGTTGCGATATCTGGTCCCGCTAACGCGCGAACTCTCCGAGTGCATAGGCAACGCCCGTCATGCGGGCCTGCCGGATGTGGCGCCACAAGCGAAGTAATTGCGGGTCAAGGCTGTGATCGTTGATGCGGTCGGTAACCGTTTCGATGATCGCGGCCACTCGGTCGGCACGGGCGAAGAGCTTGGCTGCTCGGGCCGGCGTTGATTGGGGAAGGCCGGGGGTGTCATAAAAGTCGCTTAAAGTTCCTACGGTGAGGCGGGGGTTGGGCAGTGCTTCAGTGCTATACCCAGTTGCGGCGATAAGGTCAGCGGATTCATTGGTTGCTTGAGCAAGCAGTGCGTCGGCTTCCCCAGGGCTCAGCCAGGCGGGGGCGGGGAGCTGCTGCTTTTCGACGATCACCTGCCACGCGGTGTGGCTGCGGTGGATATGAGGTATGAGGACTAAGTTGCGCGTGGGATTGTTGGTGCGAACTATGATTGCTCCGGCGGAACTTTGGATAGCTGCGTGATAGGACTCCGATCCTGCGGGTAGGGCAGGGGGCTCTCCCGGCCCGGAAAGCGCGAGGCGTACAATGGGTTCCGCGTGCTCACCGCGCTTCGCGGTAAGTTCAGCGGTCTCTGCGCGCAGCATCGCTAGCACATCGACGAACGGTGCTTCATCCACACTCTCCGGACGCCCGCCCAGTTCTTTAAGAGCATCTAGCAAATCATCGGTGGTTTCGTGTCCCCACAGCCACGAGCCCAGCCAGACAGCGGTGTTTTGTAAAGGTGACCATACTTCGGCGCGCATATCCATGACGAGCCAGTCTAATAGATAGACTAACGGGCCATGAGTTTTGATCCTTATGGCGGAGACATATTTGCTGGCCACTCGCGGTCGAAGCCGCGTCAATATCCTGAGGTGCCAGCTGAGCCCGGAATGGTAGTGGAAGTACGTGGTGACGACTTTGTGGGTGCTGTCATGGGGGTGGATAAGACCGTTTTCGGTGAGGTAGTTCGCCTTGAGGATCGCCACGGTGTGGAACGCGTTTTTAATTTGGTCAAAGGCGGGTTCCTAGTGGAGGGTAAGCCGGTTACGCTTACCCGGTACGTCGAAAAGCAGGCACCCCGCAAGTCCAACTCCGGTTCCCGCCGCGTAGAAAACGTGGAGGCTAAGGTCGCCGCGCCCTCGCGCATTTGGGTGGAAGGTGTCCACGACGCCGCTATTGTGGAAAAGGTGTGGGGCCACGACCTACGCGTGGAAGGCGTAGTGGTGGAATACCTTGAAGGCCTGGACAATTTGGAAGACCGCTTGGCGGAATTTCAGCCCGGACCCGGCCGCAGGGTAGGTGTGTTGGCTGACCACCTCGTTCAAGGTTCCAAGGAAACCCGGTTAACGGAAACCGTGGGAGAGCATGTCCTAGTCACTGGTCATCCATTCATCGATATTTGGGCAGCGGTGAAGCCGCAGCGCGTGGGATTGCGTGCATGGCCAGAAGTACCTTATGGCGAGGACTGGAAGACCGGAATGTGCAGGCGCGTGGGGTGGAGCGACCCTAAGGACGGTTGGCGTCATGTGTATAACGCCGTGCATTCTTTCCGTGACTTAGATTCCAGTCTGATTGGCGCGGTGGAGCGGCTCGTGGACTTCGTTACGACGCCCGAACTGAGCAAGTCTGATTTGCTCTAAGGCTGGGTAAGATTCGCGCGTTCAATCAGGTTGACGGCCAACTGCCATCCAGCCAACTCCGCGCTCCAGCCGGCCGCCTGGAGGCGCTGCGACATGGCTTGTTTAGAAATCCCTAGCTCTTCGGCGGCCTCATTTTGGTTCAGCCCAGCACGCACGAGTGAGGTAGCCTCGCGCCCCTCGATAGTGCGCTTGTGCAAAACATATCCCAGCAGGGCAAAGGTGGCCGCGATATCGCTTGCCTCGGAAGCGCGGCCACGCTTGTTGATCTTGGCGTAGACTTGGCCCATACGGGCGGACTTCCGCAACGCGGCGGTAGCTATTTGGCGTGCCCCCTCCTCATCTTCTTGGTTGCCGGGGCTTATACCGATGCCGATGGCCCAGTCGCCGTCGGCAAGCAAGGCCATGACGACGTCGCAGACGGCCGTTGCTGAATCAACTACGGCGCAAATATCTTCCACGCCAAGCACATGGAACTCTCCAACGCCAGAAAGAGTTGATAGGGCCGACGCAGAACGCTGGACCAACTCTGCACGACGCACGGAACGGCCACGGTAGCGGGCGTGGACAGCAAGCATGGAAAACCTCCCTCTAAGAACCTAATGCGAAATAGTCTACCGCTCGAACTTGACTTAAGGGCGAGTGGGAAGCCGCGAATCCATATAAAGCCCGCTCGCTCCAATCGCAGCGAAAACCACCATAGCGAGGACGATGCCGGGAGAGGTATGTCCGGTGAGGGTATCGCCGAAGAACACGCCCAAAGCCGTAGTAGGAATAGAACCGACAAGGGTGGCCAAGGTGAAGTGGCTGAGCTTTACCGGAGTAAGGGCAGCAACGTAGTTCAGGAGGCTAAACGGGACGCCGGCTACCATCCGGAGGGAAGCGATGGCCAGCCACCCGCGCCGCTCGAGATGCGCGTTGATTGTGAACACTGCGGGATGGGTCAGGTGCGGGCGGATCCAGGCTCCGAGGAGCTTGCGGACGATAAGAAAGGACAAAGCCGCTGATACCGTCAAGGCGCACAGGGAAAGCGCGAGTCCCTTCCACGGGCCAAATAAGAGTCCTGCGGCTACCGTCCAGAACGTTCGAGGAAAGGGAAACTGGGTAAATATGACATAACCTAGGGTGAAGATGAAAGGGGACCATGCGCCAAATCGGGTGGAGGCATCACGCAGGTGAGCCACATCCGGCAGATCGTAGAAATAAAGCACGGCGAGGAGGGCGATTACTGCAGCGAGAACGGCTATCCACCGCTGCACGGTCCACCGCTGGATTGAGCGCCAAGCGGACCGAGCGAGCGAAAGCAGGAAGTGGCCGAAATTGCGCACCCAACTCAGAAATGTGGTCATGGGGAAATCGTAGTCCTTGAGGGAGTGCAGGATAGAAAAATCCGGCGGCTACCTCGTGGTAGCCGCCGGAAGTCTGTGCCCGAGGGGGGACTTGAACCCCCACGTCCGTTAATAGGACACTAGCACCTCAAGCTAGCGCGTCTGCCATTCCGCCACCCGGGCAGGGTGTTTGTCAGCCTCTCGGCTGGGCACTCCGATACTGTATCTTGCGTGGGGTGTGCTTTACAAATCGCCAGCGTAGGGCGCCGAAAAGTCCATGCGTGAAGGGTGGTGAAATACATGGGTGTAATCCGGCCTAGGCGTCGTACTGGGGTACGACTGTAGTGTGACCATGGCGTGCGGTTACACCACATCGACATCGCCTTGTGAGGTGGGGTACAAATGGGTCTATGACTTCTTATGCAGATGACTCCCGTTTCCCTGGACCAGATCCCTACGCACCGCTGCGTGATGTTCCTTCCTTTGTTCTTTCTTCCACCGACGTGGTCGAAGGCGATGAGCTGCAAGAAAAGCTTCGCGCTCCGGAAAGCGTTTCCCCTCAGCTTGCGTGGTCCGGTTTGCCTGAAGGCACTAAGTCCCTGGCTGTGACCTGTTTCGACCCGGATGCACCCACCGCTTCTGGTTTCTGGCACTGGGCGGCCTTCAATATCCCCGTTGAGGTAAGCGAGTTGCCTACCAATGCTGGTGCTGCAGAAGACCTGGGCATTGACGGTGTTATTAGCTTGCGCAACGATTCGGGCGAGCGCACCTACTATGGTGCCAACCCGCCTGCCGGTCACGCACCTCACCGCTATCTGTACGCAGTCCATGCAGTAGACGTGGAGAAGCTCGATATCGACCCAGATGCAACCCCGACTGTGCTCGGTTTCAACCTGCATTTCCACGCGCTCGGCCGTGCCATTTTGTGGGGCTGGTACGAGGCAAAGTAATGGCAAGTGGCTCTAGTGCATCGCAGGCTAGCCCTCCGGCGACCCTGCGGGTCGGCGGCGCCTTCATGGTGGTCGCATTCGTGCTGGCTCTCTTCGCGCTAATCTCTGTCTTTTCGGATGGCTGGGGAGCCGACTTCGCATGGACGTATTCGAAGGTGGCTATTGTTGCTGCCGCGTTCCTCGTGGGGGCCTTTAGCACCATGAGTAAAGGCCAGGCGGGAAGCCGCGCCCAGGTTGTGGCATTAGTGGTTGCGATCGTAGTCATTGCGGCGAGCAGCTTCTTACCCGGCGGGATTTTATTCACCCAAGCGCAGTTTTGGGTGGTGTTCTACGCCGGCTTCGCAGTCCTGTGCGCACTTATTCTCAGGCGCAGCGCTATGGCGCAAGCCTAGCCAGTACCGTGTTTAATCAATGAAAGTCCGCCCCCAGCTGCTTAGGGTAGAGCAGGTGGGGGCGGACTTTCTTGTTCAACCAAGAGTCTCTATAGGGATTAATCCACGGGTTTCCATGGCAGGCCAGAGCCAACCGCTTGGGAAATATTGCGCAAGCGGTGGGCGCGGATTTGGGCGGCAATGCCACGGTGGATATCGCGGATCCAATCCGGACCGCCATAGATGAGGCCGGTGTAGCCCTGCAACAAGGAAGCGCCGGAAGTGATGCGTTCCCACGCCTGCTCCGGCGTGGAGATGCCCCCGACGGAGATGAGGGTGAGCTGGCCTCCGACACGCTCATTGAGACGGCGCAGCACCCCCAGAGAGCGCTCGGCTACCGGGGGACCAGATACGCCACCGGCCCCCATTTCCGCTACCTCGGCAGGAGGGGTCTTGAGCCCCTCGCGGGAAATGGTGGTATTGGTCGCTACGATACCGTCGAGACCGAGTTCAAGGGCTAGGTCTGCCACGGCATCTACGTCGGAATCCGAAAGATCGGGAGCGATTTTCACCAACACTGGAACGGCGGTGCACTCTTGCACGGCAGAAAGAATGGGGCGCAGCGACTCCACTGCTTGCAGATCACGCAGGCCCGGGGTATTCGGCGAGGAAACGTTGACTACAAGGAAGTCAGCCAAGTCGCCCAATACGGAAGCAGAGCGGCGGTAGTCTTCCACAGCGTGCTCGGCAGGGGTGACTTTAGTCTTGCCAATATTGATGCCGATAACATCGCTGTAGCGGCGCTTGCGGAGGTTTTCTGCAGCGGCCGCTGCGCCTTCATTGTTAAAGCCCATGCGGTTCAAGATGGCCTTATCGGCCTTTAGGCGAAAAAGTCGCGGCGCAGGATTTCCCGGCTGTGCTTGGGCGGTGACGGTGCCCAACTCCGCGAAGCCGAAACCAATCGGGGACCAGGTATCAGCAGCGGCGGCATTTTTATCAAACCCTGCAGCTAGTCCCAGTGGGCGGGGAAACTCTACGCCAAAGACCTCTTGGCGGAGCACCGGATCGTTGACCGGCAGCACCTTTGCCAAGGCCCGGTTGGCCGGACCAGCCGCCTGGAGTCCACTCAGTGCGGTGTTGATAATTCCGTGGATTCGCTCCGGGCTGAGCTGAAACATGCCTCGCAATGCCACTTGGTAGGCCTGCGCGCGCAGTCGATCGATTGTGCTGGTCATGGTGTTAAGACTCCTTCTTCAGGTGCGGGGTGTCCACGAACTGGAGGCCGTGGCCGGTGGTGGAGGCGGCGACAAAGGTGCCATCGGCAAGCACGGCAATGTTTTGTGCATCTGGCACGGTAGAGATATCTCCGCGCAGTTCCGGAACGCCTTTATTTATCTCATAGGCATGAGCCTTGTTCGTATCTGTGGCGCTGACCCACGCCAGATTGTGCTCCTTGTCCCAAGCTACGCCCCATGGGGTGCCATTGACGTTGCCGTATTGGTGCAGGCGAACGACATCATCGGAAGTGTAGATAGCCAAGCGTCTGCCCTCAGTATCGGAGGCAAGAACAACGCCATTGTCGCCCACCGCGATGCTTCCTACACCCTGGCCTACGCGCAGTCGACCGCCCGCGCGATCATTAGTCCAATCCACGTTTTGAATGGTGGAATCCTCGCGGTGAATGCGTACCACTCCATCGTCACCCGTGGAATTGGGCACGGCTAGTAGCTGGTCCGAGCCGGCTTCGACCTCGATGTCACCTTCGCGTTTGCCGTCTTTATAAATGCCAACGGTGCTGGAATCGGCTGAGGTAGCAAAGATCTCGCCGCTGGAAAGCTGGGTGGCAGCAGTAACAGGAGTCTCCTCCTCCATACGGACCTCCTCGGGAGAATCCGGGGAGGAGGGATCGATGAGTAGGACCTTTTCCGGGCAGGCCAGTACAAAGCCCGACGACGATGAACTTAGATCACCGCACTCCGCAGAAATGTCTAAAGCAGTGGCCTTATGGCCCGCAAACTCTTTATGGCTGCCGATAAGGAGCTGGTCCTTAGTGCGCACCGCAAGCGAGTTATCGACGGCAGCAAGGTCTGTGATGTCTTCCTTAAGGCCTACGACGGTGCCCTCCGGGTCCGCCTTGACAGGGGAGGCCGCTGGGGTGGCATTGCCCTTGACCGCGGTTTCTGGGTCGGCGCCCACGCCCACATCGGGCTGGCAGGCGGCCAGTGCGGTGGCGCTAAGCGCCAGCAAACTAGAAAAGATCAGTGCGGAGCCGGATTGAGATTTCACGACTCCTAATCCTAACAGCGCGCGTTATAAAAACCCGAAGCCTTGTTCCGCTGTAGTGTGAAGCGGGTGATTTCAAATACCGCAACAGACGCCGTCTCTTGGGCACAGGTCATTGTTTTGTCCATCGTGCAAGGTCTGACCGAGTTCCTTCCGGTTAGTTCCTCTGGTCACCTGCGCATTGTTTCCGAACTTTTTTGGGGCAAGGATGCTGGCGCATCTTTTACCGCAGTCATTCAGCTTGGCACCGAGCTAGCGGTGCTGGTTTATTTTGCTCCCATGATTTGGCAGATACTTACCGGTTGGTTCCGCGGCTGGACCGATAAATCCTCTCGTGGCCAGGACTGGCGCATGGGTTGGATGGTTATCGTTGGCTCTATTCCTATTGGAATCATCGGCTACGCCTTCGAAGATGCAATCCGCGGAGCCCTGCGCAACCTGTGGATCACCGCCGCCATGCTGATTGTTTTCTCTTTTGTATTTATCGCCGCAGAAAAGTTGGGGAAAAAAGAGCGTGGCTTTGAGCAGTTGACTATGAAAGACGCCATCGTGATGGGCCTGTGTCAGTGCCTGGCGCTCATGCCAGGTGTTTCTCGCTCCGGCGGCACCATCTCTGGTGGTCTGTTCTTAGGGCTGGACCGCGAGGTGGCCACGCGCTTTAGCTTTTTGCTTGCCATTCCAGCAGTCCTAGCTTCGGGGCTTTTCTCGCTTCCCGACGCCTTTTCCCCCGCAGCCGGCCAATCCGCTACCGGTCTGCAGCTTTTGGTTGGCACTGGCATCGCTTTTGCCTTGGGTTACGCCTCCATTGCATGGTTGCTGAAGTTTGTAGGTAACCACTCCTTCTCGTGGTTTGCCGCATACCGCATACCCGTTGGTGTACTGGTAATGCTTCTCTTGGCATTGGGAGTCCTACAGCCGCTTTAACAAGCACCGCGTTACTATGGTGGCTATGCAATCTTGGCCAATACCTTCTTTCCGCCCTGTGCCCGGTGATGCGGCGCAGCTGCGCTTGTACGATTCCGCGAATCAAACCATCGCTCCCGTAGAGGTCGCAGGGGATACCGCCACCATGTACGTGTGTGGCATTACGCCCTATGACTCCACCCACCTGGGCCATGCCGCGACATACTTGACGTTTGACCTTATCTACCGCGCCTTTTTGGACGCCGGAAAGAAGGTCCACTACGTACAAAACATCACCGATGTCGATGATCCACTGTTTGAGCGCGCCGAACGCGATGGCGTGGATTGGCGCGAGCTTGGTACGTCTCAGACTGACCTTTTCCGCTCCGATATGGAGTTGCTCTCCGTCTTTCCGCCGCAAGATTATGTCGGCGCCATGGAGGCCGTTGATGAAATCGTGGAGATGGTCCAGAAGCTTCTTGACGCTGGTGCGGCCTACGTCGTAGATGATCCCGAACACCCAGACATCTACGCCTCCATCGAGGCCACTGCGCAATTTGGATACGAGTCCAATTATTCTGCGGCAGAGATGCAGACCTTTTTTGCCGAGCGTGGCGGCGATCCAGACCGCCCAGGAAAGAAGAACCCACTTGATGCACTCATCTGGCGCGCTCACCGCGAGGGAGAGCCCGCTTGGGAGTCGCCCTTTGGTCCTGGCCGTCCGGGCTGGCATATTGAATGCTCCGCTATTGCCACCAATCGTTTAGGTTCGACCTTTGATATTCAAGGTGGCGGCAGCGACCTGAAGTTCCCTCACCACGAATTTTCCGCCGCCCACGCCGAGGCGGCCCTGGGTGTGGACCGCATGGCAAAGTTTTATGTACACACAGGCATGATCGGCCTCGACGGGGTCAAGATGTCTAAGTCCTTGGGCAACCTCGTCTTCGTCCACAAGTTAGTAGGAGCAGGCGAGGAGCCGTCCGCTATCCGTCTCGGCGTCTTCGCTGGGCATTACCGCGACGAGCGGGATTGGTCGGATGAAGTGCTCGAAGAGGCAAAGCACCGTCTGTCCGCGTGGCGGGAAGCAGTGGCTACGCCAGGAAGCATGGCGGGGGCACAAGGGGTCGTCGCCAAGCTGCGCGCGGCGATCGCCAATGACCTCGATACCCCGGCGGCGCTGGCTGCTGTGGATAAGTGGTCGCAGGCTGAGCGAGGCACAGACGAAGAAGGAGCGGGCGATTTGGTTCGCACTGCACTAAATTCACTCCTCGGCGTGCAGGTTTAGCCAAGATAGGGCAGTATCTACAGCATGAGCATTCGCGCCGATTTCCAGCCCACCGTAGATGAGTTCATAAGTGATCTGAAGTCCTTTGCCACCGGCGATTACCTCAAAGAGGAGGAAAAGGAGTTCTGGGAGGCTCCGTTTGATGCCAGCGTGCTTCCGGAGCTGCGCGGTCACCTTGAGAATATGCTCGATGGGCTGGATGCCCTTCCGGATGATCCAGATGGCCCGCAGCTGGTAACCGTGTTGTCCAAGACCGTCCGTGCGTTGGCCGATTTTAATCGTGCCCAGCACGACGCTGTCCTCGAGCCGGAAGAGAAGGAAGAGCTATCTGAGCTTATCTACAATGCCTGCGCGGCAACTGGAGCAGATGACGAAGCTCTATCGCACATTCCAGAACTAGACTTTTAGTTCTTGTCCTCCCGCTTTTTGAGCGCCGGCCCGCGGCATATTCGCAGCCTGGCGCTTACTTCTGTGCCCTTAGCGCATGGTCGGTTTCACCCCACAGCCTTTTTAAAGAGAAAGTTAGTTTTATTCTCGTGCAGCACCCCGATGCCGTTTCTGGTCTGACAAAGCCCGCCGCCATTTTCTGGGACATGGATGGCACGCTCACCAATTCGGAGCCGCTTTGGGCGGAGGCAACGTTCTATCTCTCGGAGCTCCTGGGGAAGCGTTTAACTCCCACCCAGCGCCTTGCCACTGTGGGGGCGACTTTTGAGACGACCTTGGGGATTTGCGCAGATAATGCGGGGGTGACACTGCGGCCCGGTGACAGCGATCGATACCGCGCTCGGATGTTTGACTATGTCAAAGGTCTTTTCGCTCGCAAGCTGGAGATTTTCCCTGGCATTCCTGCGTTGCTGCATGAGCTGAAGGCGGATCGCGTGCCAATGATGGTGACGACTAATACCGAGCGCAACGTCGCCGATGCCGCCATTAGCGCGTTGGGGTGGCAGTACTTTGTCGATACTATTTGCGGGGATGAAGTGCCTGCCGGGAAACCTGCACCGGATATGTACCGCGAAGCGGCCCGCCGCATCGGAGCTAAGCCCGCAGATTGCTTGGTATTTGAAGATTCCGCCAACGGAATGCGCGCCGCAGTTGATGCTGGCTGTGTAGTCATCGGCTTGCCCGAAGATGACGAGGTGGAGGTTCCGCCGGAGGTCACCGAGGTCTCCCAGCTCCGCAACTCGCGGCACCTCGCCGGTGCCCGGGCCTCCGAGGTCTATGAGTGGTTTAGCAAGATTTCGGAATAGCGGTAGGACTTCAGGGTTTTACTACATTCCCTAACTACCTGTGGAACAATAGGTAGCCGTGAAGAACTTTGAGAACCTTTTTGCTGAATTATCCGAAAAAGCTGCCCAGCGCCCCGCTGGTTCTGGCACCGTTGCCGCATTGGATAAAGGCGAGCATCACATAGGCAAAAAGATCATCGAAGAAGCCGGGGAAGTGTGGATCGCCGCAGAGTATCAGTCTGATGCTGAGCTAGCAGAAGAAATGTCTCAGCTGCTCTATTGGATTCAGGTCATGATGCTCAAGCGGGGGCTTACCCCAGAAGACATCTACAACTACCTTTAAACAGCGCCCCACGGGACGGAAGGATCCACATGATAAAGATTGCTGTACCGAACAAAGGCTCATTGTCAGAATCCGCCGTGGAGATTCTTACAGAGGCCGGCTACAAGGGGCGTGGACATTCCAAAACACTCAACGTGGTTGATGCGGATAACGGGGTTGAGTTTTTCTTCTTGAGGCCCAAAGATATCGCCATCTATGTCGCCCGCGGTGTTTTGGATCTGGGTATTACCGGTCGCGATTTAGCTCTCGACTCAAAAGCGAGCTTTGATGAGGTTCTGCCATTAGGGTTTGGAGGATCTACTTTTCGCTATGCAGCCCCGCAGGGGGAGGAGTGGGATATCTCTCAACTGGATGGTCGCCGGATCGCGACCTCTTACCCCAATCTTGTCCGTGCGAACCTTGCCGAGCATGGAATTGAGGCCGATGTTATTCGGCTAGACGGAGCGGTAGAGATCTCCATCCGGTTAGGCGTTGCCGATGTCATTGCTGATGTCGTGTCAACTGGTACTACCTTGCGCCAACAAGGGTTGGCGCCGTTCGGCGAGCCGATCATTGAGTCCGAGGCGGTAGTAATCAAGCGCACAGGGGTGGACGTTAGCGAAGAAGAGCAGGTGGTGCTCGACCGCATGCAGGGAATTTTGCACGCTCGCACCTATTTGATGATCGATTACAACATCGCGCAATCCAATCTCGATGCGGCTGCTGGTACTACTCCCGGGTTAACCGGTCCTACGGTCTCACCTTTGGCGCGTGAGGGCTGGGTGGCGGTGCGCGCGATGGTTCCCAAGAAAAACGCCAACCAAGTCATGGACCGGCTTTCCCAACTCGGCGCAGAGGCGATCTTGGCTTCTGATTTACGCATCGCCCGCTTTTAGGGGGAGCGAATTTTCTGGGTCGGCCCAAATAGATTCAGTCGTGGCTAACATTAGCGCTTGAGGTTACTCATCCGAATATAAGTCTCGACAGGCAAAGGAGCCGAGCCATCATGGCAAAGTCCTCTAAGAAAGAAGAAAAGGACACCAAGTCTGCAGCAAAGGACGTGAAGAAGAAGGAAGCTGATACTTCCACTCACGCTGCACAGCAGAAGGTGGCCGAACAGAAGGCACCTAAGAATTCCAGCAAGAAGACTCGCACCGAGACCGACCTTCTTGGCTCTTTGGAAGTTCCAGCGGACGCTTACTACGGTGTGCACACCGTTCGCGCTATGGAAAACTTCCAGATTTCTTACGTGACCATCAACACCATCCCGCACTTCATTCGCGGCATGGTCCAGGTCAAAAAGGCGGCTGCCATGGCAAACCGTCGCCTTCACGTGTTGCCTAAGAAGAAGGCCGAAGCCATCATCTGGGCTTGTGACCAGATCCTGGAAGAGGGCCGCTGCATGGACCAGTTCCCACTGGACGTTTTCCAGGGTGGTGCTGGTACCTCGCTGAACATGAATACCAACGAGGTCGTTGCCAACCTCGCTCTGGAATACCTTGGTGAGGAGAAGGGCTCTTATGACATCATCAACCCCAATGATGATGTGAACATGTCCCAGTCCACCAACGATGCTTACCCGACCGGTTTCCGCCTGGGTCTGCATGCAGCGGTTGACCACCTCATTGAGCGCATGGATGGCCTGCGCGCCGCGTTCCAGGACAAGGGCAATGAATTCCAGGACATCCTGAAGATGGGCCGTACCCAGCTCCAGGACGCTGTTCCGATGACCTTGGGCGATGAGTTCAAGGGCTTTGCCAATAACCTGAACGAGGAACAAGCATTGCTGCGCGATGCTCAGCGCCGCCTGCTGGAGATCAACCTGGGTGCAACCGCAATCGGCACCGGCGTAAACACTCCTGCCGGCTACCGCCACCAGGTCACAGCAGCCTTGTCTGAGGTTACGGGCTTGGAAATGAAGACCGCACGCGATCTCATTGAAGCAACCTCTGACTGTGGTGCTTACGTGCTGCTGCACGCAACCATTAAGCGCGCAGCGATGAAGCTCGCCAAGATTTGTAATGACCTGCGCCTGCTGTCCTCCGGCCCTCGCGCTGGCCTGGCTGAGATTAATCTGCCAGCCCGCCAGGCTGGCTCCTCCATCATGCCGGGTAAGGTAAACCCGGTTATCCCGGAGGTTGTCAACCAGACTTGCTTCAAGATCTTCGGCAATGACCACGTAGTCACCATGGCCGCTGAGGCAGGCCAGCTGCAGCTAAACGTCATGGAGCCGGTCATCGGCGAAGCACTGTTCCAGTCCATTCGTATCATGGGCAACGCCGTCGATGCGCTGCACGAAAAGTGCGTCACGGGCATCACCGCCAACGCGGATGTGTGCCGCGCCTACGTAGAAAATTCCATTGGTATCGTCACCTACCTGAATCCGTTCATCGGCCACCACAATGGTGATTTGATCGCTAAGGAGTCCTTGGAGACCGGCAAGGGCGTCAAGGAACTCGTCTTGGAGAAGGGCCTGCTGGATGAAGCAACCTTGAACAAGGTTCTGTCCGTAGAAAACCTCATGCACCCAGAGTTCCGAGGCCAGCTCTTCATTGACGAAGACTAAGCCCACAGCGCTTTAGGAGCAGCAGGGTATAGTGCCCGCGGAGTAGGCCCCCGCAGTTGCCGCCACTTTTACTTCACATGGAAGTAAAGCAGGCGGAGGCTGCGGGGGTTTGTGCATGGTGAAGGGGCACTATTCACATTCATCTTTTATTCTCCTATACAGGGACGATGCGTCTTAGAATACCGGTCATTTTATAGCGGAATCCTTATTTTATGTGGGAATCAACACAAACAGGCACTTTGAATGAATAAATCACCACAGCGGGTGCAAAATAGAAGATGTTGAGGACGGCATGCACTCTTTATGGAGATGCGTGCCCATAGTTTGCATAGAGAGCGTATGGAGTACGTCCATGGTTATTGTTCATATAGTCATCGTTCTCGCGGCCATCGTTTTGGGTGCGAGAATTGGATCAATTGGTATCGGTATGGCCGGCGGCCTCGGCGTGTTGGCGCTTGGTCTCACCGGTGTTCCCATTACTAGGGAAGATATCCCCTTCGATGTTATCGGCATCATCATGACCGTCATTGCTGCTATCGCAGCAATGCAGCGAGCTGGCGGTATGGACTATTTGGTGCACATTGCAGAGAAGTTCCTGCGCAAAAACCCAAAGCGGATCACGTTCTACGCGCCAATTGTGACGTGGCTAATGACGGTTCTCGCTGGCACCGGGCACACTGCGTTTTCTACTTTGCCGGTTATCGTCGAGGTAGCTAAAGAGGGTAAGGTTCGTCCTTCACGCCCGCTATCCATCGCGGTAGTTGCCTCTCAGATGGCAATCTGTGCTTCGCCCATTTCGGCAGCCGTGGTGTTGCTCGCTAGCCTGCTAGAGCCGACTGGGGTGGGCTATTTGCAGGTACTGGCGGTCGTTATTCCGGCGACATTCCTGTCTATCTTCCCAGCTGCCTGGGTAGCTAATAAGTTTGGCAAAGAGCTTGAAGATGATCCGGTTTACTTGGAGCGCAAGGCACAAGGCCTGGTCAAGGAACCACTCGGCGCAGGGAACTACTCTCCGCAGAAGGGTGCCAAGGCTTCTGTTCTCGTGTTCTTGGTAGCCATCATCATCGTGATGGCGTGGGCCACCCTGACCTCGGAGCAGGTGGGGCTTATCGCCGACCCGACCCTTCCACGTAATGAAGCCATTATGACGGTCATGCTCACCGCTGCCACCATCATCGTTATGATGACCAAGGTCCCGGCTGGAGATGTTTTGAATACGCCGGTCTTCAAGTCCGGTATGTCCGCATGTATTTGTGTGCTGGGCGTGGCTTGGCTGGGCACCAGCCTTATCAACCACTACATGGACGATATTCAGTCTATGGCTGGCAGCGTTATTGAATCTTCGCCGTGGCTGCTCGCAGTGGTGCTATTCTTCGCTGCAGCGTTGCTGTACTCGCAAGCCGCTACGACCAAGGCCCTTATGCCGGCAGCCCTTGCCCTGGGAGTAAGCCCCATTACCGCAGTCGCTGCGTTCCCGGCGGTGTCCGCTCTGTTTATCCTGCCGACTTACCCAACCTTGTTGGCAGCAGTGGAGATGGACGATACCGGCTCGACTCGTATCGGCAAGGCCGTATTCAACCACCCATTCCTGATCCCAGGTACGGTCAGCATCGTGCTCTCGGTTCTCTTGGGCTATGCATTCGGTTTCGTCCTCCTATAACTAGAGGAAGTTAAAACCAT
This sequence comes from Corynebacterium nasorum, assembly GCF_022345765.1. NCBI lineage: Bacteria > Bacillati > Actinomycetota > Actinomycetes > Mycobacteriales > Corynebacteriaceae > Corynebacterium > Corynebacterium nasorum. Next base: position 77,693 of record NZ_JAKRDR010000008.1, on the reverse strand, counting down.
CTCCAAGGCGCCCTTCAGGGCGCCTTTTTGGTTGCAGCATCAGCGGGCAACTTAATTCATTTCACTTTCTTGTCTAAATGAGCCTTATTTAACTCAATCGCTCGGTAGGCTTAGGCCATGACTACTCAGCTATCCGATGTTGAAATTGCCCAAGCCCACCAACTGCAGCCGATCACGGAGATTGCCGCCAAGGCGGGCATTCCTTCCGACGCCGTGATTCCCTACGGCACCACCAAAGCCAAGGTAGATATCACCAAGGTTGACTATTCCAAGGAAAACCGGGGCCAGCTGGTGCTTGTCACCGGCGTATCACCTACCCCTGCCGGCGAGGGAAAATCCACCGTTCTCATCGGCTTGACCGATGCCCTAGACCAATTGGGCAAGAAAGCGATAGTTGCCCTGCGAGAGCCCTCCCAAAGGGCCAGTGATGGGCATTAAGGGCGGTGCGGCTGGCGGCGGCTATGCACAGATTGTGCCCATGGAGGACATCAATCTGCACTTCACCGGGGATTTTCACGCGGTTACCTCCGCAACCAACACCTTGGCCGCCATCATTGATAACCACATACATCAAGGAAACGCGTTGGGTATCGACCCACGACGAGTAACGTGGCAGCGGTGCATGGACGTCAACGACCGTGCCTTGCGCAACGTGGTCACTGGACTGGGCGGCCCAGCCCACGGCGTACCCGCTGAAACCGGTTTCACCATTACTGCCGCTTCTGAAATCATGGCCATTTTGTGCTTGGCCACAAACCTTGAAGACCTGAAGAAACGTCTTGGCGATATCACCATCGGGTTCACCTACGATCAACGCCCTGTTACCGCGCGTGACCTGAACGCAGAAGGTGCGCTCACGGCACTGATGCGTGATGCCCTTAATCCGAACCTCGTACAGACCCTCGGCGGGGTACCAGCCTTGGTACACGGTGGACCATTCGCCAATATTGCCCACGGTTGCAACTCCCTATTAGCAACTCAAACCGCTCTACAATTCGGCGATATTGTCCTGAGCGAAGCTGGCTTCGGCTCCGATTTGGGCGGGGAAAAGTTCGTCGATATCAAGGCACGCTTTGGCGATCTGGATGTTGCCGGTGCGGTTGTTGTTGCCACCATTCGTTCGCAAAAATACAACGGCGGAGTAGCCAAAGATAAGCTCACGGAAGAGAACCTAGATGCGCTCAAGGCGGGCATTGTCAACCTTGAGCGCCACGTAGAAAATCTGCGCAAATTCGGTATCAAGCCAGTGGTAGCGCTCAACCTCTTTTGGTCGGATACGGAGGCGGAACGCGAGTTTATGCGGCAGTGGGCCAAGGACTTTGGAGTGGCCTTGGAAGAAGCCAACGTCTGGTCCGAGGGCGGTGCAGGTGCGACTAAGCTGGCAGAGACCTTGCTGGAGAACCTGCAGGGCGGTGCCAAGCAGCTCTACGATCCGCAGCAAGGAATTGAAGCCTCCATCGAGACCATTGCTCGCGAGATTTATCGCGCCGACCGCGTGGAGTATGGAGCAAAGGCGCTTAAAGATCTGAAGTACATCCAGGACAATGGCTGGGACAAGCTACCCGTGGTCATTTCCAAGACTCAGTATTCCTTCAGCGATGATGCATCTGAATTGGGTGCGCCGGAAGGCCATACGCTGCATGTCCGTGAATTGCTGCCGCGCACCGGCTCAGGCTTTATCGTTGTGCTTACCGGCAATGTTATGACGATGCCGGGGTTGCCAAAGAAGCCAGCGGCCAACAACATAGACGTCGATAAGGACGGCACTATCTCCGGACTTTTCTAAGGCCGCGTGGACCTAGTCCTTGTTATCCGCCGCGGAACCAGGCCACCCTGGATACTGCGGCGGCGTGCCGCCGAATTCGGGGCAGAGATCCTGGTGGGCACACCAGCCACATAGCTTGGAGGGCTTGGGGCGGAAATCCCCGGCGCGCCCATCGGCTTCAATTTTGGCCCACAACTCGCCGAGATCGCGCTCGAAGTACTCCAGCTCCTCTCGGTTTGGGCTAAGAAACATCGAGTCCAAGACCTTGAGGTACATAAGCCGCAACTGGTGGGGGATAGTGCCTAGAATGCGCCAGTAGACTAGCGCGTAGAAACGCATTTGGAATTGGGCATCTTGTGAATAGCGGGGCAGTGGTTTCTTGCCGGTTTTATAGTCAACGACGCGGACCTCGCCCGTCGGCGCGCGATCCACTCGGTCGATGAAGCCACGAACGGGAACGCCATTGGGAAGAACTGTGTTGACGTACATCTCGGTTTCTTGGCAATCAAAGCCCTGTGGGTTTTCCATCTGGAAATAGCCTTTGAGCAGTTCTCTGGCGGAAACGAAGAAGTCATAGGTGTCTTCTTCTGGCACGAGCTCGAGCAGTTCCGCGTCCTTTGCGGTCATGTCTGCCCACGAGGGCTTAATCATCTTTACTGCGGCAGGATAGGTGCGCTCTGCGCGCGGTAGCTTATGCATTTCTTCCAGTACGGCATGCACTAGGGTTCCTTTGACCTGTGCAATGGTTTTGGGTTCGGGCAGCTTGTCAATGGCCCGGAAGCGATAGAGCAGTGGGCACTGCTTGTAATCGGAAGCGCGCGAGGGTGACAGGGCAAGCGGGCGGGGTGTCGATGAAGTAGCCATGGTGTATCTAGCCTATCGCCGTGCGTTTCGTGGCAAGCTAGGAGGTATGAGTTATACCGAAGAATTCCTTAATTTCATCGCCGCTTCTCCTTCCTCTTATCACGCTGCGGAGGAGGTATCCCGCCAATTGCGCGAGGTGGGATTTGATCTACAGGATGAGAGTGAGGAATGGTCGGCCGCACCAGGTGGCCACGTGATGGTGCGCGGTGGCGCGGTAGCGGCTTGGTATGTACCACAGGAGGCGGATAAGAATTCTGGTTTTCGCATCGTGGGGTCACATACGGACTCGCCGGGCCTGGTGCTCAAACCCACGCCGGACTTTTCGGCGGCGGGCTGGCAGCAAGTAGCAGTAGAGGTCTACGGCGGGGCGCTACTGCATACCTGGTTTGACCGAGAGTTGACCGTCGCTGGCCAGATTGTGACTAAGGACGGCACGCGGCATGTGGTAAATACTGGCCCTGTCCTGCGCCTGCCGTCTTTGGCCATCCACCTGTACCGCAAGGATGAGTTCAAGCCAGACCGACAGCACAATATGCAGCCTATCCTCGGCGTCGGTGACCCAGAGGCATCGATCTTGCAGGTAGTGGGGGAGAAGGCGGGCGTCGGCAAGCAGGATATTGCATCCTTCAACCTGATTACGGCCGATGCCGCCCGCGGTGAGGTCTTTGGGGCAGGAGAGCAGTTCATTGCAGCCGGGCGCATGGATAATCTTTCTTCTGTACATGCCTCCTTGGCGGCGATGAAGAATGCTGCCAAGGACTATCAGGGCAAGGATATTTTGGTCATGATGGCCTTTGACCACGAAGAGGTAGGTTCCAGCTCCCGCTACGGTGCGGGCGGGCCTATTCTGGCGGACGTCATTACTCGAACGGCCCGGGCACTGGGAGCTAACGAGGAGGAACGCTTCCAGATGTTTTCCCGCTCGAGTTGTGTGTCGGCCGATGCGGCACATTCGGTGCATCCCAATTACGTGGGCAAGCACGATCCCACGCACCACCCGATAATCGGCAAGGGCCCAGTGACCAAGATCAACGGCAACCAGCGCTATGCCTCCGATGCCACCACAGTGGCGTTGTGGGAAGCAGCGTGCGACAAGGCTGGCGTGCCGGTGCAGCGCTTTGTGGGCAATAATGACGTGCCGTGCGGATCGACCATCGGTCCCATCACCGCAACCCGTTTGGGCATCGACACCGTGGATGTGGGCGTGCCCATGCTGTCGATGCACTCGGCGCGTGAAATGGTGGGCGAGCGGGACCAAGTATGGCTTGCACAAGCGCTTGAGGCATACTTGGTGGGATAGTAATCGCAACCTCGAGGAGTCTTGAGACATGGCTTATTCCGGCCCCTTTGCCTATGGCGACCGCGTGCAGCTTACTGACGCCAAGCGGCGCCACTACACGGTCATCCTTGAAGAGGGAGGCCAGTTCCACTCCCACAAGGGCATAATTAACCACGATGACATCGTGGGTATGGATGAGGGTTCGGTTATTGAGTCCACCCTTGGCTCCTCCTTCCTGCTTTTCCGCCACCTGATGGTGGACCATGTGCTGTCCATGCCGCGCGGTGCCGCGGTGATTTACCCCAAGGATGCGGCACAGATCTTGGTAGAGGGCGATATTTTCATGGGCGCGCGCGTGCTCGAGGCCGGTGCCGGTTCCGGTGCGCTATCCATGTCTTTGCTGCGTGCCGTCGGCCCAGAAGGCCATGTGTATTCCTATGAGGTGCGCGATGATCACCTTGAGTATGCGGTGGATAACGTGAAGGAATATTTTGGCGAGCAGCCGGAGTGGTGGTCGCCGCGCCTTGGTGATCTGGCAGACGTTACCGCTGCAGACCTGGGTGGGCCGGTAGACCGCGTTATCCTCGATATGCTCGAACCATGGGAACACTTGGAGACCGTGCGCGATCTCCTCATCCCAGGTGGCGTGTTTATGACCTACGTGGCAACGGTGCCACAGCTAATGAAGGTCATGGAAGGCATTCGTGAACTCAAGTGCTTCACTGAGCCCAAGGCATGGGAATCGCTGGTGCGTGAATGGAAGGTCGAAGGCCTAGCTACCCGCCCAGAGCACCGCATGAATGCGCACACCGCCTTCCTCATCTGGACTCGCCGCCTGGCCGATGGTGTCACCCCACCACGCCCGCAGCGCCGTGCCCGGAAGTAGGGCCCTCTCAACGCCCAGAATTTAAAGCGGAAGTGCCCTCTTTCGCTGCCCGCGCCGCGTTAGAGTAGTGGGCATGGATGAAGCCACGGACTATAAGCGGCAGGTAAGCCAGCTTGCCGCCCGCAATCAGAAGTTGGCGGGCTTATTAAAAGAATCGCGCGTGAAGCTGGAGCAGCTTTTTGCCGAGCTCAACGCGCTGGCTGAGCCGGCATCGACCTACGGTGTTTTTCTAGGTTATTCGCCGAACCACAGCGAGGTGGGAACCACCGCGGAGGTCTATACCAATGGCCGCATTATGCAGCTTAAGGTCTCGCCTAACGTGGAACCAGGCAGTCTCTCGGCCGGCCAGCAGGTTCGCTTGGGCGATGGCTTCGTGGTCGTGGAAGGGTGCCCGCCTGAGCGTACAGGCGAGCTAGCAACGGTGGTGGAGCGCCTCAGTCAAGACCGCCTGATAGTGGCAAATTCCTCTGGTGAGGAAAAGGTAGTGCTGCTAGCCCAAGCACTGCGCGAGGATACCCGGGTGTCGGCAGGCGAGGTAGTACTCGTGGATCCCAAAGCTGCCATCGCACTAGAAAAGGTGGAAAAGACTGAAGTCACCCAGCTTTCTTTGGAAGAGGTCCCGGATGTGCGCTATGAGGATATCGGCGGGCTGGGCGAGCAGATTTCCCAGATCCGCGATTCCGTAGAGCTACCGTTTATCCATCCCGATCTCTATCACCAATACGAGCTACAGCCGCCTAAGGGCGTGCTCCTGTATGGCCCGCCAGGGTGCGGTAAGACGCTTATTGCCAAGGCAGTAGCCCACTCTTTAGCCCAGCAATTAGGCAGTGAGGAGCCGAGCTACTTCCTTAATATCAAGGGCCCAGAGCTGCTCAATAAGTATGTGGGGGAGACGGAACGCCGCATCCGCCTCATTTTTGAGCGGGCCCGCGAATTGGCCCAGCTCAGCGCTGACCGGCCAGTGGTCATCTTCTTCGATGAGATGGAATCGATTTTCCGCACTCGTGGCTCGGGTGTGTCCTCCGATATGGAAACCACGGTTGTTCCCCAGCTGCTCACGGAGCTCGATGGAGTTGAGAGCCTGTCCAATGTGATCGTCATTGGCGCTACCAACCGCGAGGAGCTCATCGATCCCGCCATCATGCGCCCCGGCCGGCTTGATATCAAGATCCGGGTTAACCGGCCGAATAAACAGGGTGCCCGAGAAATTTTCGCCCGGCACTTCACCGAATCCGTCCCGCACCAGGGCGCGTTGGACGAACTCATTATCGCCGCGGTGGATGAGCTTTATGCCGATCGCCCCTTCGTACAGCTGCACTTTTCCAGCGGGGAACGGGAAATATTGCATTACCGCGACTTTGTCTCCGGCGCAATGATTGCCAATATCCTCTCGCGGGCCAAAAAGCTGGCTATCAAGGACGCTCTCCGGTTGCGTGCAGGCAGCGAGCAGGCGGCAGGTGGGGACCACGAGGGCATCGCCAAGCAGCACTTGCTCGATGCCATCGCTGCCGAGCGCGCCGAGTCCGAATATGTACCTACCTCCACCAACCCGGAGGAATGGACCAAGATCATTTCCCAAGACCATTCCGGTGCCCGCGTGGAACGGGTGGAGTTATTGACCACAAGGAGGAGCGCATGAGCCGCATTGTAGGTACCGAAACCGAGTACGGAATTGCGACCCCAGAGCTACCGGAGTACTCACCTATTATTTCTTCCACTCACGCGGTAGTAGCTTATGCCGCGATGCACACAGGGGCGCGCTCACGCTGGGATTTTGCCGAGGAACACCCGCTGCGCGATTCCCGCGGTTTTGATCTCAAGCGCTACCAGACGGTGCCCGTAGTCGACCCGAATGCCATCGGAGTAGCCAATGTGGTCACGGCTAATGGCGCGCGCTTTTATGTTGACCACGCGCACCCGGAGTATTCCGCGCCGGAATGCACTAATGCCTGGGAAGCTACGCTTTATGACGCCGCAGGTGACGCCACGCTCCTGCAAGCGGCTGCGGCCGTGGCGGGGCTGAGCGCGCAAGGAAAGTCCGTTCTTGCCAACCATGACCCGTGCCCTGTCTTGCGTTTCTATAAAAACAACGTGGACGGCAAGGGCGCGTCTTATGGCTCGCACGAGAACTACCAATACTCCCGTGAAACGGACTTTGACACTCTGGCGCAGGCCCTCATCCCTTTCTTTGTTGCTCGCCAGGTAGTCATCGGTGCCGGGCGCATGGGGCTAGGGGAGTTTGGCGAGGAACCAGGTTTCCAGATCTCCCAACGCGCTGACTACATTGAGCAAGAAATCTCGCTAGAGACCACCCTCAATCGCGGCATTATCAATACCCGCGATGAGCCGCATGCAGTCCATGCAGACTACGGCCGCCTCCACGTCATCATTGGGGACGCGAATATGTCGCAGACCTCTACATTGCTCAAACTGGGGATGACCTCCCTAGTGCTCGATGCTATCGAAGAGGGCGTGGACTTCAGCGACCTCCGCCTTAAGGATGCTGTGGCGGAAGTCCCACGAGTGAGCCGTGACCTTAAGCTGCAGCATCGCCTCACGCTTGCCGACGCCCGCCGGCTCACCGCCCTAGAGCTCCTTGCCGAATATCGCGCACGCCTAACCCCACGCACGCCAGCCGATCATAAGGTCCTCGCGGCCTGGGACGAGGTAGTTGCGCTACTGGAGAAAGACCCGATGCAGGCCGCACACCTGCTGGACTGGGTGGCAAAGTATCACCTGATTAAGGGCTATCTCGACCGCGGCATCAATCCAGACGACCCCAAGCTGCGGCTCATTGACCTGCAGTACGCGGAGATTGATCCAACCAAGTCGCTTCACCACGCTCTAGTGCGCAAAGGCCAGATGCGGCAGCTTTTTAGCCCCGCCGAAATTGAGCGTGCTTCCAGCTGTCCGCCGGAGGACACCCGCGCATATTTCCGCGGCCGAGTAACGCAGAAATTCGGCGAGGATATCATTGCCGCAAGCTGGCAAAGCCTCACCGTACGAGTAGGGGAGGGCACCGCCGCACCGTGGGCCACAGTTCCCATGGATATCGCCACTGGTCTCACTCAGGCTGAATGTGGAGAGATGATTGACGCCGCCGACACGGTCGAGGATCTTCTCCAAAGACTCACTGACAGTGGGATCCACCCCGAGTACCGTAATTAACAACCACGAATTAAAGCAGGATCCACAGAAAGGATTTCCCACCTATGTCCACTCACCAGTCCCAGGTTACCGGCGGTAATGGCGGCGATGACTCCGCCGGCGACGAGGAGTTTACCTCTACGCAGCTCAGCATCAATACCACCGGTACCGATGAACTTCTCGATGAGATCGACGGGCTGCTAGAAAATAATGCCGAGGAATTCGTGCGCTCCTATGTCCAAAAGGGCGGGCAGTAAGGGTGAGTGACCAGCGCCCTGTCTTTGCCCGACGCATCATGGGCATCGAAACAGAATATGGCCTAGCTACCAGCGCAGGCTCTGAGGAACGCACTATGAGCCCCGATGAAGTAGCGCGTGTGCTCTTTAGGCCCATTGTCCAAAAGCATTCCTCCTCCAATATTTTTTCAACCAATGCCAGCCGCCTTTACCTGGATGTCGGCTCCCATCCCGAGATAGCCACCGCCGAGTGCGACAGTTTGAGCCAGCTTTTGGCCTATGAATGCGCGGGCGATGCCATTGTCAACCGGCTTGGCGAGCAAGCAGAGCAAGCTTTCGCTGCCGAGGGCCACCCGCGTGCGGTGTACCTTTTTAAAAACAACGTGGACTCGGCTGGCAATTCCTTCGGATGCCACGAAAACTATCTCATTAGCCGCCATATGGTCCTCAAGGACTTAGGGCTAGCGCTGTTGCCGTTCCTAATCACCCGTCAGCTCATCTGCGGCGCCGGCATGGTCCAACCCGCTAAGGGCGATAAGCCCGCCCAATTCCTGCTCTCGCAGCGTGCGGACCAGGTGTGGGAAGGCGTTTCTTCTGCTACCACCCGTTCGCGTCCCATCATCAATACCCGCGACGAGCCGCATGGCGATTCCAAACGCTTCCGCCGCATGCACGTCATCGTGGGAGATTCCAATATGGCCGAGCCCACTATGGCGCTGAAAGTAGGTTCAACGCTGCTCATTTTGGAAATGTTGGAGGCCGGATTTGAGCTGCCGGAATATGAGATCGAAAAGCCGATTCACCATATCCGCGCTATTGCGCGCGATATGACGGGATCGACCGAACTACCACTTAGCGGAGGTGGATCAGTCACCGCGCTGGAGGTGCAACAGCAGCTCTGTATGCGCGCAAGCCAATGGCTGGAAGAAAGGGAAGACGCTGGTACCCCTACCGCCGAAATGCGGCGCGTAGTTGATCTCTGGCAACGCACCCTGCGCGCCATTGAGACCCAAGATTTTTCCGAAGTGGACAGGGAAATCGACTGGGTCATTAAACTCGCCCTGCTTGAGCGCTACCGTGCGCGGCTCGGTGGGCAGTGGGACCACCCTAAGCTGGCCCAGATTGATATGACGTATCACGATATCCGTCCTGGACGCGGGCTCTACCATGTACTGCTGCGCAAAGGTCTTATCGATCGCTGGATTGAGGATGCTGATATTGAACGCGCGATGGACACAGCGCCGGCGACCACGCGCGCTGCGCTGCGCGGCCAGTTCTTGGCTACCGCGCGTAACTGTGGCGCCAATGTCACCGTTGATTGGACGCGGCTGAAAGTCAATCGGCCCGAACCGCGAACCGAGGAACTTTTGGATCCCTTCATTGCCCACGATGAACGAGTCGATGCATTGCTAGACTATATGCGTTCACACCACAGCTAGATCCACCATAGAGTCATATCAGGGAGACAACACAGCACGTGGCAGCACACAACCCCACGCCCAAACGGCATGATGAGGCGGTAGAAAGGCTCACCAACCTCTCCTTCGCGCTACAAGGCGCGGCAAACTCCGGCGGTAGCCCTGATCGCAGCGCTGCATGGATTCGTCGCCACGTTGCCGGGTACGGCGATAAGTCGGGCGAGGCTTTTGCCAAGTCCTTGGCGCGCGATATAGCGACCCTCCAACGCGCTGGGGTGCCCATTGTGCATTCCGGTGGTGAGGATGGTGCGCGCTACCGTCTTGACGCGAGTAGTTACCAGCTACCGCCGGTGGAATTTTCTCCGGAAGAGGCCATGGTTTTAGGCATAGCAGGGGGAATGGGTACCACGGGAGGCTTAAGCGATTTCTCTTTATCTGGGTGGACCAAGATTGCTGCCAGCGGCGCCTCGCGCAACCTTTCCGGCGCGCCGGTGTACACAGCAGTCAATGACATCACCCGCCTCGCCCCGGAAGTTATTACCTCTGTCCTCGCTGCGGTGCGCAACCGACTGCGCATTACTTTTTCCTACCGCGCAAACCCGGCCGCTAAGCCAGTACGCCGCGTGATGGATCCTTGGGGAGTGGTCAACCGTGATAGCCACATTTACATCGTGGGTTTCGATGTGGACCGCGGCGCCCCACGTGTCTTTCGTGCGCTTCGTGTCTCCGATATCAAACGCTCACATCATCCTGCAGAACGCACCGTGCCAACAGAGACCTTGCAGGTCTTGGTAGAGCGCGCATTGCAGCGCGGAGAAAAGGTAGACGCGCGGCTTATTATTCCGGTGGGAAAGGCACAGGAGTTAATGGATGCGGGCGAGAAGCAGCCTGATGGCACAGTAATGCTGCGCAACGTGGATAAGGATTGGCTCGTGCGCACAGCGGCCGGGTACGCGCCAGAGGTACAGGTGGTCGAACCTGGCGGGGTGCGCCAGGAGGTCATTTCTCTTCTGCGCGCCGCCGCGCAACGGCAGGAAGGACGCTAGCTATGGCCGATGCATCGCAAAAGCTCCAGGCGCTCGTGCGCTCTTTGAACCTGATTCCTTACTTTAAAAATCACCCCGACAAAACGCCCATGGAAGCGGCTACGGATTTGGGAATGGAGCCCGGTGAGCTGAAGGAGGCCCTCGATCGTCTATTTTGTTCCGGCACGGGCCGCAATACTGAAGATCTCATTGATCTCAGCTTCAGCTACCGCGATGGGGTAACCATCCACAATGATCAAGGCTTAAGCCAAGCTTTGCGGCTTACCCCCACCGAGGCCGGCGCCTTGCTCCTTACCTTAGAGTCCCTGCAGGCCATGCCGGGGCTTATCGATGCCCACGCGGTCGAATCCGCCGCTGCTAAACTGCGCGGCATCATGGATGAAAAGACTGCAGCTATCTACGATTCGCTGTCTACTCCAGCCCCTGAAGAAACGGATATTCAGGCGCTTTTGACCCAAGCGGTCAATGAACGAAAGCGGGTGCGGCTGCGCTACTGGAGTGCTTCGTCTAATGCAGAATCCGAGAGGCTAGTGGATCCGGCGCGCATATTCATCGTTGATTCTGAGCCGTACCTGGCGGCATGGGAAGAAGCAAAGCAAGCCCATCGCACCTTCCGGATCGACCGCATTAGGAACGCTCATATGGAAAAAGAGCAGGCGCAGCCGCACCTGAAGGACCTCGATTTTGATGCCGCTTCACCCTTTAATTTGGGCAACGCGGACACCGTGAAATTAGCAATTCACCAAGAATTCACGTGGCTGGCTGAGTATTACGATATGCGGCTGGGCGAAGACCTGGGAAATGGGGAAATAGCTGCAACGATGCCTATGGGATCAGTAGATTGGCTTATTCGCTTTGCCTTGGGTCAAGCTGATAGGTTGCGGGTAGTGGCTCCTCAATCCGTGGTTAAGCTCATTGCGGAGCGAGGAAATGCCGCTTTGAGCGGCTATACTCAATAGCCAGTTACTTGCCCGTTAACTGCGCCCGCCCGCTGGAAGATTTTCCGGCAGTACCGCTGCTCGGCATGCTGGCGCACTAGTTGAAAGAGGTTTCTCCATGAGCCTAGGACCTATGGAAATCGGCCTAATCGTTCTCGTTATCGTCTTGCTATTCGGTGCAAAGAAGTTGCCGGATCTGGCACGTTCCATGGGCCGTTCCATGCGTATCTTCAAATCTGAGGTTAATGAGATGCAGTCCGAGGATACCCAGCGTTCCCAGGCGCAGGCACAGCTGAACCAGAAGCAGCAGTCCGATGAGGAATTCTGGAATCGACCGGACATGCAGCCGGGCCAGCAGAGCAACACCAACCCTCAGCAGTAAACGCCCCCAGCCCGTCGTTGCGCGAACACCTCTGCAGCGCGTGGATACACTCTCGTAATCCGCGTAGCAGGGAAGTGTTCGCTTCTTTGCGTTGAAAGAGCCATACTGATGTCGCCACAGTCACAGCCTGTTTCTGCCCCGAAGGCAAGCAAGAACGTGAAGGGGAAGCTGCGTTTTTCGCGCAAGCAGAAGAACCCTACCGGGGAGATGACCTTGGTGGAGCACCTGCAGGAGCTTCGCCGCCGCGTCATCATCGCCGTTTTAGCGGTGGTCGTCGGCGCCATCATTGGCTTTATCTGGTACCAACGCGCACCGTTCGGTATCTCCCCGCTGGGTGAGATCCTCCGCGAGCCCTATTGTGCGCTGCCAGCAGACAAGCGCGCCTCTTTCAGTGCGGATGGCGAATGCCGTCTTTTGGCCACCAGCCCTTTTGAAATGCTCCTGCTGCGCTTGAAGGTAGGCGCTCTGGCGGGCACCGTATTGTCCTCGCCGGTGTGGCTATATCAGATTTGGGCCTTCGTAGTCCCTGGCCTCCATAAAAATGAGCGTCGCTACACCTTGAGTTTCGTCTCTGCCGCAGTGGGACTATTCGTTGCTGGCGCCGTGCTCGCGTATTTCATCCTGTCCGTTGGGCTGGAATTCCTCATGGGCATCGGTGAAGAGTACCAAACAGCAGCGCTGACAGGTGAACGCTATTTCTACTTCCTTTTGGCATTGCTGCTGATATTCGGCATCAGCTTTGAAATTCCCCTGCTCATTGTGTCGCTCAATCTTATTGGTGTGCTGGAATATGAGCATGTCAAGGACAAGCGGCGGATCATTATTGTCGTCGTGATGATTTTCGCCGCCTTTGTTACCCCGGGCCAGGATCCCTTCTCAATGGTGGTTTTGGCTGGATCGCTCATCCTTCTCATCGAGATTGCATTCCAGTTCTGCCGCATCCACGATAAGCGCATGCAACGCCAGCGCCCCGAGTGGATGGACCTTGACGACGAGGCTGCTTCACCGCTTGGTGCCGGTCCAGACGCTGTTGGAGGGCCTACTCCCGTCGCGGCGCCAACCCAGGTACACCCTTCGCCCGCTCCTTCTCAGCCGGTTTCTCAACCAGTCCAGCAGGCACAGCGACAGCAGCCGCAGACGTGGACCACCGGCGGCACCGGGACTTCGTCGAACAGCGGCGGCTTTTTCGACGATGTCCTCTAGGCACGGGTAGCCTGGGGAGTCATGACTGAAACTCATCTGGATTATTTTTCTGCAGCCCTGCCATACCCCTTGGATGAGTTCCAGGTTAAGGGATGCCAAGCCGTGGAAGACGGGCACGGTGTGCTGGTGTGCGCGCCGACCGGCGCCGGCAAAACCATTGTGGGCGAGTTCGCAGTATCGCTGGCATTAAGCCGAGGTACCAAGTGCTTTTATACAACTCCCATTAAGGCGTTGAGCAACCAGAAGTATCACGACTTGGTGGAAGAGCACGGTGAGGAAGCCGTCGGCTTGCTCACCGGTGATGTATCGATCAACTCCGATGCAGAGATCGTCGTTATGACCACCGAGGTGCTGCGCAATATGATCTACGCAGAATCCGCAGCACTAGATCGCCTTACCCATGTGGTCATGGATGAAATCCACTTTTTGGCTGATGCTTCGCGCGGCGCAGTGTGGGAAGAGGTAATCCTCAACCTGGCAGACCATGTCTCCATCATTGGTCTATCTGCCACAGTGTCCAATTCGGAAGAATTCGGCGATTGGCTTTCCACTGTGCGTGGCGATACCAACGTCATCGTTTCCGAACACCGCCCAGTTCCGCTCGACCAGTGGATGATGCTGGGACGTAAGATTTATCCGCTTTTCGAGCCCGAATCCGGCGGACAAGTCAACGCCGAGCTAGAGCGTAGAATCCAGCGCCTTGAGGCCGGCGATACCGATGACGGTCGCGCAGACTATAAGTCCGGCAAGGGCTTTCGCGCCCGCGCCCGCCACAAGGGCGGCGGTCGTAGTGAATTCCGCGGAAAGGGAAGGGGACGCTCCGGTGCTTCTCGCCAGCAGGATCGCTATCGCCCCTTGGGCCGTCCGGAGGTACTGAAAGTACTCCAGTCCCAAGACATGCTGCCGGCCATTACCTTCATTTTCTCCCGCGCTGGCTGCGATGGCGCGCTCTATCAGTGTCTGCGCAGCCGCATGGTGCTTACCTCCCAAGAAGAAGCGCAGCAGATCAAAGAAATCGTCGATGCTGGTGTAGAAGGTATCCCCGAAGAAGATCTACAGGTCCTAGACTTCAAGCGCTGGCGCGAAGCCCTTTCCCGGGGCTTCGCGGCACACCATGCAGGTATGCTGCCGGCCTTCCGGCACATCGTGGAAGACCTCTTCGTACGCGGCCTCGTCCGCGCCGTCTTCGCTACCGAAACCTTGGCTCTCGGCATCAATATGCCGGCGCGCACCGTGGTGCTAGAAAAACTCATCAAATTCAATGGTGAGGCCCACGTTGATCTCACCCCCGGCCAGTACACGCAGCTAACTGGCCGCGCGGGGCGTCGCGGCATCGATACCTTGGGCAATGCAGTCGTGCAATGGGCCCCCGCCATGGATCCGCGTCAAGTAGCCGGCCTTGCTTCCACCCGCACTTACCCTCTCATTTCTACCTTCGCTCCAGGCTACAATATGGCAATCAACTTGCTGGGCATGCTTGGGTTCGAAGACTCTCTTCGGTTGTTAGAGAAGTCTTTTGCCCAGTTCCAAGCGGATGGCTCGGTGGTGGAAGAAACCCGTGAAATTGAGCGCGCGGAACATCGAGTACGCGAGCTGCGCAGCCAGCTGGATGATGCCGTGGCGTCGCTAGCACCTCCTGCCAAAGACGGGGAAGATCCCGCCGAGGTACTGATGGACTACGTCCGCCTGCGCCGCGAACTCAGCGCTGAAGAAAAGCAGTCCAAAATCGATAGCGCTAACCAACGCAACCAAGAGGTTATTGCGGTTCTGGGGCGTCTGCAGCTAGGTGATGTTATCGCCATGCCCGGCAAGAAGCGCCCTATTCTCGCTGCGGTTGTCACGCCCGCTAACCAGACCGCGGATCCCCGCCCGTGGATTACCACGGAATCTGGGTGGTCTGGTCGGATCGACGCCGCCGGGATCAATAATCCTCCCATTCAGGTGGGGCGCATTAAAGTGCCGAAGCCGGTACGCAAGAACCCACGGCGCAATACCCGTTACGTGCAGGATGTCTTGCGCCGTGAGCACTTCGATCGCCCCAAGCGGATGAAGTCGCAGCCCCGTACTCGGCCCAATAAGCGGGTAGGGCAGTTGCGCGATCAGCTACGCGCTCATCCCGCGCACGAGTGGCCGGCTACTGATCGCGAGCAGCTGGCGGGCTTGGCACAAAAGCTCGCACGGCGCGAGCGTGACCGAGACAAGCTCCAGTCCAAGGTAAATAAGGCTACAGATACTTTGGGCCGCACCTTCGAGCGCATCGTTGACCTTCTGGCAGAAATGGACTATGTCGAGTTCACCGGGGTAGGTTCCGAACGCACGCCCGTAATTACTGAGGAAGGCGAGCGTCTAGCCAAGATTCACAGCGAATCCGATCTGCTCGTGGCACAGTGCTTGAAGCGCGGGATTTGGGATGAGTTGGATCCTGCCGAGCTTGCCGGCGTTGCTTCTTTGTGCTGTTTCGAAAACCGCAAGGCTACCAGTGGGCAGCCAGAAGCAGCTACCGAGCGCATGGCCGATGCCATGAATGGCACGTGGCGCGTTTATACCGAACTCACCGCCGATGAGCAGCGCCACCGTCTGCCGCCTACCCGTGAGCCGGAGGCTGGTTTCGCCCTGGCCGTCCACCAATGGGCAGCCGGTGCCCCCTTGGGCTATTGCATGGCTGCCGCTAATGAAGCCGGCGCCGAACTTACCCCCGGTGATTTTGTCCGCTGGTGCCGGCAGGTCATTGACCTCCTGCAGCAGGTGGCGAAGACCGGTTATGACGGCGAGATTCAGCGCAATGCCCGTCGGGCTATTGATGCCATTCAGCGCGGTGTGGTAGCCATCGGCGCCTAGAGGCCGCGGCTTGGGCGAGTAGACTCTGGGACATGACTGTTACTCAGACTTTTTCCGCTGATGTCTACGCCCAGCGCCTGCAGGCCGCCCAACAGGCCGCTAAGGACAAGGACATCGATCTACTCCTCATCGGTACGGGTCCAGACTTTGCCTATCTCACTGGCTCCTGGGTTTCCTCGCACGAGCGCCTTACCGTTTTGGTCGTGCCGCAGCAAGGCAATGCGTGGATCGCAGCGCCTAATACCGATATCACCGATATCAAGGCGGCTCCAGTAGGAGAGCTGGATGTAGAGCTAAGGAGTTGGAACGACGGCGATAATCCCTATGAGCTAGCACTAGATGGTGCAGGCGCTGCTCTAAACAATGTGGCCCTGGGGCAGTCGCTGACTGCAGACCACGTCCTGCGTTTTCAGGATCTAATCCCACAAGCCAATTATCAGTTGGCTACCTACGCGCTGGCGGAGCTTTTTACCCGCAAGGATGAAGCTGAGATTGCTGAGCTGCGCAAGGCTGGCCAGGCCATCGATGCGGTCCACGCACAGGTACCAAAACTCCTCCAGCCGGGCCGCACCGAGGCGGAGGTGGCTCAGGAATTGGAAGAGCTCATCTTGCAAGAGCACACCGTTATCGATTTCGTGATTGTCGGCTCGGGCCCGAACGGCGCCAACCCGCACCATAGTTTCTCGGACCGTGTGTTAGCGGAGGGCGAGCCAGTCGTCGTCGATATCGGCGGCACTCTGCCTTCCGGTTACCACTCCGATTGCACCCGCACCTACGTGGTCGGCGGGGAGGTTTCCAAGGCACCGCAGGACTTTCAGGATGCTTATGCCGTGCTTGCCGTCGCCCAAGCAGCCGCCCGCGCTGCAGCCCACCCCGGTAGCACCGCCGCAGAGATCGATGCCATTACCCGCAAGGCAATCGCTGCAGCCGGCTGGGGCGACAACTTTGTCCACCGCACTGGCCATGGCATCGGCCTATCCACTCACGAAGAGCCGTTCATTATGGAAGGCAATGACCTCACATTGGAAGAAGGCATGGCCTTTTCCATTGAGCCGGGCATCTACGTGGAAGGCAAGTGGGGCATGCGTTTGGAGGATATCGTGGTGCTTACTAGCGATGGCTACGAGTCCCTTAACCTAGCTCCGCGTGAAGTCCGTTAAATGGCTGGCGTACTAATCCTCGGTGGCCGCAGTGATATCGGCGGCGAAATAGCTCGGCGGGTGGCTCCCGGTAAGGACATCGTGCTCGCTGCTCGTGGCACCCATGGAATGGACGGTAGAGAACAGCAGTTGCGGGCGGCGGGCGCGCGCAGCGTGCACTTGCTTGATTTCGACGCCGCAGATTTTCCGTCCCATGCTGGCGTTGTCGATCGCGCGATAGAGCTAGCAGGACCTCTGGAGATTGCGGTTGTAGCCTTTGGCATCCTGGGTGACCAGGAGCGAGCGGAACGCGATGCTTCCCACGCGGTCGACATCGCCAAAATTGATTACGCGGCGCAGATTTCCCTGCTCACCTTGGTTTCTGAGCGCATGCAGCGCGGTCACATCATCGCGTTTTCTTCGATCGCAGGGTGGAGGGCCCGTCGAGCGAATTACGTCTACGGTTCTACCAAGGCTGGTCTTGACGCCTTCTGTCAAGGTTTGGCCGACAAGCTGCACGGCAGTCGGCTAGGACTCATTACCGCACGCCCCGGCTTCGTGATTGGCAGCATGACAGAAGGAATGAAACCGGCGCCGCTTTCGGTGCGTCCAGAGGATGTGGCCGAGGCCGTGGTCAGCTGCATAGACCACGATGCACGGCGCGGGAGACCGCGTTCGCGCACCATCTGGATCCCCAGAGCTCTACAGGGCCTAGCGTGGATCATGCGCCTCGTGCCGCGCCCAATCTGGCGGCACATGCCACGCTAGAGTCTGCGATCCTGCTAGTGTGCGCGGAGCAGTGGGGAGTTGATGTCGAAGATGAATCCACGCGGGGCGAGTACGCGCAGAACCACCTCGGCATCGCCCTCAGCGATATTGTGAAAGACTAATCCGCCCCAAGGGGTGACGGTGATGTCTACTTCCAGCTGCCCAATGAGCTGTGCAAACTCGGCTGGAATTGCGCCTTTATGAACGCCTGCGCCCAGATCAACGATGCCCGCAGGCAGATGCTCATCCAGCCAGCCAATGGGGCCGGGTTCTGCCAGGGCGGAGCTTGTGTGTTCCTCGGCCTCCGCGCACTGGAGTGCTTCCTCATAATGACGGGCGGCGGCGTGTGGGGTAAGTGGGGCAGTAGGGGTGTCGACAAGCGGGGAGCGCCCAAGGTACAAAGAACCATCCTTGTCGATGTTTAAGCTCACACCAGCGGCACCCGCGGGCAAGTTATCCTCTTCCGCGATGACTGCAAGACCTGGCCCACCTTCTACCGCACCCAGTTCAGCCGCAATGTCTTGGGCCGCCTGCTTGGCCGCTGCCGATAGGGGTGAGGCCAGCACCGGCACCGTGGCGGCATGTAGATGCAGGCCCTGGAGCCGCCGCTTAAGCGCCTCCGCATCCGTAATTCCGCGCAGCTCGATGGCAGAAAACCGGTCGATGTACACAAATCCATCCGCGCAAGCACTGGCGCATTCTGCCAAAGTTGCCCAATCTGGGGCGTGGGTGCTGCCGCCGGCAACGTGGATGCGGGTGCACGTGCAGTACTGAGGGTCGTCGAAAAGCGCAGGAGTAAACATGCGCACCAGTTTAACCTGCCGCGGCTGCAGCATAGTTCACGAGTGTTGCCAGCGCATTTTCAGTCTGCCTCGTTAAACTGAAGCCATGCCGTTTTTCTATTTTGCTCTCTACATGGTCGCAGAAACCCTGACTTTCTGGGCCGTATCCACATGGATCGGTGTTGGTTGGGCGCTAATCGCGCTCTTTGTCACCATGTTTTTCGGAATGTCCATCGCCGGCATTGAAGTCCGGCGCTTGATGGGAAAGCAGGTCGAGCGCACAGGAGACGGCACTTACGTTGTCCGCGGCGGCAATATGGGCAAGACTGCCAGCAACGTAGGTCTTACCTTGGTAGGCGGCATGTTGCTCTCCTTGCCTGGCTTCCTAACCACGATTCTCGGCGCCCTACTTATTTTCTCGCCCACCCGTGCAATCATCCGCACAGTTATGGCAGCGTCTTTGTACCGCAAGATCGAGAATATGGGTGTCAAGATCTACGAGGCAACCCCGATGGCGCAGCAGCATGACACGTATGGCGATTTTGGCTCCTTCGGCCGCGGACAAGCCGCACACAGCGGGCACCCGAGTACTCAGGACGCTGGCCCACATGAGGTCTTGGATGAGGAAGAGATTCGCCGGTGGACTGAAAACCTAGATCCGGATGACTTTGGCCCTGCCGGTGGCGAGACTAAGGGCGGCAAGAGCTAGTGTTGCCTATCCTTGCCCGCCTTTTAGTGGCGGGCCTTTCTGGTCTGCTTACTTATGCCGCCCTTGAGCCCCGCGGCTGGTGGTGGGCCGCAGTCGCAGGCATGGGCTTGCTCTATGTGAGTTTGATGCCTTGGGGAACTAGGCACGTCTCCGCCCGTCTGGGCGCACTACTCGCGGTAGCGCATTCACTCGTGCTCTATCTTCTCACCTTGCCCTGGATCGGTGAATTGGTGGGAAGCGGGCCGTATATTGCGTTGGCAGTATGGCTTGCGGTTTACGCCATCCTATTGGGCTTTGGCGGCGCCGCGGTGGCACGGTGGAAGTACGGTTTTATTGCTTTCCCGTTCGTCTACCTCGCGGTGGAGGTGCTGCGTTCTTCTCTACCTTTCGGTGGTTTTTCCTGGGTCAAACTGGCTTGGGGGCAAATCGACGGGCCGCTAGCCAAGCTAGCGCCGTGGGGTGGCACCTCGCTTATCACCGTCGCCACAGTACTGTGTGGCTGCGGAATCGCCGCCTTGGTGATTCAACGCGGGTGGAAGGCCAAGGCCGTCGCACTGGTGACAGTTATTCTTCCCCTTGCGACCGCGACGGTAGCGGGCTTGAGCATCAACCGCGACGACTCCATTGTCGGTGAAGCAAAGGTTGCTGCCATTCAAGGAAACGTACCCCGCATGGGCCTAGATTTTGCTGGGCAGCGCCAAGCGGTTCTCAATAATCATGTGGCTGAAACGAAGAAGCTGGCCGCGCGTGACAAGGACATCGACCTTGTCATCTGGCCTGAAAACTCATCCGATATCAATCCTTTCCATGACGGTAGGGCAGCCGCGGCAATCAGTGGTGCCGTTGATGCGATTGATGCCCCCGTTCTGGTTGGCACCGCTACGCGCGATGACGTGGGCGCCCGCAATACAATGCAGGTCTTTGCTCCTGGCCACGCGGTAGGGGACCACCACTATAAGAAGTACCTGCAGCCTTTCGGTGAGACCATGCCGATGCGGGATTTCTTTGCCAAATTTTCTGGCTACGTGGATCTTGCCGGGGACTTCAAACCCGGCGATGGTCCAGGTGTGGTTTCCATGGCGGGCGTGCCGGTAGGCGTGGCAACGTGTTACGAAGTCTCCTTCGACAACGCCTTTAGAGAATCGGTCAAAAATGGCGCACAATTGCTGACTACGCCAACCAATAACGCCACCTTTGGCTACTCGGATATGACTTACCAGCAATTGGCCATGAGCCGGCTGCGTGCGATGGAGACAGACCGTTCCGTGGTGGTGGCGGCAACCTCTGGAGTATCTGCCATTGTTCACCCCGATGGCCGCGTCAGCCAGTCCACGGAAATTTTTACGCCGGCCGCTCTCGTGGAGCAGTTGCCTTTGCGTAGCGGCGAGACCTTTTCCGTTAGGTTTGGTTCGCCCCTGCAATGGCTCATGGTTATTATTGGAACAGTCTGCGCACTGGTAGCTTTGCGCACAAACCGCCTGCGACGCACCCCGCGCCGCTCCGGCACAGATACATACGTAGGAGCATAAACACTGTGAGCACGCTTGAAGCCTCGACCTTGGTCATCATCCCGACCTACAACGAGATCGAAAACCTACCTCTCATTACTGGACGCGTCCGCGCGGCGGTCCCAGAGGTGCATATCCTCATCGTGGACGATAACTCGCCCGATGGCACCGGCGACAAGGCCGATGAGTTCGCAGCGCAGGATGACCATATCCACGTTCTCCACCGCGAAGGCAAGGGTGGCCTGCTAGGCGCCTATATCGCTGGCTTTGAGTGGGGCTTGGAGCGTGATTACCAGGTACTGTGCGAGATGGATGCAGATGGCTCCCACGCGCCGGAGCAGCTGCACTTGCTGCTCGAAGAGGTAGACAAGGGTGCGGACCTAGTTATCGGCTCCCGCTATATTCCGGGCGGCGAGACCGTCAACTGGCCGGCTTCTCGCGAGTACCTTTCCCGTTTGGGCAATATCTACATTTCCGTGGCGCTGGGCGCTGGTCTGTCCGATATGACCGCCGGTTATCGTGCCTTCCGCCGCGAGCTCCTCGAATCCATTGATTTCGACGAGCTATCCAAGGCGGGCTATATCTTCCAGGTGGATCTGGCTTTCCGCGCGGTTAAGGCCGGCTTCGATGTCCGCGAGGTTCCTATTACCTTCACCGAGCGCGAATACGGCGAGTCCAAGCTTGATGGTTCCTTCGTGAAAGATTCCCTGCTGGAGGTAACCAAGTGGGGCGTTGCCCACCGCACGGAGCAGCTGCAGGATTTCGGCGGCGCCGTATCCAAGCTGGTCAATCGTGAGGTCAAGGATGGCTCCATTCACGATCTAGGCGTGCAGGCCCGCAAGGGCGCCGGCTGGGCATCTGACTTCGCCGGGGAAATTGCTCACCTAGCAAAGCACCAGATTGCACAGTTGAAGAAGTAGCCCATGCTTCAACGCTAAAGGCCCGTACCGTCCCTTAGTAAAACTAAGGAGGTACGGGCCTTTGTCTGCGGCAGAACCTTATGAGTTCTTTTGCTGCTGTTCCTGCTGCTCCTTTAGCAGGCGGGCTGCGGAACGGCGACGGGAGCGCAGGTGGTTAATGCGCTCTTCTAGGAGCTCGTCCAGCTCCTCAATGGAGCGGCGCTCACGCAGCATATCCCAGTGGGTACGTGGCGGCTTAGCCGGCTTAGACTCAACGCCTTCACCTTCTACAAGGTGGCCTAGCTTGCCGTTTTTGCACATCCATTCCTCAGGGATTTCAGCATCATCCGCAAAAGGCACCTCATAAATCTCGCCGTCTTCGGTGCGGTACTTCACCATTTGGCGCGGTGCGAGGTCGTGGTCGCGGTCGGTTTCGTAGCTGACTGCGCCCATACGGCTGCCACGGAGTACGCGATCTGCCATGCAACATCATCCTTTTCAAAGAGATCCCTGATTGAGTGCGAAGCAAAACTTCGCCTAAGAGCTACTAATTATAACGAACACCCTCGCGCCTTTGTTCCCAGCCCGCCCAAAATGGACTAAAGTGTATCGGGTGATCCGTACAGCTAGTCGTGAACGCAACGTCGGTTCCTGCCAGTGGTGTGGGAAGGACATTGATCAAGGCGGTAGAGGGCGGCCACGGAAGTTTTGCAGCGCCTCGTGCAAACAGCGGGCGTATGAGCAAAGAAATAATGTTAGTGGCACGGGTATTCCCGCTAACGCTGTGATCCTTACTCCGGAGAAGGCAGAAAGTTTGCGCGACGGACTTTTTGAACTACGTTGTTCCGCAGAAGATATCAATACCGCCGCGGAGGAAGGTGCTAGTGCGCAGGAGCTTGCCGGTTTGTGCGAAGAGCTTGTAGCCCTGGCCCGACGCCTAGAAGGACTTCGATAGAAGATGAAAAAGCTTTTTTATAACCGCAAGCTCGTCATTACCATCTTTGTGGTGCTCATTGTATTGCTCACCGCCGTGGCCATTGGCCCTATGGTGTATTCGCTTCTCAAGGGCGCCGGTGTAAAAACAGAGCCTATTTCCGCCGATGGAGCTAAGGCTGCGTCTACGGAACTAGATGGATCCTGGCAGGTTGCCAAGGGGCGTGCTGATAATCATACCTCGGTTGGTTTTACCTTCAATGAGATCCTACCTGCAGAAAAGACCACTACATCTGGTTCGACTACTGAGGTAACCGGTCAAGCAGAAATTTCTGATTCCACCCTCAAAACCGCGACGGTCACCGTGGATATGGATGAGTTGTCTACGGATAAAAAGGTCCGCGACCAAAATATGAAGTCCAAACTCTTTGAGACGCAACTTTACCCAGAGTCTTCCTTTAAGCTCACCAAACCCGCTTCGCTTGCCGACGTCCCAGATGACGGCACCATTGGCACGGTAAAGCTCACCGGTGACTTGACCATCAAGGATGAGACACACGAGGTTTCCCAAGACTTTGACGTTCTCCGCGACGGGGATAACATCGTCATCGGCGGCACCGTTCCAGTTAATCGCCTTGATTATGGCGTAGAAACCCCGGAAATGTTGGCCGCAAAGGTCGAGGAAAAGGGCGAGGTCAATCTTCGCATTTCCTTCAAGAAGGACTAATAAGGACTAGCCTATGAACACCCGCCAAATGATCCCGTTTATGTGGCTGCGCCTTCTTATAGTCATCGGCTTTACCATTTTCGTAGCCGTTCAACACATGTGGGTCATCGTAGCGATTTCTGCCTGCTTGGCGCTTTTGACAATATGGCAGCTGTGGAGTGCTTACCGTAATCGTTAAATAAGACATCCAAAGCGAACGGTAGTTGCCCCGAATATCGTCAATGTGACGTTATATGGTGGTGTGGTTGCATGCTCCAGTAGGGTGTATTTTTGCCGAAATCCACCCGTCCGACCACACATCGGGACCCACACGCCATAGATGGCTGACGCCCGTGGCACGGAGGGGCTCAATAGTGCTTAATAGTTAAGGCGCCTGGCGTCACAGGGGCAGACTGCATACCGGCGACCCTCGATAGGATTAGTCAGCCAGCTTGGCGGACCAGTGGCCACTGGAGTGTATCGCGGCAACTGGGCGACATCGCAAAGCAGAGCTTCACAGCAGAAGGCGGTGCGAAGATAGTCGCCGCAATAAAAGGAGCAAGCGGGGATTCTGATAAGACCGACTAGAAGGCTCGAGGTATGCCAAGGTATAAATAAGGAACTGCCCCAACCATGGATAAATGTCCGATAATGTACATTATGTCATTTAAACTAGGGGTGGCATTCCCCCCTTTTAGTTCCTGACTCCATACATTGATACTTGGACCCCGCCTCTATTGTTCGCTCCTGACAACACGCGCCCGAATGAAGCTTTCCAAATATGACATTCCTTCACGAAGATTGGTCTCTCGTCATTATTCTTGCCGCGGGCGACTTCTTTCTCGGCTTGGTCTCTCGTAGCACATGCGGCCTTAAGCTCTGGATCGAATTCTGCGCTCGACGGATCCGATCCCTGCGCGTGTCCACCTCTAAATACGATGTAAACCACTTCCGGATGGTGTTCTTCATCCAGTGGACCGTTCCACCCACGCAGGCATGTCTCTTCAGTCCAACAGGTCACCCCTGAGCGGTCTACGCATTGCCCCATGGCTTTTTCTTGGGCGCGCGTCAGCGCAACCCCTGCAAAGGACTCATCAAATGAATCGTCTTTCCGCGCAAATAATACGAAGATCCGCGCGGTGCTTTTCTTTTGCTTCTTCGTATCCATGCCCCACATCTTCTCACCCGGCTATCGGTTAGTTTTCAACTAAAATGCACACTAGCGCATATAAAGGCCAAGCAGGTCTCTATCAGGGGCGATTCCAAGTCGGCGAACGGACCTGATCACTACTGGGTGCGTAAAATCGGCATTATGACGATTCAGCATGTAGTAGATAAGCCTTCCCGCGCAGCGCTCTTCTTGGTCCTTGAGATCAAGGATGGCGGCGAGCAATCCACCCGCGATATGCTTTCGGGGTTCGCTGGACTGTTTAAGTCCGTAAACTTCCGTTATAACGACGGCGAGCTTTATACCGTAGTCGGCATTGGCGCCTCCATGTGGCCGCGTTTGACCAGCGCACCCCTTCCTAATCGGCTAAAGGAATTCGAGGCAATTGACGCAGCGCACAAGGCCCCAGCAACGCCAGGCGATATTCTGTTGCACTTCCGCGCTAATAGCTACGATCTCTGCCACGAAATGGCCCGGCAGGTTTTAGACCAACTGGGTGATGCTGCAACGGTCATCGATGAGACCCACGGGTTTAAATACCTTGACCAGCGCGACCTGCTTGGCTTTGTAGACGGCACCGCCAATCCCCTCGCCGAGGAAGCTTTGGATACCGTGCTGCTTGACGACGCCGCCGATTACCCCCGTGGCTCCTATGTCACCGTACAAAAATATATCCACGACCTCGACAAGTGGAACGAGCTGAGCACCGAAGAGCAAGAAAAGGTCATTGGTCGCACAAAGGCTGACGATATCGAGCTCGACGATGGTATTAAGCCTTCCAATTCTCACGTTGCTCTCAACGACCTTGAGGAAGATATCTACCGCGAGAATATGGTCTTTGGTTCTTTTGCTGCTGGTGAGATGGGTACTTACTTCATCGGCTATGCAAAGGATCCAGAAAACGTCATGGAACGTTTGCGCAATATGTTCATCGGCAAGCCGGAGGGGAACTACGACCGCATTCTAGACTTCTCCACCGCTCTTACTGGCACCAACTTCTTTGTGCCCAGCGCGGACCTGATGAAAAACTTCGACGAGCTGCCGCCCGCCTAGCGGCGTCCCCCACGGTTGCGGTGGGCCAATCCAAATTGCACCGCATCAATCATTCCGAGCGTCATTAAGGCCTCGCGGAGGGCAAATTGGAAGGTCCACAGGCGGCGGAATACTGGGTCGAACCCAGCCGCCGCGGCCTCCCGCAGGTGCCCATCAAAAAAGGATCGTTGCTGACGCAAAGATTCTAGGTAGTGCGTCCCCACGTGTGTTTCCGATACGATGCGCAGGTTCGAGTTCTTATCGACGAGCTGGTGCAGCTCCGCAGTAAGCGGATAGTCCAGTGCAGGCCACACATATGCCCGCAAGGCCTGAATCGAGGCCTTTCCGGCGTCGGTCATTGCTTCGGTCGCCACAAGGGACTGAATTCCTGCACGGCCATTAGGGGTTAAGAACCGGTCGACTGCGCGAATATACTCTTTGCGCTCCTGCGGGCTAAGCTGTTCTACCTTTTCCACGGTGACGATTGCGTCATAGTGTCCGCGCCATTGCTTGGGATTTGGGACAACCCCGGGAATGCGTTCCACATGGATGGAATCATCTGCCCCCTCGAGCACGAGTGCCTCACGCATGTGACTTATCTGATCTACATCGCTGGTCAATACGTCTACCGTTGCGCGCCGCTTGGTCGCGCGCATGGCAGGCTGCATTCCAGCGGCCGGGTACACTAATAGGTGGGTTCCGGCGCCGGTGCGAGTGACGTCGAGAAGCCAGTCCGCTGCGCGGCGCTGGGCATCGCCCAAATCGTCTCTGTCCACACTCGTGGGCTCGCTTAGCGTCGTGACATCCACGAAGTGGCTTTTCGGTTCCTTGCGGCCGGCCTTGGGGCTATAGCTTTCTACTGTCTCCCTAATGGTCGTCGGCACACCGCTAGAAAAGATGCCACCCACATGGCTTAAACCATCACCGGAATAGAGCCGGACCAACTCCATCGGCAACTCCCCTGGCTCCGAATTGCCGGTGTCTAGCATCTTGGCCTTGGGAAGATATCCCACCCCCAGCAACCGCCCAAGCACTTTTACCAGCTGGGAGGACGAGCTGACGGACCACTCTCCTGCCATAAAGCTTTCTGCGAACCCCAGCCATCCACTGGCGGCGATTCGTTCAAACAAAGCATCGTGTCCGACCTTGAGATCTGGTCCGCCCTCTACTTCCAAGTCGAGTTCCAATCCGGCGTCATCGCAAGCCTTGGCAAATTCAGCCTCTGCACGGCGAGCCTTTAAACCAGGCCAACGAGATGAAGGGACTGTAGCCACATTGGGCCAGGAATCTGCATCGATGGAGCTCAAATGCTCGGGGCGGATAAAGCTCATAATGCCAGGTGCGCTCCTTGGTGGGCGGAGGAAGTCACTATCGGCAATTACCTTAGTCAGCTTGGCACGCACCTCGGCTTAGGCGCTCCGCACAGGCGCAATGGTTCCTGCCGCGAAAATATTAACGATGCACGGAAGTTTATCAGTCAATGAGTATGCACGTTCTGTTAGAAGTGTTTACACTGAATGGGTACAAAACATTAGCTTTCTTGAGGAAGGTCGCAATAAATCCATGACTGATACCGCTTATCGTCCCAATGGTGGCCGTCACCACGTTGTCGTGGTTGGCGCTGGCTTCGGTGGTCTCAACACCGTCCAGAAGCTAAAGAACGCCGATGTAGAAATCACTCTCATCGATAAGAAGAACCACCACCTGTTCCAGCCGATGCTGTACCAGGTAGCAACAGGCATGATTTCCGCCGGTGAGGTGGCCCCGTCCACCCGCCAGCTGCTGCGCGATCAGGATAATGTTCACTTCGTCAACGCCGAGGTTACCGATATCAACCTGGCTGACCAGACCGTCACTGCCGAGCAGGATGAGTTCTCCCGCACTTACGCATATGATTCCCTGGTGGTTGCAGCGGGCTCCGGTCAGTCCTATTTTGGCAACGACCATTTTGCCGAGTTCGCCCCAGGCATGAAGACCTTGGACGATGCCCTCGAGCTGCGCTCTCGCATCATCTCCGCATTTGAGAAAGCTGAGCTTACCGACGACCCAGCGGAGCGCGAGCGCCTGCTTACCTTCATCATCGTTGGTGCTGGCCCAACCGGCGTCGAGCTGACCGGCCAGATTGCCGAACTAGCAAACCACACCCTCAACGATGTCTACTCCAACTACGGGACCACCTCCGCCAAGATCTACTTGCTTGACGGCGCCCCACAGGTACTGCCGCCATTTGGCAAGCGCTTGGGCCGCAAGGCACAGCGCACCTTGGAAAAGGAAGGCGTACAGGTTCACCTCAACGCCATGGTGACCGATGTGACCGCGGATACCGTCACTTATAAGGACATGAAGACCGAGGAAGAGACCACCCTGACGGGTGCT
Source organism: Corynebacterium nasorum (assembly GCF_022345765.1). Classification (NCBI taxonomy): domain Bacteria; kingdom Bacillati; phylum Actinomycetota; class Actinomycetes; order Mycobacteriales; family Corynebacteriaceae; genus Corynebacterium; species Corynebacterium nasorum. The sequence continues at coordinate 49,671 of NZ_JAKRDR010000008.1, read as the reverse complement.
ACCAAGATCTGGTCCGCCGGTGTGGCCGCTTCCCCACTGGGCAAGATGGTGGCCGAGCAGGCTGGCGTCGAGGCAGACCGCGCTGGTCGTGTCTCCGTGAACGAGGACCTGACCGTGGGCGAGCACAATAACGTCTACATGGTCGGTGACATGATCTCCCTCAACCGCCTGCCTGGCCTCGCACAGGTTGCTATTCAGGGTGGCGCGCACGTCGCTAAGCTCATTCAGGCAAAGGTGGACGAGGAGTCTACCGCCAATGAGAAGGAAGCCTTTGATTACTTTGACAAGGGCTCCATGGCAATCGTCAAGCGCTTCAACGCCGTCGTCAAGCTGGGCAAGACCGAGTTCGGTGGCTTCGCTGGCTGGGTAGCTTGGCTGGGCCTGCACCTGACTTATGTGATTGGCCTGCGCAGTCGCCTGGCAGTGCTGGTGAACTGGGCAACCAATATTCTTTCCCGTGACCGCGGCAACCTAGAAATCACCACTCAGCAGCGCATCGCGCGCAACATCATTAACAAGAACGAGAAGTAATTACTCCTCGATCGCATCGCCGCTCTCCTGCCTCAATGCAGGGCAAGGGCGGCGATTTTCTATTTTCCTGTCGTTACTCATTGATAGCGATAGCACCACCCCAACTGGGCACTGGAGCGCCGATTTTCGCACATAGTTTCCGTGACCTTTGTTAGGCTGAGAAACGCAACATGGGGTGCCGCACACAGTGCGGCTGAGAAATACCCATCGAACCTGCACTCAGTTAGAACTAGCGAAGGGATAGTTGTGGGATATAGTTTTCTCCGCGCGCACGATGCCGTGCGCGAGTCCACACCACTTATTCAATGTTTGACCAATAAGGTCGTTTCCAACGTCACCGCCAACGCCCTCTTGGCCGTTGGCGCCAGCCCGGCGATGGTTGATACTCCGGAGGAATCCCGCGAGTTTGCACAGGTAGCCGGCGGTGTTCTCATCAACTGTGGCACGCCTAGCTCCGAACAATACGGCGGCATGCGCGAGGCCATCGCGGGTGCGAATGCCGCACAGACCCCCTGGGTACTCGATCCGGTAGGTGCCGGCGGTCTCTCCAACCGCACCAAGTTCATGCATGAGGTGCTGCCCCTTGGCCCAGGGGCGATCCGCGGTAATGCTTCAGAAATCATTGCGCTCGCGGGTACCGGACAGGGCGGCCGCGGTGTCGAATCTACTGATGAAGTAGAAGCCGCGTTAGATTCCGCACTAGCGCTTTCCCAGAACACTGGCGCCGTAGTAGCCATTTCCGGCCCACGCGATCTTATCGTCCACGCAGGTGAAACCACGCGCGCTGCCTATCTGCACTCCGGTCATCCGATGCTCCAAAACGTCATTGGTACTGGTTGTTCACTCGGTGCTATCTGCGCAGCATATTTGGCGGCGTGGGAGGATCCTTTCGAAGCAATCATCGCGGCCCACGCACACGTGGGAGCCGCAGGCAGCGTGGCAGCTGAAAAGCACCACGCGCCAGGCTCCTTTGCCGTTGCTTGGCTGGACGCGCTCTACGATGTCCCGACGGCGGACATCGAGGGACTAATCAAGCTCACAGACGTCGAAGGGGTTTAAATGGCAATCGACTGGTCGCTTTACCTTGTCACAGATCCAGATCTGGCAGGCGGGCGAGAAAACGTGGTTCGCATCGTGAAGGAAGCTGTACGCGGTGGGGTTAGCGTCGTCCAGCTGCGGGATAAGGAAACTAGTGATGAGCAGATTGAACACACCGCCCGCGAGCTGCTGGCCGTGCTCGGAAATGTTCCGCTTTTTATCAATGACCGCGTGGAGGTAGCAGCAAAACTCGGCTGCCATCTACACATTGGTCAAGGTGACATGGCCTTCCGTGAAGCCCGAGGGATGCTGTCCGATGAGCAACTTATCGGCTTGTCCATTGGCAATCACGCCGAACTTGCTGCCATGTCGGATGACGCCCGCCCGGATGTCATCGGTATCGGCCCTGTGTATTCGACGAACACGAAGAAGAACGCCCCGGCGGGGATGGGGCCAGATGCAGCAGCAGCCCTCGCCCGCGCCGCACGGGAACGCGGCATTGATTCCGTCGCCATCGGCGGCATTAAAGACCATAACGCGCACGAGCTGGCGGGAAGCGACTTTGCCGGCATTTGCGTAGTCAGCGACATCATGGCGGCCGCAGACCCTGCAGCAGCCGCCGGCCGACTAAAGGAGGCTTTTCATGCCTAAAGGTATCTATCCCCGAGTACTGTCCATCGCGGGTACAGACCCCACGGGCGGAGCGGGCATCCAGGCTGACCTAAAATCCATTGCCGCTGCGGGCGGATATGGCATGAATGTGGTAACAGCCTTGGTAGCCCAAAACACCCAGGGCGTCCGCAGCGTACATGTCCCGCCAGTGGAATTTCTGCAAGAGCAGCTAGAAGCAGTCATTGACGATGTGGAGATAGACGCGGTAAAGATTGGCATGCTTGCTGACGTCGCCATTACCGCCAAGGTCGCAGATTTCCTACGTCGCCTGCCGGAGGATGTTCCCGTGGTCTTGGATCCGGTCATGGTGGCTACCAGCGGGGATAGGCTGCTGGAGCAGGAAGCCGAACAGGCCGTGCGAGATCTGTGTTCCCGGGTGGATATCATCACCCCAAACTTGAAAGAATTGGCTGTTCTCACCAACACCGAGGAGGCAGGCGACCTCGAGCAGGCCATCGCCACCGCTAAACAATGGGCGAAGGAAGCTTCTACTGCGGTTGTGGTCAAGGGCGGTCACCTCGATTTCGATATCGCAGACAATGCGGTAGTGAATCCGGATGGGTCCGTTCACCGCGTCTCCTCGAGCCGGGTGGACACGAAGAATACGCACGGCACGGGTTGCTCCCTCTCCTCTGCTCTGGCTACCCGGCTTGGAGCCGGCGATAGCCACACCGCAGCGCTTACGTGGTCCACCCACTGGCTGCACGAAGCCATTGTTCACGCGGATGCGCTCCAGGTGGGCAAAGGGCACGGTCCCGTGGACCACCTGCACCGCTCGCAGCGCCTGATGCGGGCGGCCTCTACCCTGCCGCAGCCCTACCTGTCCGGCAGCTTGAAGGAACCAGAAAACGTCGAGCAGCCCCGCGTTCCTGCGGCCGGACCACACACGCAACGTCTGTGGAACCTGGCGGGAAATCACTGGGAGGCTATCAAGGCTCTGCCCTTTATTCGGGCATTGGGAACGGGCGCTTTGGATAAAGAAGCCTTTGGGTTCTATCTTGACCAAGATGCCCAGTACCTCAACGCCTACTCCAAGGCCTTGGCGCGCCTAGCCAGCCTAGCCCCTGCAGCGGCACAGCAACTGCACTGGGCCGAAGGAGCGCATGATTGCTTGGCGGTTGAGGCCGAGCTACACCGCGGCTGGCTCCAAGAGGGCATCACTACCGCAGCTTCTAGGGTTACTAGCGCCTATACGGACTTCCTTATCCGTTCAACTCATACGGATGACTACGTGGTAGGTGCTGCGGCGGTATTGCCCTGCTACTGGCTTTATGCAGAGGTAGGCCTACACCTCGCAGATTTCGATTCCCCAGAACATCCCTATCACTCCTGGCTTTCCATGTACGGCGGTGAAGACTTCCTCAACGGAGTCCGCGCCAGCCTCGACGTTGTCGAGCAGGCTCTCAGCGGGGCGGATGAGCGCACTCGTACACGGGCCGAGCGCGCCTACATCACAGCGAGCCACCATGAGGTAGATTTCTTCGACCAAGCCGATAGGCGCTTTTAGGCCAGAAGGTCCGACCCCGGACGCGAAAGGACGGCGACGAGGAAGGTGGAATGCTCCGAGAATAGCTTCATGTCCCACGAGGAGAAGGTGAAGTCGACTCGGTAGCCCACCTTCTGCGCCATATCGAGGAAGTCGGAGAACTCCCAGCCCCGGCCCTCGCCGAAGCCGGTGACCAGGCGACCACCTGGTTTGAGAGAGTTAAAGATATTGCGCAAAGCGGGCTCGCGGCCTTCTCTTGCTAGAAAGCCCATCACATTGCCGGCAGACACGGCGATATCAAAGGGGCCTTCCGGCACCTCTTGCTCGCACAGGTCTCCAACGAACCAATGTCCGTCCGGAAAGTCGTGCTCTGCGTGCTCGATAAGAATGGGATCTACGTCGACTCCCACGACGCTGTGGCCGCGGCGAAGCAATTCGCCACCGACTCGGCCAGTGCCACAACCGGCGTCGAGGATGGTGGAGTTGCGCTCGACCATGGCATCAATAAGCCGGGCCTCGCCATTGATGTCCTTGCCTTGTGCGGCAAGCAGCTTCCATTTGCGGGCAAAATTATGGGAGTGCTCGGGATTAGCTTCGGTTACTTCTTTCCACGTAGGCATAGATTCGATTATATTACCCGCCTTCGGTGTAAGATTTACCCGCTGCATAAAATCGCCGTCGAATTTTTGCGAACTTGTCCGCACTACCGCGCAAAGGAGGCTGAAACGATGCCATCCGTACCTTCACCCTTTAGGGGCCGCAAGAAACCCGAGCCTCCAAGTAAGCCCACCTCCCTGCCGGTACCGCCGGAACGCGCGATTGAACACTGCCGCGTTTTTGTTGATGGCGAGTCGCTTCCCGGTGAATACTCCACCAGCTCTGCTTTGGAAGCTATCGAAGAATATGGTCGTGGTTTTATCTGGGTGGGCCTGCACGAGCCCTATGAGTCTCAGATGACCAAGGTAGCCTCACAGTTTGGCATCCACGAACTCATCGTGGAAGACGCAGTTATGGCGCACCAGCGCCCCAAACTCGAACGCTACGATGACCAGCTCTTCGTCGTCGCCCGCTCCGTGAACTATCGCGACCACGATGAAGTAACGGATAAGCGCCAAATCATTTCCACCGGTGAGATCCAGATGATCATGGGCTCCAACTTCATCATTACCGTGCGCCACGGGGCAAAGCTTCCCAACTTGGCCTACACGGTGGAAGATGAGCAGGATCTGGTGGAGCTTGGCCCAGTGGCTATGGCCTGGAAGATCCTGGATATGATGGTGGACCGTTACTCGGAGATTTCTCGTCTCATCAGCATTGAGGTCGATGAGCTGGAAGAAGAAATCTTTACCCCTAACCTCAAGTTTGATGTGGACCGAATTTACATGTTCAAGCGCGAGGTGCTGGAGATGAAGCATGCCATTGACCCACTGTCGGTGGCGCTTAAATCCATGGTTTCTGATCACAAGGATCTGATTTCTAAGCAATTGCGCTCGTATCTGCGCGACGTCAACGACCACGAGCTCGTAGTCAAGGACCAGGTCTCCAGCTTCGATGAGCGCCTTACCTCGCTTATCGATGCCTCGGTGGCCAAGGTAACCATGCAACAAAACTCAGATATGCGCACCATTTCCGCAGTCGTTGGCATGTGGGCCGCACCCACCCTGGTGGCAGGTATCTACGGGATGAACTTCGACATCATGCCGGAGCTGCATTGGGCTTTGGGCTACCCCATGGCGATTGTCATCATGGTCTTGGTCGTTCTCGGGCTCTGGGCCTGGTTCCGTAAGAACCACTGGCTCTAAAGACTGCGGTACGCTCCTATACTATGAGCGATATCACTGTCTATGGTGCCACCGGGCTTGTCGGGCAATTGGTGGCGCGCTATCTTGCCTCGATTAACGCGCCCTCTGTGACTCTGGCCGGCCGGAACCGACCGGTGCTAGCCGCGCTGCGCGATGAGCTCAACCCGCACTGGGACATTGCCATCGCCGCCGCGGACGATGCCTCCGCTGTAGAGCGCATGGTGGAAGGTACCCAGGTACTGATTACCGTGGTGGGCCCCTACAGCCTTTATGGGGATAACGTCCTTGCCGCCTGCGCGCGGCATGGCGTGGACTATGTCGACCTGTGCGGTGAGGTTCCCTTCATTCGCCACAGCATCGATTCCCACCATGCCGAGGCTGAATCCACAGGTGCGCGCATCATCCATTCCTGCGGCTTCGATTCCGTGCCTTCAGATATCGGGATGCTCAACCTTTATAAGGCCGCAGCAAAGCCTTTTGCGCGGGTTGAAATGGTCGTAGACAAGCTGAAAGGCGGGATCTCGCCGGGCACCATCGAATCTTCCCTGCAGGTCTCGCTCGCTGCGCACGCCGATAAGGGTGTTGCCCGCAACCTGCATAATCCCTACTCCCTCGATCCAGATCCGAAGGCTGGTCCACGCTTGGAAGGACTCCAGCGGGACTTTGAGGTCAAAGAGTTGGATGGCGTTGGCTGGGTGGGCCCATTTTTCATGTCCATGTTCAATACCCGCGTGGTGCGCCGCTCCAACGCTCTGCTTGGGCGGGCGTGGGGCAAGCGCTTGTTTTATAAGGAAGCGTGGTTTACAGGGACTGGGCTAGCCGGTCGTGCACGGGCCTATGGACTGGCACTCGCCACCAAGCTGCTTTTTGATGGCACCCAATCACGCTTGCGCCCCGTGGTGGAAAAGGTCCTGCCCACGCCTGGGCTTGAGGGCGCACATTTCCACATCAGCCACCACGGTGTGACTGAGGACGGCGAGCGCTGGCTTGCAGCCGTCTCAGCGCAGGGGGACCCCGGCTACGAGGTTACCGCCATGATGCTGAGCCAGGCTGTACTCTGCCTACTCGAATCGCGCACCGACTCTGACCGCACAGGAGGCGTGCTTACCCCGGCCACCGGACTAGCTGAGCCGTATTTGGAACGGCTATCCTCCCACGGGATGTCCTTTACTGCCAAGCGGGTGAGCTAACGCAAAATCATGGTGCGCAAAGTGGTGCGGGCAATGAGCTCCCCGCCCTGGCGCATCTCAACGCTCCACAGGTGGGTGCGCCCGCCAAGCTGCACTGGTGTAGCCACAGCCTCCAGTTCCCCCTGTCCCGTAGAGCGGATAAAGTCGCTGGAATTATTCACTCCTACTGCGGGGGCGTCGGCAGCCACCACGCTCGCGATGGAGGCCACGGTTTCTGCAATGGAACAGTACAGCCCGCCATTGGCCACTCCCCAGGGCTGATGATGTTCGGGCTTAACCTGCAGTTTCGCGCGCGCCTCGCACGGGCCTATATGGGTAAATTGCAGCCCTATCAATTCCGCAAGGCCGCCATTGAGGGCATTAAGTGACGCCAGTTCTTCTGCAGTGAGTACCCGCGTATGAGCGAGGTGAAGCAAGTCATTGAGTTTCTGCGTATCCGACATAGTCCACCAGCCTAGCCATTGATGCCAGCACCGCATCCCAGTGACGTAGGATAGGCAGCATGACTGATAAGAATGAACTTGCTCAAATTGGCGTCGTGGGATTGGCGGTCATGGGATCTAATTTGGCCCGTAACTTTGCCCGCAACGGCAATACCGTAGCGGTATACAACCGCAGCCCTGAAAAGACCCATGCGCTCATTGAGGCTCACGGTGAGGAAGGCAATTTCGTGCCTTCGGAGACCATCGAGGACTTCGTGGCTTCTTTGGAGCGCCCACGCAAGGCAATCATCATGGTTAAGGCTGGCAAGGCCACCGATGCGGTCATCGATCAGCTGGCTGAGGCCATGGATGAGGGCGATGTCATTATTGATGGCGGTAACGCGCTGTTCACGGACACCATTCGCCGCGAGAAGGACGTAGCCGCCCGCGGCAAGCACTTTGTGGGTGCTGGCATCTCTGGCGGCGAGGAGGGTGCGCTCAATGGCCCGGCCATCATGCCTGGTGGCCCCAAGGAATCCTGGGAGACTCTTGGCCCGATTCTTGAGTCCATCGCCGCCAATGTTGATGGCACTCCATGCGTTACCCACATTGGTCCAGATGGCGCCGGCCACTTTGTCAAGATGGTCCACAATGGCATCGAATACGCCGATATGCAGGTCATCGGCGAGGCTTATCAGCTACTGCGTTACGGTGCAGGCATGGAGCCGGCCGAGATCGCAGAGGTATTCCGCGAATGGAACTCGGGCGACCTTGACTCCTATCTCATTGAAATCACCGCCGAGGTTTTGGCCCAAAAGGATCCGGAGACTGGTGCCCCGCTTGTCGACGTCATCGTGGACGCCGCCGGCCAAAAGGGCACCGGCCGCTGGACTGCCATCAATGGCTTGGAGCTCGGTGTTCCCATTACCGGCATCGCCGAATCGGTCTTCGCCCGCGCGCTTTCCTCCTCCACCGCGCAGCGCAGCGCTGCCCAAGAAGGCCAGCTGCCTGCCGGCACTATCAAGGAGCTGGACGTGGACAAAGCCGCGTTTATTGAAGACGTGCGCCGCGCCCTTTATGCGGCCAAGCTCATTGCTTACTCCCAAGGCTTCGATGAGATCAAGGCTGGATCCGAGGAATTCGGATGGGATGTGGACCCTCGCGACCTAGCTACTATCTGGCGTGGCGGCTGCATCATCCGGGCCAAGTTCTTGGATCGCATCCGCGCAGCCTACGACAATAATGCAGACCTTCCTGCCCTCATCCTCGATCCTTACTTCAAGGGTGAGCTGGAAGACCTCATCGATCCGTGGCGCCGAGTAGTCGTCGCTGCCACTCAGCTGGGCCTACCGGCCCCAGTCTTTGCATCTTCCCTCTCCTATTATGACAGCCTGCGCGCCGAGCGCCTTCCCGCCGCCCTGATTCAAGGCCAGCGCGATTTCTTCGGCGCACACACCTTCAAGCGCACCGACAAGCCAGGTACCTTCCACATCGAGTGGTCTGGCGACCGCAGCTTGACCCAAACCGACTAGATTCGTATTGCTTTAATGGGGCCCTTCGGGGCCCTATCCCATATTCAGCAGGCGCTTCCACACGAATGCGGCGATCCGCCTTATTGCCGATAGTATGGGTAAACAATGACTACCTTTGCCGATCTCGGCTTACCCCAGCGCCTAGTGCACGTATTGCGTGACCAAGGCATCACCGAACCATTTCCCATCCAAAGCGCCGCGATTCCCGACGTCCTCGCAGGCAAAGATGTCCTCGGCCGCGGCCCTACCGGTTCCGGAAAGACCTTTACCTTCGGTTTACCCATGCTCGCGAGCCTTGCCGGAACGGGTGCTTCCAAGCCCGCTCATCCCCGTGCGCTCATTCTTGCGCCAACCCGGGAGTTGGCCACCCAGATTTACCAGCGTCTTGATGAACCTGCGGCAACGCTTGGCTTGAGAGTTCTCGCCGTGGTGGGTGGGGTAAATATCAATCACCATATCCGCTCGCTGGCACGCCCCGTCGATGTTCTCGTCGCCACCCCTGGCCGCGCCCAAGATCTCATAAACCAGGGAAAGCTGCAATTGGATGCGGTCCGCATCACCACCCTTGATGAGGCCGATCAAATGGCCGATATGGGCTTTCTACCCCAGGTACGCAAACTCCTGCGGTTGACCCCAGCAACAGGTCAGCGATTGCTGTTTTCGGCGACCCTCGACGGGGACGTCAATAAGCTGGTGGAGCAATTCCTCCACGATCCTATTGTCCACTCCACTGCTCCGGTTCAAGCTGCGGTGGACTCCATGTCCCATCATCTCTTTTTCGTCGGTGACCGTCCGGCGCGGAATGAAGTAGCCTTGCGAATTGCTGCTCGCCAGGGCAAAACCATCATGTTCATGCGTACGAAGCACGGGGTGGATAGGCAAGTCAAAAAGCTGCGCCGTGCTGGCATCAATGCTTATCCGCTACATGGAGATAAGGGGCAAGGCGCGCGCACCCGCGCCATCGAGGGCTTTAGCGATGGCAGCGTCCCCGTGCTGGTTGCCACAGATATTGCCGCGCGCGGTATCGATGTTGCGGATGTTTCCCTCGTCGTTCATATCGATCCACCCGCAGAACACAAGGCATATCTCCATCGCGCTGGGCGCACGGCACGTGGCGGCGCGGCGGGGACCGTCGTTACTTTGGTCATGGATGAACAACGCAAGGAAGTATCAGCGCTTATTAACAAAGCAGGGGTCACGGCTACTGAGCACGATATTTCTAGCCGCGATAATCCTGCAGGTGCACCTGTACTCAAGGAGGTAACGGGTGCTCGCAAACCGAATGGTCCCGCCCTTCCCCCGCCTGGGCAGGCCACGCCCCAGAACCAAGCGAAGCCCGCAAAGAAGAAATCCCCATCTCAACGCCGCCGCCCAGGTAGTAGAAACACCCGTCGCCGCGGCCGCTAAGACAAGGAGGAATGCCCTCGTGCACACTTTGAGCCCGGATGATTGGCAAGCTCAGCTGCAACAACACGAAAAGCAAGCCACCGACCGCTTAGAGCGTTTCCGCCACCCTGGCAGCTATCACCCTGTCTTCGATTTTCTCTTTGAGTACTACCCCGTCCGGCCTTCCCACTTGAAGCGTTGGCACCCGGGTGTAGGAATAGCGCTAGAAGGCACTCCCCCACACGCCGAATGGCGCGACTACCACGCCACCCCAGACGGCGTAACCGTCGATGTGGCTGGCTTTCTACAACGCCGCGGTAGCTCGGTTCGTTATATCTCGAATCTTCTTCGCCACTCTGCAAGCAACCCCGCCCACTTTGACTGCTTTGGCCTGCACGAATGGGCGATGGTTTACCACACAGACACCCCGCGCCATTCGCTTCCTTTGCGCCTAGGTGCAGAAGGCACAAACCGCGTTGTGGATGAACACTCAATTAAGTGCTCCCACTACGATGCCTTCCGTTTCTTCACCCCACCAGCTCGTCCGCTTAACCTCACCGTGCTGCACCGCGAAGACCAGCCCGCAAATGACCAAGCGGGCTGCGTACACGTCACGATGGATCTTTATAAATGGGCGTGGAAGCTAGGCCCTTTGGTTCCCGGCAAGCTATTCCTTGACTGCCTAGATTTGGCGATTGAAGCACGCATCCTAGACATGGAGGCCTCTCCTTATGACTGCCGTGATTGGGGTCTCGGGGTAGTGCCCATCGAAACCCCTGAAGGCAAAGCCGAATATGTCTCTCGGCAGCGTTCCCTGGCGCAGAAGGCCGAACCGCTGCGAGCCAGGCTTGTCGCTGTGATAGATCAGGCACTCGCCCCGCTACAATAAGCCACTAACAACGGCAGTTTGCTTGGGAGGAACACACCACATGGCACGGCATTCAAATGGGAAAAATACCTTCGCAGTAGCGGGATGGGTTATTGCAGTGGCTGTCATCGCGCTTCTGGCCATCATCGCCTTGGTGACCTTCCTCGTGCGAGGTATGGACAACGCCGATGAGAACGATGCCGCTGCTCCCGCAGCTGTTGAAAGCAGCAGCGAGGCTACAACGGAGATGACCACGAAAACGACCTCCAGTGTCCCCACTTCCGCCGCGCCTACCAGTTCTTCCTCTCCACGGAGCTCCGCCCCAGCTCCTAGTTCCGCAGCACAACCCAAACCCGATCTAACGATGGCTGCAAATACCCTACTTCTTTTGGATACTTCCTCCTCAATGGCTCCCATCTACGGTCCTGTCTCCCAGGCCTTGGGCACCACCGCGTCTGACCTAGCTGCTGACGGCGGGGCTGTGTCCTTGTGGAATTATTCTTCACCCATCTCTGAGACGGCAACGGTTGGCTACCGCCAGAACTTGGGTTTTGGGGATGGCAATGCCGTATCCGGCACCCTCGGCGGCTTTGGTACCGGCGGTGTTCCACAAACGCGCAGCGCTGTTGTAGCGGCTGTAGCTAACGCTGCCGACCAAGCTGCAGGTAGCGGCGACAAGGCGCGGGTGCTCGTGGTGACTACAGGTACCGAGCAAGACATGGATGATGCTCAATTTACGGCTGCACTTAAGGACGCTGCTTCGAAGGACGTTTCCCTCAGTGTCGTGCACGTAGGTGAAGGCAACGTGGATGCAGCTCTAAAGTCCGCAGCCGATAGTTTCACCACCGTTGACTCAGCGGAGGAAGCCAAGCTTACTGGCGCTATAACTAAGGCCGCAGGCGTTTAATATCCAACCGCCCTTTCCCTCGGCACCAAACGATTATGTTGGGTGCCTTTATTTCTATCTCCATAGAGGTACCGACAGCTAGGCACAGGTGGCACTTCAATAATCGAGCCCGTGTTAAAAGCCGGATTGAAGCGCCTTGGGCTAGGGCCCAGCGACGCGAAGAGATAAAAGGTTCCGAGGGGCGCTTAACGTAGGCTGCTCGTTGTTTGGAGATCAAAAATCCACCCTATTTCCCCGTGAGCCGGGAAATAGGGTGGATTCTTATGTTCAAAGCCTAGGAGCTCTTGCGCTTGCGACGGGCAGCAAGCTCGTCGAGCCCGACGACGTTGTCCTCGGCGAAGTCTTCGATGCGTTCCGAAGGGAAAGAAGAAATGGTACCGGACAGTTCCTTCAAGATACCAGGAACTGCAATGCCAAAGACGCCCTGGCCACCGGCAAGCAAGTCAATTACCTCATCGTTAGAACGGCACTCATACACGGTGGTGCCATCTGATACGAGGGTGAGCTCTGCCAAATCATTGACACCACGATCCCGCAGGGACTCAACGGCCAAACGGATATTTTGCAGGGAAATGCCGGTATCTAGCAGGCGCTTAACAATCTTGAGTACCAATACATCCTTGAAGGAATACAGGCGCTGGGAACCAGAACCACGTGCCGTTCGAATGGACGGATTCACCAAGTTGGTGCGTGCCCAATAGTCCAGCTGGCGATAAGTAATGCCGGCAACCTGGCAGGCAATAGGCACGCGGTAGCCCACTTCCTCATCAGGTCCGACATCAAAAAGTGATTCCTGTACGTAGGTGGATTCGGACTGGGAGTCCTCGATAATGCTCACGTAATTACTCCAATGGGGTTTGTTGGAAGTTCTAAAGATCAATTAAAAGCCAAGCGCATGCACCCGTCAAGCGCTGCCTGCTCAACTTTCAAGTACAACTTTAGACTTCTAGAACCACATTGTCACCATTAGTCACACGCGTGTCATTAACTTTTTTCTTCATCATCCCCCGAAAGGAAATCCTTTTCTTCCATTCCCAAAGATCTCATCATGGCCTCGAAATCCGCATCTGCCTGCGCATTCCCTGATGCCGATGTGGAAGACTCCGCGTTTTCGCTGCCAGTTTCCGAATCATCTTGAGAAGGGGTAGAAATCTCCAAGTCGAAATATTCTTTCAGATCCGCATCACTGGCATAAACGGATACCTGCGCGAGGAGCTCCGCCTCGGCAGAAATGGGGACATTGAAAAATTCGGATACAGCTAGCGCATCGCTAACCCGAGCATCATAAGCCTCGCCGTTCGCAGCCTTAATGTCTACCATGAACGTTCCCTGGTGGTAGTTGGCAACGTCTATGGATTCCACCCCGCCTGTTGCCTCAAGGATCTCGCAGATCAGATCGTGCGAGTTGGGCCGGTTTGGCTGGTGCCCATCTAAAGCGGCGGCCAATTGCATGCCCTCAATGGGAGAAATCCACACGGGGATCAAGCGATTTTCCTCTGGCCAGCGCAACAATGCGCAGACATCATCTTCAGGACCGACTTGGTGGATTCCGTGGAACTCTAGGGTTACATCACTCATGACTACCACTCTCCCACAAAGATGGAATTGGTGGTGTATTAAGCCTGGTATTCGTCACGTAGGTCTGATTTCACCAGGGTCGCATGCAAAGACACCACGAGCGCGGTCATCTGCTGGGAGATTTCTTCCGCCTTCTGGTGTGCAGTATCAGAGTTTGAGTGTGCCACTGGAGCTGCGGCCTGGGAAATCAGGTCAGCCTGCCGGCGCGCGTTATTGCGCAGGGACTTAAGCTCACGGGCACCGAAACCAAAAGCCTTGAGGGCCACGGCGGCTGAGACAATAGCCACGTCATCGGTATTGAAAAACCCAGCAGCATCTGGGCGAATGAGGCCGTACTTCACTAAGGATGCGACGTCATCTTCACTGGACCCCGCCTGCGTGGCTACCTCTACATCAGTCAAACGCGTGACGACAGGGGCCTTAAACTGCTGCGGGGACAGGAGGGTTTCGGCATGGCCCGCAGAAACAATGGCGGTGACCTGACCGGAATCCATGGCCTCTAGCTGCTCACGGATAACCTTTAGCGGCGTATAGTTATCGCGCTGAGTGGTGAGAATATAACGCAGCCGGTCCACGTCTTCTTGGGTGAAGCGGCGGTAGCCCGAGGCCGTGCGCTGCGGGCTAATAAGCCCCTCTGATTCAAGGAAGCGAATCTTGGACACCGTGACGTCTGGGAATTGCTGATTCAGCGTCTCCAAAACCACGCCAATGGACATAGTCTTAGCCTTTTTAGCTTTGGGGCTGGTACGGCGTACTGCTGCTGCCGAAGAATCTGCTGCGCTCACTGTGTCTATCTCTTAGGGGTCCTGAAAAAAGTTCTTATCGTGCCATACGTAGACTACACCGCCCTTCCTCGAACGGAAGCGCGGCTGGTCTACGAAAGAATTAGCTCTGGTTAGCGATGAAAACCAAACGGAACTTGCCAATCTGGATTTCATCTCCCACCTCGAGCACCTGGGAGTTGCGTGGCTCGCGGTTCACGTAGGTTCCGTTGAGGGATCCCACGTCAACTACCTCAAACTTGTCATCATCATTCTTGCGGAATTCCGCGTGACGGCGGGATACCGTAACGTCATCGAGGAAGATGTCCGCCTCGGGATGGCGGCCAGCGGTGGTAGTCGCCTGGTCCAACAAGAAGCGGGCACCCGCATTCGGGCCGCGCTTGACCACCAAGAGTGCCTGGCCCTCTGCCAGGTTATCGGTACCGGCAACGGCAGTCTCGTTGCCATTCGCGCCGTTTTCCATCTCCTTGAGCAGGTCTGCGCGGAATACAGATGTGGTCTCTACCTGTGGTTCCGGGGTTCCGGTGTTCTCGCTCATTGTTACCTCCGGGGATTAGTTACGAGTTACTTATGACAATACTAGCGACTTATTTGGGTCCGCGACCCTTTGGTGGAGATTTATTTCACCGGAAAATGTTTCCGATACCGCTCAGCACGGAATTTCCCTTGCCCGCAAGGGGGTTATCGGAAACCATGTAGGTCCACGTAGCACTCGGGCGGGCTAGGCCGGCGTCATCAAGGTGCGCCCCGGCGGCGTCGATAAGCACTGTGTGGAAGGTTTCCACCGACTTTTCGACGGCCCGCTGGGCCAAGTCCTTAAACTCCCTTACCGCAATGCGGTGGTATTCATCGATCGGCGTCTCGCGGGCGATAGCGCGCAAGTGAATGGACTCACGGACATCGTCCATGAGCTCCAGATGGTCGGCCCATGCAAGGTCCAAGTGATAAAGCATGATTTCGCGTGCGGCCTTAACGCGAGCTTCCTCGGGAACCTCCGCAAGCTCTGCTGCGCGCTCTGGGGCGCGTTGGGAAAGCTCCTGCCAGGCTTGATCGGTATCCAAAAGCTTGGCTCGGCGCTCATCAATGATGATGCGTTGATCAGCTAAGAGCTGATTGTACTTCCATGTCTGGGCATGGATCTCGAGCAATTGCCCTTCGGTCACGCGCTGGCAGTGCGCTACAAAGTCACTGACCCGTTTGGACTCGATACGTCCGTCCTCGGCCGGTTGGGCGCGGACAGTTTCGCCGTCGCCGCCTTGCTGAACCACGTCATCCTCCAAGGAGACAAAGAAGAGGGAAAGCCCCGGATCTCCTTGCCGGCCCGCACGCCCGCGCAGCTGGTTGTCCAAGCGGGCGGTGCGGTGCCGCGAGGTACCGATGACCGCTAGGCCGCCAAGCTCCGCTACTGCGTCATGGTCGGCCTCACTAGCGCCGCCCAACTTGATATCAGTACCACGACCGGCCATCTGGGTAGAAACGGTAACGCGCCCGATATCTCCGGCCTCGGCGACTATCCGCGCCTCTTGCTCATCATTTTTGGCGTTGAGGACATTGACCTCAATGCCCCGCTTGCCCAGTGCATCTGCCAAATCCTCCGATTCGGCGACATCCTGCGTGCTCACCAGGATGGGTTGCCCCGTAGCGTGGATGGCGGCGATTTCTTCCACGATAGCGGCAGATTTATCCTCGACCGTCGCAAAGATACGGTCTTGTTCGTCAAACCGCTGCAGAGGCTTATTACGGTCAATAACAGAGACGTGCAGACCGTAGAACTGGCGCAGCTGATCGGTTGCCTCCACCGCGGTGCCCGTCATCCCGCACACCAGTGGGTAGCGCCGCATAAGTTCTTGCAAGGTGATGGTATCGAGAATGCGCCCACCTTCAGAGACTTCCAGGCCTTCCTTGGCCTCTACCGCCGCTTGCAGGCCATCGGGCCAGCGCTGCAGGTCGGCAACGCGGCCCCGCGAGGCATCGATAAGCTGCAGCTTGCCGTCAACCACAATGTAGTGAATGTCTCGGATAAGCAGCGCTTTGGCATGCAGGGCAAGGTTAACCTTCACCAAAATGGTGCCGATATTCTCCTCGGAATAGAGCGAATCAATGCCCAATTCTTGCTCCACACGGCGCGCACCATCTTCGGTCAATTGAACAGTGCGGCCGTCCTCAGAGATGATGTAGTCCAGCTTTTCGCGCAGGTGGGAAACCACATTGGTGATATGTCCGGTGGGTGCTTCGCCCGGTCGGTTTCCGGCAAGTACCAGCGGCACAAGGGCCTCATCTACCAAGACGGAGTCGGCTTCGTCCACCAAGGCAACATCCCCGGCGGCCTGCACGGTGTGGGAACGGTCAGTGATCTGGTTATCGCGCAGCAGGTCGAAGCCTAGCTCGTTCACGGGCGCATAGATAATATCCTGTGCGTAGGCAACGCGGCGCTCGTCCGGAGTCATGCCCTCTGTTACCGAGGCAACGCTCAGGCCAAAGAACTCCACTACGGGGCGCATCCATTCGGCGTCGCGAGCAGCAAGATAGTTATTGACGGTAACTACATGGACGCGCTTTCCGGTCAGCGCAAAGCCGGTGGCAGCCATGGCACCCACCAGTGTCTTGCCTTCACCGGTGGCCATCTGGATGACGTCTCCGGTGAGTAGGCGCAGGACCGCTTGTGATTGCACGTTAAAGGGGTTCATGCCCAGGGTGCGTTCGCAGGCCACTGCCAGGGCCGCGAGGAACTGCGCCTTGTCCACTATCTCACCGGACTGAACGGCATCGCGCGCGGCCTGGGCCACAGCTGCGTCATCGTGCTGGCTCAATGTCCGGGCAGCTTCGTCTGCCGAACCCACGATGGCCTTGGATTTCTTATTATTACGCTCGCTTTGCGAGCCCATTGCCTTCCAGAACCAATCAAACGCGCCCATGACTCATCCTCCTTAAATGGATTGCTCCTATCGACTGTAGTCAACCTCGTATGGATTGCGGGAAAGAGGCCCGTTATTCTAGTTCTCATGCAATCCGTCAATGTAAAGCTGCCTTCGAGCCGGGGTACTGAGATGGCTGGAACCATCGACTTCCCGGATTCTCCCCCGATCGCCTACGCCATCTTTGCCCATTGCTTCGCCGGCTCCCGCCATACCCCTGGTGCCGCCCGCACCGCGAAGCAGCTCACCGAGTTCGGCATCGCCACGCTGCGCTTTGATTTTCCCGGCCTGGGCCAGTCCGCCGGTGAATTCGGCGATACTACCTTTAGCCAAAACGTCGATGACATCCACGCCGCAGCCGCGTGGCTGACGGAACACTATTCTGCACCCCAATTGCTGATGGGCCACTCGCTGGGCGGAGCCGCCGCTTTGAAGGCAGCTAAGACCATGAAGTCCCTCAAAGCGGTAGCTACCCTCGGCGCCCCGTTTGATCCAGCCCACTCCGTGCTTCACTACGCGGATAAGATTGGCGAGGTCGACGCCAATGGTGAAGTAGAAGTCGTCCTCGGCGGCCGCGGGCTCATCATCTCCCGCAAGTTCTTGGAGGACTTGGCAGATACCAACCCCGAGGAATATCTGCCTAAGCTACGCAAGCCCTTGATGGTGTTGCACTCTCCCATCGACCAAACCGTGGGTATCGATAATGCGCAGAATATCTTCCTCCTCACGCGCTACCCCAAGTCCTTGGTCTCCCTCGACAAGGCCGACCACCTGCTCACCAAGCAAGGTACGGCCGCTCGTGCAGCGGATCTCATCGGGCCGTGGGCCGAGCAGTTTATCGTTCCCGATTACACGCCGGAAGAAGTAGGTACCGACGCCGCTGTTGCGCAGCCGGCTACCGGCACCAAATTCGGCGTGGTCGTGCGCCACAATGACCATAGCCTTAGCGCCGACCGCACTAAAAAGAACGGCGGCAAGGGCAAGGGTTTTACCGCCGAGGGCCTTCTTATGTCTGCCCTCGCTGCGGCGTCGACCCAAGCTATCAAGGAGGCTGGCAAAAAGCTCGCGCTTGACGACGTCCATGTGAGCATCATCCAAACCGGCCCTGCCAGCTTCGAGCGCCGTATCGAACTCGCCGGTAACCTCTCAGCGGAAGAGGTATCAATTTTGCACTCTGCCGCGAAGGATACTGATGTCGAGCGCATGCTAGGCAACGTCACCATCGTGGACGCACACTAATGCCTGCTTATGACTCCTCGCGCCGCTGCCCTTGTGGCACCGGCCTTTCCTACGGCGAGTGCTGCGGCAAGTACCATGCCGGTAGCAATGCGCCCACCGCAGAAGCGCTCATGCGCTCCCGGTTTAGCGCTTTTGTTACCGGCGACGAGGAGTACTTGCTGCGCACGTGGGATCCTGTCACTCGACCTGAGGCCCTCGACTTGGCAGACTCCCCCATTAGGTTCTACCGCCTCGATATCCTAGATACCCAAGGCGGCGGCCTTATGGATAGTTCCGGCGTAGTGGAATTTGAGGCGTTTTATAAGGGAGCAGCTGTCGGTTCGCAGCGCGAACGTTCCTCGTTCCGCCGCTTCGACGGTACGTGGGTGTATTCCACCGGCGAGCTTTAACGCAGGTTACACCCCAAATTTCACAGTAGAATCCTACTGATGTAATCTAGATGAGTCGCACAGTGCGACGGCGGGCTATGGCGCAGTTTGGTAGCGCACTACACTGGGGGTGTAGGGGTCGCAGGTTCAAATCCTGTTAGCCCGACAAATAGCGGCCAGCACCTACACGGTGCTGGCTTTTCTTATACTGCAAGCAAAATCGAGATTCCCAGCGCAATGAGCACCACGGGAAAGAGCACACTCTCCCACTTCTCCAGCGCTTCGGCTATTCCAGGCCGAGTTGCCACAAACCGCGCCGCCCAAACCAGTGGAGCTACAAGCGCGAGAAAGACGGCACAATAAACTGCTACTTCGGCCGGCGTAGAGGTAGTAAAAACGGGCACGTATACGCCGATATTGTCCCCTCCATTGGCAAAAGTGACTCCGGCGACCGCCAGCGTGCTCAGCTTTTTGCCGGAAATATCCTCATCGTCATCCTCACCTCGGAATGCCTGCCACGCCGCCCACAGGCCCAGCAACAACGGGATGAGGCCAAAGTAGCGAATGAGATCGGTCGGTATAACGGCGTTGAAGCCCAATCCGACAACGGAAGAGGCCACCAGTATGCCAAGGAAACCGAGATACTGGCCCATCAGTATCGCGGCAGTTGTTCCCTTGCGCCCAGCACCGCGGGCGAAAAAGAGGGATAGCACTATAGTGTCATCGATATTGGTGGCCACAAATAGCCCAGCGGCCGCTGCGAGAGTAGTAAGCACTCACCCAGCCTATCGCGCCATGACACTTGTCATGAAAATTTCATGACAGATCCTATTCACCATTCTTGCTGGCCCCGAATACCTTTTAGGTATGAGCACGACAGACCTTAGGGCTAAACACACGCCAGCCATAAAAGTATCCGGAGTCAGTAAAACTTTCGCCACGAGGAGCTCAGAGCCGGTCCGTGCGCTGAGCGAGGTTTCATTTAGCATCTCCCAAGGCGAGATCGTAGGGCTCCTAGGCACCAATGGTGCAGGTAAAACCACCCTCTTTGACCTCATCCTAGGGCTCACCACCCCCACCGCAGGCAACATTGCCGTGCTTGGCCGCACCCCACGGGCCGCCGTCCAAGGCTCAGAAATCGGTGCCGTATTGCAAACCGGCGGCCTCCTACCCGAACTCACAATCCTAGACACCCTGCAGATGATGTCCGCCACCTTTCCGCATCCCCTGCCAGTCGGGGATATAGCCGAACAAGCCGACCTCACACGGATCCTTCACCGAAAGGTGGGCAAATGTTCTGGCGGCGAGCAACAGCGTGTACGCTTCGCCCTCGCACTTTTAGGCAATCCCCGCGTTCTCTTGCTCGATGAGCCTACTGCAGGAATGGATGCTAATGCTCGCCACGAGTTCTGGACCACCATGCGCCGCCAGGCAGAGTTGGGACGAACTATTGTCTTTGCCACCCACTATCTGGAGGAGGCGGACAATTTTGCGCAAAGGATTATTCTCCTTCATGAAGGCAAACTACGTGCGGATGCAAGCGCCCAGGATTTTCGCGAGCATTCGGCCCAGCGCATTGTCGAGGCGAGGTTCGCAGGGCCAGTCCCCTCTACAGACGAGCTACCGATTTCTGCCGAGATTTACCAATCCGGCGACTACGCCCGCATGGTAACCAGTGACTCTGATGCGCTTGCAAGATACCTCCTTAACCACACCTCGGCGCGCGACATCACAATTCGGAACCGCTCCTTAGAGGACGCATTTTTAGCGATGACTGCGCCCCAACCTTAACCAGCCACTTCTAGTAAACCTTTGCACAAGGAATCTCCCATGACGATAAAACCTGCAACCACCACTGCACGAACCCTGCGGTTTGCTGCCCATAACCTGCTGCGCCTGCGTCGAAACTTCACCCCGATATTTTTCAGCACCATTTTGCCGGTGTTTTTCTATCTCCTCTTCGGCGCCATGATGGACTTTGGCGATACCCCCTTTAAAGGAGGTAATTATGCTGCCTTAGAAATGATCAGCATGGCACTCTACGGCGGCGTCGCTGGTTCCGTTGCAGCCGCTGGCTCCGCCGTCACCGATGCCAAGACTGGGTGGGCACGCCAACTAGCGCTTACTCCATTACGCTCACGCCAGCTGCTATGGGCAAACCTCATATCCATCGGCTTTCAAGCCCTGCTACCCATTACGGCAGTATATTTGACTGGCGCCGCTACACATGCGGAAATGCAGCCACACCAGTGGATCTTAAGCTTCATTTCCTGCCTCCTAGTTTCCATTCCCTTGGGCTTCTATGGCTTGGTGTGGGCAATGGCGTTGCCCACCGACAACTCCGTCGCAATCGCCTCGACGTCTGTCGTTCTTTTTCTTTTCGCGGCGAATGTGTTCACACCGCTGACCAAGCCGCTAATGGAGTGGGGCCGCTTCACTCCCCTTTTCGGTCCAGCTGTACTAGCCCAGTGGCCTCTGGCAGAAGGAAGCCAGTTTCTCAACGGGGATGAAGGCACGATTACGCACCCGTTGTGGATGGCGTGGCTAAACTTCACGGTATGGACGACAATCTTCCTGACCGCGTGTCTCCTGCTACGCTCCCGCGACAAAGCTCGGCGCTGATGTCATCTCTCCGAGAGCCATTCCGCGGTTTCAGCCTCAAAAGTGCGCTTTTTGCCAGTGTGTGGTTAGTCTTCCTCATTCCCGGACTGGGGAGCACTTTTGCCGCGCCGGGGATGACCCTTACTAATCAAACCGGGGCCCTTTCGTGCGCTCTAGTGTTCGGTCTTGTCTATTTCTTCGCTTTCGGCGCTGGAGGCTACTACCCCCGCGGATGGCGGGTAGAGCAGCGAATCGGGCTGTATTGGTTTGCACTTGCAGCCATCGCGGTATTGTCGACTGTCTTCTTCGGGAGCATTGCCGTCATTTTTGCGCCGTACTTGGCGGCATTGCTCGGCTTTAACCTTCCTTTGCGCCACAGCTTAGCGTTCACCCTTCTTACAGGGACTGTGGTGGCTGCTGCCACTTGGTACCTTACGCCCAAAAATATCGGCTGGGTCCTCATCGTCCTTTTCGCTTGGCCAATATTTTTAGTGCTGCTCGGCACCTTTTCCCAGCGTCAAGATAGTCGCGCAGAGCTAGAACGCCGATTGGAGCTGGCACGCCAGCGCGAGGATATTGCTACCGATGTTCACGATCTCTTGGGGCACTCTCTTACCGTGATTAATCTTAAGTCCGAGCTGGCGCGCCGGCTAATAGATACGGATCCACAGCGGGCAAAGCAGGAACTGCGAGAGGTAAGTGAGCTTTCTCGCCGAGGTCTGGCGGAAGTCCGCTCCACAGTGACTCGGATGCGCATGCCCACCTTTGAAGGCGAAATCCACGCCGCTCGGAGGGCGCTCGAAACCGCGGGTATTGCGCCCTATTTGCCTTCGGCTACCAAGGCCACTGGTCTTTATGACGCCGAATTTTCCTGGGCGCTGCGCGAATTGACCACCAACGTGGTCCGGCACTCCGGTGCCACCCATTGCTGGGTCCAAGTGACAGACCACCAACTGCAGGTAGCAGACGATGGCTGCGGATTCGGTGCAGAAGAAAGCCTGTTCCGTCCCCAAGGAGGGCTTAGTGGTCTGCGCAACCGCGTGACAAAAGCTGGCGGGCAGCTGCTTTTTGCGCGCCGCAATGACTGCACGCTCGCCTTGGTTACTATGGACGGAGACAACGACTTTCTTCCTCTTAGCACCGACGGAGGTGTAGGCGATGCCTGAAACCATTCGAGTTCTCATTGCTGAGGATCAATCATTGGTGCGAGGGGCGCTAGTTGCTCTCTTGGAAACAGAGCCAGACATTAGCGTTGTAGCACAGTGCGCAACGGGTGTGGAGGTTGCGGGGCTCGTCGCCAAGCATAGCGTCGATGTTGCTCTGCTGGATATTGAAATGCCCGGCAAGAACGGGCTAGATGCCGCCGCTGAGCTGCAAGGCACGGGCTGCCGCAGCCTCATAGTCACTACCTTCGGCCGCGGTGGCTACGTGAAACGGGCGCTGGAGACCGGGGTTTCCGGGTTCGTAGTCAAAGATACCCCGCCAGAAAAACTAGCCGAAGACATTCGGCGGGTGCACTCCGGGCTTAAGGTCATTGACCCAGCACTCGCCCAAGAGACCATTTTCATTCGGGAAAATCCACTGAACGCACGCGAACAGGAAGTCGCACTTCTCGCCTTGAAAGGTAGCAGCACTCACCAGATCGCCCGCAAGATCCACCTGAGCAATGGCACGGTACGCAATATTGTATCTTCGCTCATCGCTAAAACCGCGGCTGAAAATCGCTTTGAGGCAGCAACTATTGCGCAAGCACAAGGCTGGCTTTAATAAAACGCGGCCCCGGTGCTGAAATCCCCCTGTTGCTTGTATATGCCTAATCGGGCCTTTTTAGCTCGAGCACATTGACCATGCCCTGAAGGATTATATCCATCACCTTAGAAGCCAGGTTGAAGTAGAAATTGGCCGAGTGATAGCGCAACGCCCCTACGGTACTTAGCTGCGAAAGGCCGTGGATGGAAGCCCACAAAGCTGCAATCTGGGTAAAAAGAATCCACGGCGAACGTGGTCCATTAGACTCAGAAATGGCATCTCGCACCAAATTCATGATGAAGGTAAATGCCTTGCCCATATCAAATGGTTGCTCAGTATCGCCGGTCTCTTCGAAAGAAACGGGGACGATTGAGCGGCTAGAGACCTCAATGAGGGCAACAAACCCAATGGGATCCTCAAGCGCATATTCCAAGTACCCAAAGCCGGTTGCCTTGATATAAGCAAGTCCGTGGGAGCCTTCAGGCAGAACCTGGTTTTGGCGCATGATTGCCAGCGTATTAGCTTCATCCAAGGATTCTTCCAAAGCACGCAACAGGTGAGAATCGCCGTCAAAGAGATGCTCGGCATCCGCCAGATCTACGCCCGCCCGTGCAGCTGCTGAGCCCAGATGCAAATTAGGAAGCCCATTGTAGACGATTTCTTCCGCCGCACCTCGGAAAATGGCTGCGCGCTTTTCCTCCGCCGTGGACTTTGGCATGTCCTTTGCAGCAGTAGTAAACGGGACCGGCGGTTCCCCAGAAAGCGCCTCTGGTTCGAAGGGGGCTATCTGCCCGTCGCGCAAGCAAATTTCCAAGCCGGAAAACAACGTCTCAAGACAAGCATTAAAGGTCTGCTTCTTCGCTGTCGGCGAAAGGTGTCGCATAATTCCAAACGTGGCCAAGTGGGTAATTCCCTGCAGCTCACACAAGAAAGAGAGCGACTGGATAACTACCAGCCGGTGCTTAAACTCGCCCCGTGCGGCAACTGCCGCATCCCGCATGTGCTCGAGTACCCAGCGGAAGATCGGGGGAAAAGCGTCGAAGCTTTCCGCCTGCTCAATGCCGTCTTCAAAGTTGGGAAAGCTCGTCGCCGTCTGACAGTTATTATAAGCAGCGAAATAGGTCGGGTTTTCAATAGCTAAGTTAAAGTAAACCTTGGCTACTTCACGAAGTTTCTCAATAGCCGCAGCATCATCCGGCAACTCATCCAGTGCTTTAAACGCTGCCACACGGATTCTTTCATCCAAGAATCGGCTGGTTTGAATATAAAGGTCGTGGTCGTCTTCGAAAAAGGACTTAGCTTCATCGACTGGCACATCGATTTGCTCCGCGACAGCACAAACCTGTAAAGCGTCGCGCCCACCCTTGGCAAGGATACGAGCACTCTGCTCCAGCAAGCGCTGCTTAGCGGAGCCCGCGTGGGAGACGGAGCCTTCAAGATTGTTCACACAATAATCCTAGCGATTTCCTGCAAAAATTCAGCCCGATTCGCCCATTTTATAGTTCAATTCACCCACAAAAAGGTGACATCACTGGGATAGACCTATTGCAGATCACTGCGTTCAAGCCCGATACAATTTTGGCCCCCACCCTGACGGGTTGGGGGCCAAAATAAAAACTAACTGTTCACCCGTCTAGCAGGTGAACGCTATTTACTCGTTGCCGAGCTTGCCATCAGCAGCGTCGCGAGCCTTGTCGATCTGGTCTGCCTTGTCCTCGCCCAGCTTGCCCTTAGCTGCGTCAGCTGCCTTGTCCAAGCCCTTATCGGTGATCTCTTCGCCCTTGTCGGAGTTCAGTGCATCCTTGGCCTTATCGAAGATACCCATGTGGTTATCCTTTCTTCTAGTTCTAGCTTTGTCTAATTATTGCCGTGTCCGGCAACACATCCCAACGTACCGATACTTCTAACTCCATGCCACCAGATCGAGCGATTGAGTCACTAGACCAAACATTGCCTCCGCTAAACCAAAATCAATTCCGTTCTGTAACGGAGTTCTTCTCAGAATCATAAATGAAGGCCCCACAGCTTGATAACTATTTAAGGCCACCGCCTTAGTCCTACTCCAAAGCCCCAAACTACTAGGCAGCGGCGGCATTTTAGCTAAAGCCGACTGTCCTAATTCTTGCGAATGCTAGCGTTAGACGATATTGACGTTTCCCCTCCTGACAAAGGCATTGCACCATGGCTACCGCTAACCCACCACACCCACCACATCCGGATACAGGCGGGGATTTTTTTGGCTTAGTTTGGCCAGGCAAAGACGCAGCCCGAGAAGCCGCACATACGCCCTTAGCACGGAATTTCCCGCTCGATTCTGCCCTTAGTACACCAGGTGACTCACTCAATAGGATTTTTGCTGCAGATAACCTTCCAGTCTTAAAAGAGCTAGCCGCGCGCCGAGAGGTCTTTGACGTCATATATATCGATCCCCCTTATAACACGGGCAAAGACTTTGTCTACCGCGATAACTACCGTTTACGTCGCCAGCTGCGTTCAGGTAGCTATGCGGAATGGCACTCGGAATGGCTATCGATGATGCTCCCCCGGTTGATTTTGGCTCGAGAAGTACTGTCCCCTGAGGGGTTCATCTTCGTCTCCATTGGCGAAGACGAGGTAGCCAATACCCGCAAGGTGCTCGATGAGGTGTTTGGAGAGGGATGCTTTGCCGGCCAATTGATTTGGAAGAAGGCCGGCACCGGCAAAAATGATGCAAAATACGCCGTGGTAGAGCACGAATACATCCTGTGTTATGCCCGAACTCCAGACAACCCCGGTTTCAATATCGATATCCAAGGTCATACCTCCACCAAATATAACCATGAGGATGACAAGGGAAAATACTCCTTGGTACGCCTAGATTCTAAAACCCTTGGGTACCTTCCTTCTCTAGATTTTCCGATCTCAGGGCCCGATGGAAAGGAGTATTGGCCAGACCAACCGGCGGGAAAGAAAAAAGTCGCTCGCTGGCGATGGAGCCTCGACAAGGTGGAACAGTTCTACGATGAGCTGGTTTTCCGTCGCGGGTTTGTCTACACCAAGAACTACCAGAAGGTAGGCGCACGCCCACGTTCGATCCTGGACGGCGAGCGCTTTGGAGTGACCCGCACCGGCCGACGCGATGCGGAGGAAGCAATGGGTATAGAGGGCATCTTCGATTTTCCAAAGCCGGTACGCCTGATTAAACACCTTCTGTCCATTGGTGGTGGCAAGGATGCTCGCGTCTTAGACTTCTTTGCTGGGTCCGGCACCACAGCGCAGGCGGTTATAGAGCTCAACGCCGAAGATGGGGGGTCCAGGACTTTCCATCTAGCGCAAATTCCGGAGCCTACCTCCCCGCGTAGCACGGCTCACCGCGCTGGTTTTTCTACCGTTGCAGATATTTGCATGGAAAGGGTGCGCAAGGTTCCAGGTGCTACCTTTCAGGTCTTTAAGCAGAGCTAGGTTTGTGCGGTACCGGAAGGACGACCAGGAATTCCGAAGAAATCTAAGACGCGATCGGTAGCGAAGAACCTACCTACCTCGTTATGCGCGTCCGCCGTGCCTCCAGGCCACACGTGCGAACCCCCGGCGATACGGATATGTTCGAGCGGTGCGGTACAACCACTCCACCTCATATCGAGCGCATTATTGACCAAGCGGGTGGTATCGACCTTGGTCGAACAACCATTGCGTTTGCGGTCCTGTTCCAGCACGGACTCCACGGAGTAGTACTTGGTCTTGTGGCGAGTGCCTCCGTAATAGCCCACCACAGGGTCTACGGTGCCGTGCATATCCAGCCGCCCGACGGGAGAGTGCGCACAGTTTTTCAGAATGTCTTCATAATAGGCAGCGGAAACGGTGGCAACGGATTTGAAGGTATCGGGCATCTGGCAGGCCAGATAGGCAGCGAATCCGCCGCCATTAGACATACCGGTGGCAAAAATTCGACCATCATCTACGCGGTAAGTAGCGCGGACCGCATCAATTATTTCCCGCACAAACTTCTTATCTTCCGTTGTCGAGGTCTTGGCATATGGAGCGGGGCTCCACGCCTTTTTCTTGCCTTCTGGGAAAATCATGATGGCATCTGCGGCATCCAGGCGAGAATAACCACGGAGGTTTTCGGCAGACTGACCCCACCCGTGAAAGGCGAGGACGATAGGCCATTTTTTATCCCCTGAATAGTCTTTGGGCACACTGAGGATAAAGGAACGCCCGGAGGGCAGGTTGATCGTCCTAAAAGAGCCCGGCTCAGGGCCGTTCAAGGGTGCGGAGGTAGGAATTCCTAGGTTAACGGTGTTGGTGGTCTCTGCCGCGTGCGGGGACTCTGTTGATTCGCTAGAACACGAAGTGCCAGCAGCGGCAAGAAAACACACAGTTACCGCACCGAGCACGGCCCGAAGTGACCTCGCGTTCATCCTTGTCGTCCCTTCTGCCATGCGTCCCATAAGTGCTTATAACGGCCACCATAATCTAGCAGGTCGTGGTGACTTCCCTGTTCAACCACGCGGCCATTATCCATCACGATGATTCTATCCGCCCGTGCTGCTTGGTCGAGCCGATGCGCCACGACCAACGCCGAACGCCCACGGGTGACTTCGATGGCGGCCTTTTCGAGGGCTTCGGCTCCCACCGAACCCGCCTCCGCAGTGGCCTCATCCATAATGACGATTTTCGGGTCCAAAAGCAATATTCGTGCTAGCGCGAGTTGTTGGGACGCCACAGGATCTAATTGGACTCCCTGTGAGCCGATAACCGTATCTAGGCCATCGTCTAGTTGCGCAAACCAGCGTGCGCCCACCCGCTCGAGTGCTTGAAGCATCTGTGCGTCGCTTGCCTGAGGGGCAGCCAAAGAAAGATCCTCGCGGAGGGTGCCTGAAAAAACGTGTACCTCTTGGGAGATCATGGCTAATCGCGCCACGCGCTCAGCGTCCGAAAGAAGTGCTACCTCTACCCCGTCGACCAAGACCTTTCCTTCCTCAGGAACCCGCAAGCCAGCCAAAAGTGCGGCCACGGTAGTCTTACCCGCGCCGGAGGCTCCGACTAAAGCCACCGTATGCCCGGCAGGAATATTGAGGCTGATGTCTCGTACAGCCCAGCCACCGTTGCCGTAGCTAAAACTCACATTTCGCATTTCGGCTTCTCCGTGTGGGGCTGGGGCGCCGTAGTCCGGCACCGCCCGCGGCGGGTCAACGACGACCCCGACTATGCGAGACAGCGAGGCGTAGCCGGATTGTACGGTGTCGATTACCCGCATCAATCCCATGAGCGGGCCCCGCAAACGGATGAGCAGAAGCATGGCTGAGGTTACGGCGCCAACTGTGAGTGCTCCCGTTTGCACCGCCCAAAAACTCACCCCAAGACCACAGCACAGCATGGTGAGCTCAATGCCAGTCATCCACAGCTGTAGAACCATCATGGTTTTACGCGCTGCGTAGCCATCCTTTACCACTTGCGCGGAGGCACGTTCGATGCCGGCATGCATCTGCCCTTCCAGTCCAAAGGCGCGCACGGTCTTTCGCCCTCGTATCGCCTCAAGAAGCCTGCGCGCTCGCTCGGCCATGGCCGCACGCTCATCGGCATAGCGGCCAGGGGCTCGGTGCAGGTACCTGCGAGCGGCGACTACATATAGCGGCGCAACTGCAACTATTACCAGTATGTATTGCCAATTGAGGCTAAGCAGCGCCACCCCGGTGGTGGTGATGGCAAAAGCAGATTTGGCCAACACTGGTGCGGTCTCGGTGACCGCTGCCGAGAGCTCTGCTACATCATCGGTAGAGCGAGAGACCAAATCCCCGGTGCCCGCTTCCTCCACACGATGTGTGGGCAAGCGCAAAGCGGTAGACAGCATGTCTTCACGCAAAGCCGAAATCACCCGCTCTATAAGGCGGGAGAGAAGAAAGAACCCCGCTGCGGAGAGCGCTGCGGAGACCACGGCTACCACTATCAACGAAAGGCCAATGGTAGAAATTGCACTTTTGGTGATGACAGCATCAACAATCTTTCCCAGCAGGATCGGGATCGCTACATTGGCGCTTGCGCCCGCGGTGAGTAAGGCAAAGGCCACGGCAGCCTGCGGCCGCGCACCGGGGACGTCGGAAAGCTGCCGGCTAATTTCTTCGCGCACCTGGCGCCACGAAGCCGTAGGAAACCGCATCATAGGCTCGATCCCACAGCAGTCCATGCCGGCGAAGCGGTATAAACGAGCGTTGGCTTTATACCGCGGTGGTGTGCTACCCGCTGCGCAATGACTTGCTCAGTCACCGAGTCCACGGCGGTAGTGGGATCGGCTAAAACAAGGACCGCAGGGTCCGCCGCAATTGCTCGTGCTAGCGCCACGCGCTGCTGTTGTCCCCCGGAAAGATTCCGGCCGCCCTCCCCCACCTCGCGATCTAAACCACCCGGGATATCTTCCCCCGCGGCCGTGTAAAGCGCCCGTTTGGCAACCGCGCTATCAGAAGAAATATTCTCCTGCACGGTTCCCTCGAAAAGCAGCGTATCGTGCGGAGCAACAAGGAAACGCTCCCGCGGCAGAAAAACTAGATCATCTGGGACAGGCTCGGCCACCACGCTCACTCCAGGGGCGAGGGCCGGAAGCTGCGGTTTCTTGCCTTCCACGCTGGGAGCAGCAAGGACGGCCGTAACGCGGGCAGCACTTGCCTGCGCGGCTGCCCAGCGCGAGGCAATATTTCGCCCCAACATCGTCATCGGCGTGATGACGAACTGCGTCAGACCAATAACCGTAATAAGCTCACCCACACTGATAGTGGAATGCATTGCTAGCGCACCTGCCCCAATGCCCACCGCAATGACATACACCGAGCCCAAAATCTCCGTAGCAGCATTGAAGCGCGCTTGGGAGGCATTGGCGTCTACCGTTCGCTCATAGGCAGTGTCAGAGGCCTGGGCATAGCGCATACTCACCGTTGCTACCGCACCCAAGCCTTTGAGTATCCGAAGGCCGTGCACCACATCGGTGGCCATTGCACTGGCTTTGGCCAACGCCGCCTGGCGGATTCCTGAGCGGGCGCGCAGTGGCTGTGCCGCGCGCACCGAGCCCGACACCACGAGCGGGCCGCCGCACAAAATGGCAATGCCCAAGGGTAGATTGATGCGGCTGGTCATGATAGCCACATACACAATGGCGCTAATCTCTGCGACGGGGAATACCGTCATCATCACCGCATTCTGCACCCGCCTAGCGTCCGTGGAGGCAATAGCCAGCAACTCACCGGCGCTGCGGGGCTTGCCCGCCATTCCACGCGGGTCTTGAATCCTATCCGTGATGGCCATGCGGACATCGTGGCCAATTACCAACATGGCTCGGGCATTCAGCCCGCGCCCGTACCAGGCGGCTAGGGCATTAAGACCGAATGCGGCTACTAATACCGCTAGCCATAGCCCCAGGCGGTGGATGGATCCCTGCGCCACGGCTTCATCGATGGCATGGCCCACTATCACTGGGGTGGTGGCGTTAAGCAGAAAGGACACAACCATGCATAGCGCTGCCGGCACAGTAAGAGCAGGGCGGGAAAAGACCGTCTTCAGCAGCCACCTGGGATCTGATGCTGCGGGAAGTGTCCTCATAGGCAGCCATTCTAATTCGCGGTAGGTTAGATGAGCTATGTCGACTCGCCGCCCAGATCCCCGTCACTTTCCTAGCTACCGCAAGGCCTCCACGAAGCAAGGCCCCGGTTTCCGCACTGCCGCGCAACGCACCGCCTCCGCCCAAGCCTTCCGCCGCGGCGCTAGCACGTACCACGATGTACGCCCTGGCTATCCGGACGAAGTCACTGCCCTTATCGCCCCTGCCCACACCGTAGCTGATATTGGTGCAGGTACCGGAAAGCTCACTGAGTCCCTTCCCAATGAGCGGGTTATAGCCTTGGAGCCTTCCGCCGATATGGCGGGAGTTCTCGCTTCCCGTCTACACCTGCCGGTCCTGCGTGCTACGGCCGAAAACACCGCGCTTGCCGACGCCTCCTTAGACGCAGCCTGCCTCGCCCAAACCTGGCACTGGGTTGATGTGGCAGCCGCCTGCGCAGAGCTTGACCGCGTCCTCGCGCCGGGCGGAAAAATCCTCTTGGTCTGGAATACGCTCGATGTCAATGCCGACCCATGGGTTTTGCGGCTTTCTCGCATTATGCACTCTGGCGATGTACATAAACCGGGTTTCTACCCGGACTATACGGCGCCGTGGTCTTTAGAGCGAGAACTCCGCCTGACCTGGGAGCACGAACTTACCCCGGAACAACTTCACCAGCTAATGCATACCCGGTCTTACTGGCTTCGCAACGGCGAAGCCATCCATGAGCGCATGACCCACAACCTGGACTGGTACCTCTACGAGCACTTGGGATATACGCCCGGACAAAAACTGCACATCCCGTACCGCACGGATGCCTTCGTGCTGGTACGGGAGTCGGATTAAAGCAGGATCTGCGCTAGGAGCGAGCCCACGACGCAGGAAGTAAATACCGAGATGGCGCCGGGAATCAGGAAAGAGTGGTTGATGACGAACTTGCCAATGTGCGTCGTTCCCGTGCGGTCAAAGCCGATGCAGGCAAGGTCCGAGGGGTAGGTGGGCAAGATGAAGTAGCCGTAGGCCGCGCCGTAGAAACCGACGATGATGGCAGGGTCGATGCCCAGCTGCAGGCCAATCGGAGCAATTGCAACCAAGGCCGCGGCCTGCGAGTTCACCAGCTTAGACACGATGACCAGCACCACGGCGTAGGCCCATGGGGCGGCCTCCACTACGGAGCCCAGGTTGGATTCCAAAGCGTCGATATGGGCTTCGAAGAAGGTATCCGCCATCCAGGCCACACCGAACACGGAGAATATTGCGGTCATGCCGGCTTTAAACACCGGGGTGGAAGCGATCTTTTTTGGGTCTGCCTTGCAGCTGAGCAAGATAATTGCGCCGGCTACCAGCATGACCATTTGGATAACCAGGTTCATAGACAGCGGGCTTAGCTCGCCATCATCTCCCGGAACAAGCGGGCGAAGGAATTCAAAGGCACCGAGGGCGACAACGCTGGCGATAGCGACGAGGAAGATAACTACCGCGCGCTTTGCTTCCGGCGAAAATTCCTCATCCATAAGCGACCCAGTGGATTGGTTGATGCTTTCGGCAAACTCCGGATCCTTCATTCGCTCCTGGAATGCCGGATCCTCGTCCAAGTCCTTGCCGCGGCGCAGCGACCACAGTGCGGCAAGAATGACGCCAGAAAGTGACGCTGGAAGAGCCACCATCAGGATCTGCGGGATGGAATAGGCGTGGTCGATAGCGCCGGCATTTTCTGCGATGATAGACGCCAAGGACACGGTGGCCACAGACACTGGAGAGGCCGTAATACCCATCTGCGCCGACGTCGAGGCGACAGCCATCGGGCGTTCTGGGCGGATGCCCTTTTTCAGCGCAATATCCTCAATAATCGGAAACATCGTGTACACCACGTGGCCCGTACCGCAAAGGACCGTCAAGAACCAGGTAGTAAGCGGCGCGAGGATGGTGATGCGCTCTGGGTGGGCGCGAAGGAACTTCTCGGCAAATTGCATCATCACTTCCAGCCCGCGGGCCTGTTGCAAGGTAGCCGCGCAACCAATGACTGCGATGATGGTCAGCATCACTGACACCGGAGGCTCGCCCGGGGCGAGGCCGAAAACAAAGACCATGAGCATCAGACCGATGCCGGAGATTAGTCCCAGCCCGATGCCACCATAGCGAGTGCCCAAGAGCAGGGCGCTAAGGATGATGATGATCTGGAGCACGATGGCCAGAATTGAATCTGGCGCGATTACGCTGGCTAACATACAAAGCCTTCCATCACGAGAGGATCTATAACTGGTTATATCCTATCGATCCCCACATGAACGGACATAAACGGACAGGCGAGCTAATTCTCACACCGTTTTCAGTGCAAAAATCGCTCGCCTGAATGCTATAATCCCAGCGTAACGGGCATACTGCTAGCGCTTCTTGCCGCGCCTCTCCCGCACTCGCACTGCGATGCGGATGGGCGTTCCATGAAAGCCAAAACGCTCACGGAACTTGCGCTCAAGGTAGCGGCGATAGGCCGCATCCAAAAATCCTGTCGTGAACAAGACAATCGTCGGCGGCTGCGTGGATGCCTGCGTGGCGAACAAAACGCGCGGCAGGCGGTTATTTTTCATCGGCGGAGGATTAGCTGCGATGGCCTCACGCAACCAGTTATTCAACTGACCCGTAGACACGCGCTGGTCCCAGCTTTCCAGCGCCTCGATCATGGCAGGTTCCAGCTTCTGCAGGGCGCGGCCCGTTTCGGCGGAAATATTCACACGCGTAACCCACGGTAGGTGGCTCAGCTGCTGATCGATCTCGCGGTCTAGGTAGTAGCGGCGGTCCTCATCCATGAGGTCCCACTTATTGAATGCGATAACGAGGGCTTTGCCTGCCTCTAGCACCATATTAAGCACGCGCTGATCCTGCTCAGAAATCTCCTCAGAGGCGTCGATAAGCATAATGCACACCTCGGCAGCATCGATAACCCCACGCGTACGCAAGGAGGCATAGTACTCATGTCCCTGCGCGTTTTTGACCTTCTTGCGCAGGCCGGCAGTATCAATGAACTTCCACAGCTGCTCATCCAGCTGTACCAAAGAGTCCACCGGATCCACGGTGGTGCCCGCGACATTATCCACCACGGAGCGCTCTTCACTGGTCAGCTTATTGAGCAGGGAGGATTTACCCACATTAGGCTTGCCCACCAAAGCGACGCGGCGCGGACCAGAAGTAATCGCGGTCTGCCGCGGCTCTTCAGGAAATACCCGCAAAATCTCATCGAGCACATCCGCGCCGCCGCGGCCGTGCTGAGCAGATACCGGCCACGGATCGCCCAAACCCAGCGCATAAAACTCGGCCATATCCGCATACTGATTATCGGAATCAAACTTATTCGATACCAGAATCACCGGCACGGGGGATTTTTGCAGGCGGCGGGCCATGACCTCATCCGTCTCAGTAATTCCCACCTTGGTGTCTACCACCATGACGATGACGTCAGCGGTTTCCATCGCCACCTCTGCCTGGCGAGCGATTGCGCCATGGATGCCCTTGACGTTCGGATCCCAACCGCCGGTATCTTGTACCAAAAAGCGCTGCCCATTCCAGTCCGCTACATAGGAGATTCGGTCACGGGTAACGCCCGGGTGGTCTTCTACCACTGCTTCGCGACGGCCAAGGAAACGGTTGACCAAGGAAGACTTGCCCACATTAGGGCGACCCACGATGGCTACCGTGCACAGAGCTTCTTCGGTGTGATCATCGGACTCAACACCAAAAGCACGGGAGAGTTCCTCCCATTCCTCTTCGCTTAGCGGCTCTTCCCCTTCTGTTTCTTCACCAAAATCGGCCTCGCCGAATTCCGAGTCATCGAACTCATAGTCAAACTCCTCGGCATTGAAGTCATCAGCGGCCCAACCAGGAGAGGCTTCTACCACCTCATCATCGAACTTTCCGGCCGGGTAATGGAACTGAGTCTCCGACTCTTCCTGGGGATCGTGCTTAGTCATTGACCGACTCCTTTACCACGTTAATCAGGGCCTGTATGACATCCTCAGGGCTCATATCCGAGGTATCAACTAAGGTTGCATCGTCTGCTGGGCGCAATGGCGAGGTTTTGCGTGAAGAATCTGCCGCATCGCGGCGCTGCACGTCTGCGAGTACCGTCTCGTAGTCTGAAGCGATTCCTGCCCTTTCGTTCTGCGCCTGACGTCGGCGGGCTCGGACTTCAGCAGAGGCGGTCATGAATGCTTTAGCAGGGGCATCAGCAAGCACAACGGTGCCAATATCGCGCCCTTCTACAATAGCCCGGTGTGCCTCGCGGGCTAGCTTGCGCTGCAGGGCTACCAGGTTTTCCCGAACTTCCGGAATGGCAGATACGGCGGAGACATTGCGAGTGACTTCGTCTTCCCGAATAACGCGCGCGACATCCTCGCCGCCGAGAAGAACCTCGGTGGAATCTGGATCATCGGAAACTTCCAATGGCAGATCGGCAGTAGCAGCAATCACCGCGGACGTATCCGCAGGGTCCACTCCCTTACGCAACACGGCAAGAGTTGCTACACGGTACATGGCACCAGTGTCGATGTACTTTGCATCGAGTTGTTTGGCTAGGGCGCGGCACGTGGTCGACTTACCAGTCCCAGAAGGGCCATCCACAGCTAGGATGAGGCCCTGATTCGCCATATTAGAAATCATTACATCTCCACCGCCTTATACAGACTAGTCAATTCGCTGGAATTGAGAGCACGCAGGCCACCAGGCTTCATATCGCCCAACTGCACCGTATGAAGCTTGGTACGCACCAAACGCTGCACGGGGAAACCCGCCTCTTTCAACATGCGGCGCACAATGTGCTTGCGCCCCTCATGCAGCTCAAGACGAACCAAAGAATATCCCTGGTTGGTATCTACAACCTGCGCAAAATCTGCCTTTGCCAGGCCATCCTCCAACTCGATTCCTTCCTTGAGCTGTCGCACAAGCTTCCGATCGGCCTCACCCAAAACAGTGGCGAGGTAGGTCTTCGTCACCTCATACTTAGGGTGCATCAAACGGTTAGCCATCTCGCCGTCATTGGTGAGAATAAGCAGACCTTCGGTATCGGCGTCGAGGCGGCCTACGTGAAAGAGACGCTGGCCAGCAGCAACCTTTTCCGAAACCACGTCGCCTACGCACGGGCGGCCCAAGTCATCAGACATAGTGGACTGCATGCCGCGCGGCTTGTTGAGCACAAAATATTCGTGCTCCTCGTTGACATTAACGCGCACGCCATCTACTCGGATGACGTCAACAGAGGGGTTTACCTTAACGCCCTGCTTGGAAATGATCTTGCCGTTGACCTCAACACGGCCGGCATCGATGAGGATTTCAGCGTGGCGACGAGAAGCAACGCCTGCCTTAGCGAGCACCTTTTGGAGACGTTCCCCCTTAGGCTTGTCTTCATCGACCAGCCAATCGGCGCCCAGTTCTCGGGCTACGGATTCTGCAGTAGCCTTCTGCTTTTTCTTTGACACATGCTGGTGACGGGCCGGCTTAGCATTAGAGACAATGATGTCACTGTCTCGCTGCTTCTTATCCGGTGTGCCGTCACGGCGAGCGGGAGGAGTCACGTACGTGTCCTTTTCTCTCGAAGATATGAAATTACCTGGGCAATCTTACCCCACGCTAGTACTCCTCGTCGATCGCCTCCACGTCAGGCAATAGCGGCGCCAAGTCCGGCAAGCGCTCCAAAGAATCAATCCCTAATAACTCGAGGAACAATTCCGTCGTCTCATAGCGGTGCGCGGCACCTTCAAAATCATCCTGCGGCAGCTCCCGCACCAATCCGCGCAGGCTTAGGGTCCGCATAACACCATCGACATTGACGCCGCGAACAGCGGCAACCTGCTGGCGGGTTACGGGCTGGCGGTAGGCTACCACCGCCAACGTCTCCAGGGCCGCACGCGAGAGCTTTGTCTGGGCGCCATCCAAGAGGAATTCTTCTACCGCGCCTGCGTTTTCGGAACGCGTATAAAAGCGCCACCCCTCTTGGGTCTCGCGCAACTCGATACCAGAACCACGATTATTCAGCTCGCGCTGGACAGCGCGCAGGCAATCACTGACGACGTCCCTTTCCGCCCCCAAAGCACGCGCCAAGGACTCCACCGAAGCTGGGGAATCGAGCACGAGCAAGATTGACTCAAGGCGGGAACGGAGCTGCGAGATGAGGGGAAGGTCCATAGAAGCCAAGCTTACTGCAGCGTAAAACGACGCCTGAGATTTCCTAAATCACTTTCACTTCCTAGTGTGAGTCGGATAACATATTGCCATGGAAACTATTACACGCACCGACAGACTCATTCTCATCCCACTATCCGCTGCCAATATCGAAGAGACCCACAAGGTCTACAGCGACGGGCGAATTTGGAGCCACCGTCCCAACGGACGCTTCGCCGATATCCGCACTACCCGTGCGCTCGCCCAATCATCCTCCCAATCGTGGGACGCCCACCACTTTGGTCCATGGGCCGCCTACATGCGCCATAATCCTTCTGATTTCGTCGGCGTCGGTGGCGCCATCTTCGTTGAAGACGGAAATTTCTGGGACATTAAATACCGCCTGCGTCCCACCCATTGGGGTGCAGGATTTGCTTCAGAGATCACCTCTGCGGCGCTAAAGAGCGTCCGCCAGGTTGACTCTGATTCCCCCATCACCGCCCGCGTGACGACCAACCACCCGGCGGCAATCCGGGTCATCGAAAAGCAAGGGCTCCAGCAAGTGTGGGAAGGCCGCCGCGTAGGCACCGAGGACAACCCGGATGAGCCTGACGTACGCGTCTATTCTGACCGCGAGCTGGCCCCGGAGACGCTGGAGTTTATCCAGCAGCGACCCTAGTCCCAGTTCGCAGCGGCTACTACCGCTGGGTCAACATCCAAACCCGTCCACGAAAGATCCAATTGGCCCAGCGCTTCCTCTTGTTGTGCGTCGACCGCCTTGGCTTTGTACAACTCCAAAAGAGCCAGGAATCGGCCCACCACTTGCATAGAAACCGTGCAGTCACGGGTCAGTGAACCAAAACTCATCCATTGACCGGCACCCAATAGTTTTAGGGTTTCCAAGATCTTGCCGGCCTGCTCTGGTACCGATACCGCCACGGCATGCACGTGGCCGGTGGCCACTTCCTCCGGCGGCTTTGGGCGGAACACTCCCGCGGCGAGCTCAGCAAAACTAGCTGGAGTATGGCCAAGGGAGACAGGAGGCAAAAGCTCCGCAAACTTCTCCTCGATAGCTACCGCCCGCGGATAGCTCCGCTGGGCCTCGCGCTGCCACTCCGCGAATTGGTCCGCTACTAGTTTATAGGCCTTATATTGCAAAAGACGAGCAAAAAGAAGGTCGCGCGACTCCAGCAGTTCCAAGTCTTCAATCTCGTCGACATCACCGCGAGGCAGGAGCCGCGCCGCCTTTAAGTCCAAAAGCGTCGCTGCCACCAGCAAAAAATCAGTGGTTTCATCCAAATCCGCAGACTCGCCCAGCTGCCGCGTATAGGCGACAAACTCGTCCGTTACCTCTGAAAGCGCAACATCAGTTACGTCCATCTTTTTGGACTGGATAAGCTGCAAAAGCAGGTCAAATGGGCCCTCAAAATTTCGCAGTGCAATGCGAAAGCCCGTAATCTCCGGCTGGGTCACGATACCTTAAACGGTCGAGCGCTCAATGACCTCTTTGGCCAGGTTGCGATACTGCTGCGTAGCAGGAGAGTTTGGCGCCCACGTAGTAATCGGCTCTCCGGCCACTGACGTTTCCGGGAAACGAACGGTCCGAGTAATTACGGTGTCAAAGACCTTATCGCCAAAATAGTCCACCACACGGGACATAACTTCCCGAGCATGCTTCGTGCGGCGATCAAACATCGTCACTAAGATGCCCATGACCTCAAGATCAAAGTTGATACGGTCAGAGACCTTTTCCACCGTGTCAGTCAATAGCGCTAAACCGCGCAGGGAGAAGAACTCGCACTCCATTGGGATGATCACGCCCTGGGAACAGGCAAGCGCGTTGACGGTAAGCAGCCCCAAGGAGGGCTGGCAGTCGATGATGATGAAGTCATAATCGCGCCGCACTGGGCGCAGGGCCCGAGCTAGCGTGTGTTCGCGGCCTACTTCATTGACCATCTGAATTTCCGCAGCAGAAAGGTCAATATTTGCCGGTACCAAATCCAGGCCTGCTACCCCAGTGTGCTGGATAGCGGAGTGAATAGAGGTATGGCTATCGAGCATGACGTCATAGATAGTGTCCTCGATATCATCATGTGTGAGCCCCAAACCTGCCGAAAGCGCACCCTGCGGGTCAAGGTCAACCAAGAGGACTTTACGGCCATACTCAGCCAAGCAGGCTCCCATATTAATGGTGGAGGTGGTCTTACCCACGCCGCCCTTTTGGTTACACATCGAAATAATGGTGGCCGGCCCATGCTTTTCCAAGGGTGCGGGTTCTGGCAACTCGCGGATAGGACGACCGGTCAGCCCCACCTCTACATCAGAGGCAGAAAAGAGACCCTCTTCGCTCACAGTCACACCTGCTTCCTTGACGCCAAGTTCCGGACCATGACACTTGGCTTAGGGTTGATTACAACGTTGTCATTAAAGCGTACCCGCTACAGCAAGAAAGTACCGAGACTTAGTTTATATCAAGCTTTTAGCGTTGACTAGAACGTCGTTTGAGTGCGGCCACTAGAGCGATCAGAACGATAAGTATCGCCGCAGCTGCCCCTCCGATAATCCAGCCCATATGCGAGCTCTCATTATCATCTTTGGGTTCTTCCTGTTGCCGCTTATCGAGGTTCTCCGACTCAGATCGATAATTAGGGTCCTGCAAAGTGACGATGAGGGCGGCACCAGAGCCATCGTTGCGCAGCAACTGCATAATGAAGGGATTATCAGGCGCTTCCCCCTCTGGATACGTCAGAGTGAGGGTGCGTGATGAAGCATCCACGTCGTGCTTTACGCCTTGGATAATATTTCCTTCACCATCAAGGTAGCGCAGCTTAACGTCGTTTTCCTCCGTGTCCTTAAACTGCTGGTAGAGGTCGTAGGCCTGCTTGAGCCCCATCTTCGCGGTAATCGTATTGCCTTCGATATGAGATTCAAGGTTGACGTATTCCGCACCTTCAAGGTTGGCTTCCCCTGCCGGCTTACGTTCCGGTTTTTCGCCTGGGACTACCGGGAGATTTTCGTTCTCTTTCGCCGGCGCGGGCTTTTCCGCCCCACCTTCGGCCCCCTTGTCTGCCGGCGGATTGCCGCCGTCATCCGGCCTATTCGGTGCCGGGCTCGGCGCTGGAGCACCCTCTGCACCGTCGATTTCTTCCTGAATGTCTTCCTGCTCCACCGAACCATCAGCTACCAGCGTGAGAGTTGCATTCATACCCTGGGCGGAGACGGGAACAGAGATTTGGCCGCCCTCTGGTGGGGCGGTGATGGTAGCAGAGGTACCAGAGGCAGAAACGTTCCACCCATCACCCGAGTAGCTCGCCTCGGCCGGCACTGGCAGGCTCACGGTCGTGGTTTCGCCGGCCGGAACCGGGATAGGCGCGGCAATAGCGGCTTCTACCTCCGGTGGCAGCTGTGCCTGCGCCACCGCGGGGAAAAGCAACGCGGTAGAAAGTACCGCGCCGGCTACACGAGTAGAAAACATATATGTCCTTTCTTAGGCACGGGGGTGAGCGGTGCGCCACACCTCACGCAAGGAGTCGGCAGTGACGTGAGTATAAATTTGCGTTGTCGTCACGGATGAATGTCCCAGCAATTCTTGCACGGTGCGCACATCTGCGCCGCCTTCAAGCAGGTGCGTCGCAAAAGAATGCCGCAAGGTGTGGGGAGAAATGGACTTTCCCAGATCTACACGCTGTGCAGCTGTCTTTAACACTGCCCACGCGCTTTGGCGCGATAAAGCTCCGCCGCGGGTATTGAGAAACAACGCCGGCGTTGTGCCTTTGCTCAGCATCGGACGAGCCCGCACCAAATAGGCGTCAATGGCTTGGCGGGCATGCGAACCCAAGGGCACAATCCGCTCTTTGTCGCCCTTTCCATGCAGGTGGATTACCTCTTGCGCGGAGGAAACGTCATCAACGTTTAGGGAGATTACTTCTGAGATTCGCGCGCCAGTACCGTAGAGCATTTCCAGCAGAGCACGGTCGCGCACATCCACCGGGGTTTCAGTGGGAATTGCCTCAATAAGGCCGCTAACCTCGTCCACCGATAACGTCTCCGGCAAATGCTGTCCAGTTGATGGAGGGGTAACCTCAACCGCAACATCGACGTCTACAACGCCTTCTGCCACGGAAAATTTATGCAACCCGCGGGCTACGATGAGAGCACGATTAGCCGAGGACGCAGCCATTTTTGACCGCAGATCCTTGAGATAAGCCTCCACCATAGGCCGCGTTACCGCGCGCAGGTCCTCTACCCCGTTGTCCTCCAACCAAGTGACATAGCGCCGAACATCACGGCGATAATTACTCAACGTATTGGCAGAAACGCCTCGCTCAACCGCTAGATGGTTAAGCCACGTCTGCGCTATATCTTCGACCGCGCTCACAGCTGCTTCAGGTCCGCGCCCGTGCGCCGGGCACTCATC
The DNA here is from genome assembly GCF_022345765.1 of Corynebacterium nasorum. Taxonomy (NCBI): domain Bacteria; kingdom Bacillati; phylum Actinomycetota; class Actinomycetes; order Mycobacteriales; family Corynebacteriaceae; genus Corynebacterium; species Corynebacterium nasorum. The sequence continues at coordinate 8,474 of NZ_JAKRDR010000008.1, read as the reverse complement.
GACGTCGGCCGCAACGTGAAAGGCTCATCCACGCTGCGGGTCGCCTTGCCACCGCGCAGCACTGCATAAGCCGCCAAAATGCCGCTGCAGGCGATGGAATTGACGATTTCGCCCCGCATTACCTTGTCGACGGCGTCCTCGAGCCGGACCCAAGCAACCTCCATATCAGCTTCTTCATCCCCGGTAGCCTCCATACGCGGCACCTCAGAAAGGTCGGAGGCTAAGAAAACACGGACCGCTTCTTCGCAGAACCCCGGTGAAGTTACCAAATCCGACAGCACTGACCACGTCTGCGCGCTCAGACCAGCTTCCTCCTGTAACTCCCGCTTCGCGCCGGTTAGCTCATCTTCGCCGCGTACGTCGAGCAAACCTGCCGGTAATTCCCACAGGCGCTTGCCCACGCTGTGGCGATACTGATACACCATGGCAATGCGTTCGTCCGAGTCCAGTGCCACCACTGCCACCGCGCCTAGGTGCTCTACTACCTCGCGGGAGGCAGAAACATCGCCGGGCATGACAACCTCGTCGCGGCGGAGAGCGAGAATGGGGGCGTCGACAAGCAATTGCGAGTCAAGCACCTTGAAATCATGCGCCATGAGCTATTTCTTTCCCGGTAGGGCAGAATCCGCGGTCTCTGTGGCACCATAATCGCCTTGACCACCATCGAGCTGCTCCTCGGTGGCCAAAATAACGGCAATGCGCTCGACTGCACGCTCGGTGCCATCGACCGTGGACAGCTTCGCATCTTGGTCGCGCACCTGGGCAAGTGCCTTATCGTCCTGAGTTTGTTTGGTACGCCCGCTAAACACAACAGAACCATTGACATCATCCAACCCGGTAACAAATTCCGCCAAAGCATCGGAAGGGTAGCCGCACAGGCCATTGCCAGAGACGACGATAATGGCCTGGGCAGGAACGATGGTCCCATCCTCGTAGTCAATGAAGCCTTCGTCGCGCAGCTTATGGAGCACATCCGCACGCTCTTGTACTGATGCCATGGGCTTCGTGCTCTCAGGATCCATAGACAATGCAGTGCCGAGCACCTCACCGCTGAGCGCTCCCGCAGAATCCAGATCCTTGGTATCTGCCTTCTTAGGCGCAGTGTCTTTCAGGATGGGCAAAAGCTTGTCTTTAGTTTCGGGGCGCAAAAAGTCCTTGGTCAGCTTAATCTCGCCGGCCTCCGTGGCACCGGAAGTTTCCAAGAGCTTCCGGATTGCGTCCACGTCTCCGCCATTTGCATCGTCGGTGGTGACGATGAGCACGGGGCGCTGAGACAATGCCCCGTTTACTAGTTCCGCCCCGGAATCAGCCACGATTTTATCGCTCGCCTCATTTTGGGTCTGCAAAATCTTATTGTCCTGGACGACCTTGCGGTGCTCCTCACGGATCGGATCATCATCGGCCATGCCGGTGGTCAGATTGGGAGCAATGATCAGGGCACCCAGCGCCACGCCTACTGCGGCGCCGAAGCCCAAGCCTGCTACTAGCTCAGTCTTTGCCATGCTCTATGCGCCCCCAAAGAGCCTGGACCAGGTTTCGCTGAGGTTACTTGCAAAGTCCTGACTTCCGCCGAAACCGACAATGAGGATAACCGCCGCAATGGCTACCAGGATTCCCAGCAGTGCCCACAGCCAGCCAAGGTTGGACGAAGGTGCACTGTAGAGGTTAATCACCGCATCCGCGTCAACCACCTTGGTGCCGGCCTTAAGCCGGGAAAGCACCGCCGACGGGTTGGTGCGATCCGCAAAAATATCATCAAGGTCTACCCCACCGCCTGCCTGCACGATGAGGTCTGCGCCGTGATAATCAGCAAAAAGCAGACCCAAATCGGTACCTGAATGCGTCGCTGCGGGAAAAGTCATGGCACCGATGCCGAGGTCGTGGATGCGGTCAAGGCCTTCTACCTCGCCCTCTGGATCCGCAGGAACAACCACACGGGCGCCACAACGCAGGGCCTCATCGCTGACGCCATTGGGATCACCAATGATGAAATCTGGCTTATACCCCTGTGCTAGCAACGAATCTGCAGCCTCTCCCACCGCAATCAGCAGCGGCTCATACTCGCGGATAAAGTTCCGCAGCTGCTTGAGCTGTTCGCGGTGTCTGTCTGTTGGCGAAAACAGCACGACCTTGCGGCCTGCGATCTCAGAGCCAGAAGCGGGAACCCCGAGGCCGTCGATAAGCAGCGGCCCCTCAGAGTTAATAAAATCAATGGAGTTGCCAAAGAAGGATTCCATGTGGTCAATCAGCGCACCCTGTGCCGCGGTAAAGTTCTTTTCTGCTCGCTCGCGAGTAACCACGCGGCCCGTGCCAAGAGCTTTATCACCGCTAAAGACGGTGCCATCCTCCCCGATTCGCGCCTTCTTTCCATCCTTGAACTCGGACACGAAGGACTGGCCAACGCCCTCAACGAGGGCAATGTCGGCGTCAAGCAAAATGTGCGGGCCATAATTGGGGACCGTACCGGTAGAAAACTCCGCCACGTTAATCACGGCGGAGGGTTTAAGGTCAACGAGGGTCTGGGCCTCGTGGCGAGAGATATTAGCCGCATCAATTACGGCGACATCGCCTTCACTAAATTTTTTCATCCCCTTAGCGCCCGGAGTGCAATCGCGCAGTGCACCAGGCTGCTCGGGGTTACGGGAAAACAGAGCCATGACCCCTATTGTGACGTGATTATTGTTTCTAGTGGGTTAGGCGCGCGGAAGCTTCTTGCTGTGCCCGCTCAAAAAGCTCCTGCGCGTGCGCGCGACCAGTCTCCGTATCATCCAAGCCTGCCAGCATGCGCGCCAACTCCTCCACGCGCTCGTCCTGCGAAAGCTCGGCCACACCAGAAGTGAATTTTTCCTTCGAAACATGCAGGTGTGCATCGGCATACGCTGCTACCTGCGGCAAGTGTGTTACCACGATAACTTGGTTGTGCACGGCCAAACGTGCCAGGCGGCGGCCAATTTCCACCGCCGCGCGTCCGCCCACACCGGCATCTACCTCATCGAAGACCAAGGTGGCGCCGTCCTCATCCGCTAGCACCACCTCCAAGGCCAACATGACACGGGAAAGTTCGCCGCCTGAAGCTGCAGACGCGATCGGCTTTCCGTTCAGCTGCAGCTCGGCCGCGTCCGCGCCAGTTTTAGAATATTTCGCCTGCGTCAACTCAACCGTCAACGTTGAATTCGGCATGGCTAGGCCGTGCAGCTCTTGCGTGACCTGCTCCCCCAAAGCCTTCGCCGCTTGCCGGCGCCCCTTTGTCAGCTCCCCAGCCCGCTCAACCATCACCGATTCAGCGTCCTTGACCTGCTTTTTCAATTCCTCTAGGGCTTCAGTTGAGGTATCCATGGATTCGAGCTTTGCTGCAGCTTCATCCCGCCAAGCTATAACTCCGTCAATATCCCCGGCATATTTGCGGGTCAGTGTACGAAGCTCCTGCTGGCGCTGCAAGGACTTTTCTAAAAGCTGCGGATCCGCCGGCAACCCGGCCAGATACCCTCCCAGCTCGCCGGAAATATCGCCCAGTTGTGAAGAAATCTCACTGAGCCGTTCGCCCAAGGCGGCCAATTCCTTGTCGGTAGTCCCCGCCAATGCCGAAACCGCCCGGCCCAGCAACGCCGAGGCAGCCTCTTCCAGTTCCTCGGTGCCGTCGATAGAAGCCAGTGCAACTTCCGCGGATTCGCGAAGACCGTCGACGTCTTGCAGCTTGCGAACCAGCTGCACCAGCTCCTCATCCTCACCCGGCTCCGGCGCAACGCCGTCGATCTCATCCACCGCGAACTGCAGGCGATCAACCTCTTGCGCGAGTTCGCGGCGCTGCTCTGTACGCCGCTTATAGTCCTTTGCCAAACGGCGCCATTCTTTAAAAGCCTCGGTATAGCGACGGCGTACCTCGGTCAACGTAGGATCCGCACGGTCTACTGCACCCAATTGTTCCTCGGGAGCAAGCAAACGCAGCTGATCATTTTGCCCATGGACCGTAATAAGTTCGCGGGCAAATTCGCCTAAGGTTGCCGCAGGCACCGCCCGACCACCCAAATAGGCCCTCGATCTACCTGCAGCAGAAACCGTCCGGGAGACGATGTATTCTCCATTTTCATCGGGCTCCCCACCTACTGATTCGACCAACTCGCGGATAGAATCTTTCCCCGAGGAAAAATGCCCCTCTACTGCTGCTTTCTTCGCCCCATCCCGCACCCGGGAGGCATCCGCGCGTCCACCTGCTAAAAGCCGCAATCCAGTAACCACCATGGTCTTGCCCGCGCCAGTCTCACCAGTAAGCACGGTTAGACCAGTAGAGAGCTCCGCGGAGCTCTGGCTAATAACGCCCAAGTCATTAATGGAAATATCGACGAGCACTACTTCTCCTTCGGCCCGCGCCACCCTTCTACGGGCAGGCGCAGCTTCGAGACTAAACGGTCAGTAAAAGGTTGGTCATCCAAGCGTACCCATCGCACCGGACGCGCGCCTCGCACTACCTCCACGCGAGCTCCCGGCGGCATTGCGAGCTCACGGAAACCATCCAAAATCACGGTCGCCGGAGTTGTACGCATGGTTGATTCAACGGCAACTAAAGAATTGGGCGAGACGACTAGTGGCTTAGTAAACAAAGCGTGCGCATTATTCGGTACTACCAAAATCGCATCGAGAGAGGGCCACAGCACCGGCCCGCCAGCCGAAAACGCATAGGCGGTCGACCCAGTAGGCGTGGAGATGAGCACCCCATCACAACCGAAGGAAGACACCGGCCTGCGGTCAACTTCCAAAATTGCGTCCAATACTCCAGAGCGATTTTGGTTTTCTACCGAAGCCTCATTCAGAGCCCAGCTGCGATTGAGAAGGGTTCCTTCCTCGTCAAAGATGGTGACATCGATGGTGAGTCGATCCTCAATGCGGTACCTTTTGTCTATGACCCGCACTAAGGCCTGATCTAGGGATTCGACTTCCCACTCAGCCAGAAATCCCACATGCCCGAGGTTGATTCCTAGCACCGGAATATCCACAGAACGTGCCATATCCGCTGCACGGAGGAAGGTTCCGTCTCCACCGAGTACCAGGACTAATTCGCACCCCGAAGCCGCGTCTTCGGTGTGGGGGACGTGCTTTAGCCCAGGCAAGACCTTCTCGTCCGCGCACACTCGAACAGTAATCCCGGCATCTTGTAGCAGCTCCGCTGCTCGCGACGTTGCCTGCAGGTTCTGCTCGCGGTTGGCATGAGGCACCAACAGGATCTCACGGGTCATTGCGGGCCTTCCTCGACTGCACGGTCAATCATTTCTTCTACTCTAGCCAGATCCGTGGGAGCGCCGTCCTTTTTCAGCCATAAGAAGTACTCCACATTGCCGCTTGGCCCAGGCAGCGGGGACGCTACAGCTCCGTGCATGCTCAACCCAAGGGACAGGGCAAACTCAGCGACTTCCTTGGTTACTTCCTTGCGCAGTTCCGGTGAACGAACGACACCACCGCTTCCGAGGCGCTCTTTGCCCACTTCAAATTGCGGCTTCACCATGGGCAACAACCAAGCGCCGTCCTTCAGACATTCCACAATGGCCGGCAATACCAAGCGGAGGGAAATGAAGGACAAGTCGCCTACCATGCCGTCGCAAGGGCCGTCGGTAAGCTCCAGCGTTAAATTCCGGATATTCGTACGGTCTAAAACGGTTACGCGATCATCGTTTTGCAGGCGCCATAGCAACTGCCCATAGCCTACGTCGACAGACAGCACTTCCTGCGCACCGTGTTCAAGGCACACGTCCGTAAAGCCACCGGTAGAAGCGCCGGCATCGAGGATTCGGCCGTTCATATCGACGTCGAACGCCGCCAAGGCGCCCAAAAGCTTGTGAGCGCCACGTGAAGCCCACTTGTCTTCTTCGGCTTCCTCTACCTTGATGGAAACCTCGGGCTCTACAATCGACGCCGGCTTTTGCGCCTTGAAGCCACCAACCGTGACACGGCCGGACTTAATCATCTCCCGTGCCTGCTCACGTGACCGCGCAATCTTTCGGCGCACCAGCTCCGCATCTAACCTACGACGTTGTGGGGGCATTAATTCTCCTGCAATGCATCGCGCAACACATTGTGGGCGCGATCAAGCTGATCTACTTCAGCGGCCAAATCCGCTGCGTCTTCTCCAAGGATCTCTGCTACTTCCGCATCGATCTCTGCCGGCTCCTTGACAGCCCGAAAATCATGCGGCTTTACCGCCATTGCGCAACAACCCTTTCCGCACGCTCGCTTCGCGGCTGAATATAGCGGGGCGGTGACGGCATGGCCCATGCAACTTCCAACACGGTGCGCAATGCCTGAACGGAGGTAGATTTTTCGTCACCGCCCTCGAGCAGAAGATCATGTCCATCACACCGAGCAGTAAATCCACCCTGTGCTCCAGGTCGGGCAACAGAGACCGGCAAAGCCAGTTCATGCATACCTGCACCAATAAAGTTGGGGCGCGCCTCCACAGGTGCCTCAATAAGTTCTAGTTCCCCAGAAACACCGGTAAGCACATGGAAGGTATTCATGGCAGCAGAATTACCACCGGCAATATCGGTATCCAAACGGTCGCCTACAGCAAGCGGTTTTTTCGCACCAATTTGCTTCGCCGCAAAAGTAAACATGGCTGGCTCAGGCTTTCCAGCAGACACCGGCTCTACCCCGGTGGCGGACTGGATGGCGGCCACGAGGGAACCATTGCCCACGGCAAATCCCCTCTCGATAGGCAGAGAAGTATCTAGGTTCGATGCGAAAAACTTCGCTCCCTGGCGGATGGCCAGAGCCCCTTCAGTCAATTGCTCCCAGCCAACAGAACGGTCAAAACCCTGCACAACAGCGGCAGGCTTGTCATCAGCGCTGGAGACCACCTCAAAGCCCATCTCGCGGGCCAAATCACGAAAGGAATCAGCACCAATAATGAGGAGTTTCGAGGCGGCTGGCACCTCATCCGCCACTAATTGAAGGACTGCTTGGGCGGAGGTAATAATCTGCTGCGTGGTCGCCTCGAGCCCGATGTCTGCCAGCATCTTCGACACTGCTTCTGGGCTGCGTGAAGCATTGTTCGTCACGTACACCGCCGGCACACCACAGGTATTGATGACGTCCACCACGTTAGAAAGTGGGCGGCCGCCTTCCCACACGGTGCCATCAAGATCGAGCAGAAGAGCATCGTGTTTGCTTAGAACCGTCACTACTTACACTCCTCTAAGCGCTCCGCTGCATCGGTCCAGTCGCCCTCATCAATCGACACTGCGTGTTCAAACCAATCCTTGGCCTCATCTTTCCGGCCAGCTTCCAGCAGTGCGTTGGCGTAGGCATAAGCCAGGCGGCATGCACCTATCCCGCGTGCATCGCGATCAGGATGAGCGCGTTGGATAGTTACGACGGCAGACTCGGCTTGGCCCATATCTAAGCGGGCTCCGGCTAAAACAATCGCTAGCTCAATTTTAGATTCATCATCTAGGTCGGCCGCCTCATCCGTGCGCCCAAGCTCGAGCGCCTTTTCTGGGCGTCCCAAGCCGCGCTCACAGTCAGCCATTACGGCCAGCAGCCCAGGCCCGCCGGAAATACGCCGGGAAGCACGCAATTCAGCGAGCGCTTCCTTCCACTCGCCAGCACGATATGCGGCAATACCATTGACCTCTCGGGCGATAGCCACGCGGCCGGCACGGTCCTTAGCAGCACGTGCATGGCGCAAGGCAAGCTTGGGATCGTCTTCCATCCAGGTCGCAGCCATGATCATATGCTTGGCGACGGCCTCGGAATTCTCCTTCGAGAGCGATTTTAGGTCCTGCAAAACCAAGGGATCCAAATCGTTAACATCCACCTCGGCCGGGATGTCTGGGTCACTCATGCGACGATTGATGCGTTCCTCACGGTAACCGGAGCGCTGCGGCGAAAAAGACTTCTTTTTCCGGGAATCGCCCTTAAAATCACGGCCCTTGTTATTGCGTGGTTTGCGGTCACGTCCAGCTCGCCCGTTGTGGTTGCGCTCCGACATTAAGCCCTACCCTTTCTTGGTTGGAACTAGCACAGAAATACCGGCCCTATTCTACAACCCCAAGCGAAAAAGCCGGAATTTAGATCCTCTTGCGCTGCCGCAGCGTGAGCCATACAGCGCTAGGCCAAACGCTCGCCCAGACCGGTTCAATAAGACGGCGCTCGATCCTACTGAACGCAAATAAATTGCCAGGACCACCCACAGTGGAAAGCCACTCCGCCCCGCAACGCTCCACAACTCTTCACCGCCGACCGGCCGCGCAGTTGTACGAGCGTGCAAACGGACACTAGGAGGCTTAATCGCTCATTGCGTTACTGAACGCTCCGCGGACGCCCTAGTGCCGTACTCTTGGCTTTGCAGATGAGGCCTTCCACCGGCCGGGAGGGCTGGTAAAACGACGAAAGAAGAGGGCGGTGGTATACCGTCCTCTTCTTTGTTGTTTGTATTTTGTTGTGTTTGTTGTTTGGTGTCGGCGGTGACTTACTCTCCCACAACC
>NZ_JAKRDR010000007.1:0-107895 GCF_022345765.1 Corynebacterium nasorum | reverse complement strand
TAAGAGACTGGGGTGGGGGCGGGGTACTCCCCCCTCCCAGTGGTGTGGAGAGAGATAACGCGACTCACAGTGACGGGCGGGGAGTCATGATACTAACCCGCTTATGAATTGTGCCGGGGTTAGGAATCTTCTAACCCGTACATGGTGGCGCCGCCTATCCCATCCGGGGCGGGTGTCTCATACAGGTTTGGGTACTGCCCCACTACTTCAGGTGCTGGTGTGGTATCACGCGCACACGATGGGGTATGCAGTGCGCGGGGAGAGAGGTCATAGCCCCGCCGGCACATGGGCCGGGCCGAAAGCTCTAGTGATTTACCAAGGCCCTACCCTAGTCGCGGAATTGCCATGCAGGAAGTGGCGCATATCGGTTGATTGGCTGGGCAAGTATGTTCTTTTCGGTGCCTATCTTCTCGATATACCGCTTCCGTAGGTATGTACTGAATACGCCGGCCATTATGCCATTATGGTTCGCGGGAAAGGGTTTACCAGGTACGTGATTGGCATTGACCACGGCGCGCACATCTTCCGCCGTGAAGCTCGCACCGCAGGCTATTACTTCATCTATTGCTTGGAAGTACAGAAATCTTTCCGCTTCATAGACTCCCCTACGTTGCCGGGCCTTTATTTCTAGTGGTGCTTCAGGGCGCGTGCTGCCATCGTCTTGTAGTGTGCGTGCGCTTGTATGGTTTCCGTCACGGCGCATTTCAATTAGGCCGCGGCGTTCGATGGCGGCTAGGGCGCTTAGTGTTTGCCGGGTGACTTTCCTAGCTGTTCAGACAATTGCCAGTTGTATGTCCAGTTGTCGCCCTTGGCTGCGAGTGTCGCCAGTATGCTTTGTTGTACCTTGCCCAGTCCCCTGCCCATGATTTAAGTGTACCGTTATAGGTCACTAGTTAGTGGGTGATAGCGGTACACTTACCCGTTTACTAAAGCCACGTGGCACTGTGCATAGTCCTGAAACTTTATGCACCAATATGACATAACATATATTATCGGACAACATACAATTCAAGGTTGTGCATACACCGTCACTACCTGCATAAATGCCTGTATAGAAGACATATCGTACCGCTTATTGTCGTTGTCCGTTTCTTACTGTCCCGTTCCCTTCAGTGTTGCTAGACTGCACCATATGGAAGAATACACACCAACGTGGCTAGAAGCTATGACCACTGACAGTGCACGCGCAATAGCGAAGTTGACAGGTTTGTCGCATACCACCATCACCCGGGCGTCTAAGGCTGCCACTCCCCCTCCTGGCGTAGTGGTGGCAGTTGCAAGAGCTTATGGCCACAACCCCGTTGTGGCGCTGTCCAAGACGGGGCTGCTCACTCCCGATGAGGCACGGCCCTGCAGTCACGAGCATGAGCTGAGAGGACTTTCAAAGAAGGTGCTGCTGCAGGAGCTTTTGCGCCGCGAGGCTGCTCAGCCAAAGGATCTTTAAGTGGACATTTTTTGGACACTTTGAAGAAAGTGTTTAAGTTCCGATGCGTTAAAAAGGCTCCCTGACCTTCATTTCGTTGAGCTGGAGACGAGACTTGAACTCGCAACCTACGCATTACAAGTGCGTTGCGCTACCAATTGCGCCACTCCAGCACCGCGGGAGATATCCCGCTCGTTGCATAGTACCCGAGCACCAACGCTAAAGGGAAAGCCGGTCCCCCATCTATGCATTGACAGGGTACAGGGGCTAAAGTTCAGGCAGAATCTATCCCACTTTCTCAGCGCTTTTTCGAGGGTTATTTCCGTGTCATTTTTGTCCGCTATGCGGGAGCGCCTGCGCGCTTCCTCGGGCCAAGTAGCCATCATCGACGCGGCTAAAGCCGCACCGCCGCCATCGCCACTCGCCCCGGTCGATCTCCATGATGCCGCCCAGGTCACCGGCGTCATGGAGATCGCCGCCCGCATTGGTGAAATCCTCATCGGCGCCGGTACGGCTAACTCGGATGCCCGCGCCCAGGTACACCTGGCGGCATCTTCCTATGGCTTGCACTACTGCCACGTGGATATCTTGATGAATACCATCACCATCCACACCACCATCGGCACCGGCGAGCAGCGCCAAAACCTGCACGTCTTCCGTGTGGTGCCGAGCATTGGCGTGGATTTTTCCAAGCTCTCGGCCGTCGATAAGCTCATTCGCTCTATCCACTCCGGCCAGATGCCACCGGCCATGGCGGAGCAGCGCCTCGACGAGATTGACCGCATGCCCGCCCCTTATAAGCCGGCCACGGTCATGCTCGGCTGGGGCGCGATGGGTGGCCTGATTTCCATGATGCTCGGCGGCGATCTGCTCGTCGGCGTGGTGGCCTTTGTGGTTTCCGCCTTCATCATGGGTCTGAACGCTTGGTTGGCCAACTATCGCTTGCCGCCCTTCTATCAGAATGTGGTCGGTGGCTTCTTCGCTGTCTTCCCTGCCGCCATTTTGTACAACGTGGCGGCCTCGTTCGGCATTAATTTCTCGCCGGCACAGATCATCGCCTCCGGCATCATCGTGCTGGTAGCGGGTCTAACCTTGGTGCAATCGCTGGTCGACGGCATCACGCGCGCCCCCGTAACCTCCTCCGCCCGCTTCTTTGAGGCGCTGCTATCTACCGGCGCCATCATCGCTGGCGTGGGCGTGGGCATCCAGCTGGCTGATTCGCTGGGCTTTAACCTGCCGCCGCTGGCCACGCTGGCCCCGCCGGTCTACCACGAGATTCCGCTGCTGGTGGTGCTCGGTGGCACCGGCTCCGCCGCCTTTGCGCTAGCCTGCGGGGCTGCCTGGATCGAGATCACCATGTCGGGGCTTACCGCCGCGGCCGGCATGATCTTCTATTACTTCGTGGTGGTGCCGTTTGGCATCGGCCCGGTGATTGCCTCGGGCCTGTCCGCTGTGGTCGTCGGCCTGGCCGGCGGCTTGATGTCGCGCCGTTGGGGCATCCCGCCGCTTATCACCATGATCGTGGGCTATACGCCGATGCTCCCCGGCCTCATGCTCTACCGCGGCATGTACGCCTCGCTCAATGAGCAGATGATTACCGGCTTTACCAACATGGCAATGGCGCTAGCCATTTCCGGCGCGCTGGCCGCCGGAGTGGTGTTAGGCGAGCGCGTGGCCCGCCGCCTGCGCCGCCCGCAGTACTTCCGCCCCTACTCCGCTTTCAAGCGCATCGGCCGCTTCTCCTTCCACAAGGCCACGCACTTGGCCCGCAAGGCCCCGCGAATCCCGCGTGTGCCGATGTCCCCATTTGCCCCGCGCGTCAATCGCCCGGAGTTACCACCCAAGCTCGGGCCGAAGCCGCCGCAGCAGCACCCGCGCCACGAGGCCCAAAACCACGGGCCGCATACCCGCTCCGCCGCGGACCTGTGGCCGGAGGATTCTCAGTGGCCGGCGCAGCCGCAGCAGCACGAGAAGACCACCTATACCGTGCCGGGCACCGAAACGTTTCGTGCCCAGAAACCGGAGCAGCCGGGCACCGAATCCGGACCCGAGCGGCCCTAAACGCCGCCGGTAGCGTACAATATTTGCTCTGATAGCTTTTCTTGCAAGCGCTTAAGTAGTTTCCACAACGTTCAGGAGGACACGTCGTGCCACCCAAGGTCCAAGACACCCACCCACAGGCTGACCAGAATCACGCCCTTGAGGAGGAGACCTCCCGCGCAGCCCGCCGCATCGTGGCCACCTACGCCCAGGACTTCCTCGACGGCGTGACCCTGATGTCCATGCTGGGCGTGGAGCCCAAGGGCTTGGTACACAAGAAGGTTCTGGCGGAGCAGGCCGATGCCGCCCCGAAGAAGTCGACCAAGAAATCCAGCAAGAAGTCCACGAAGAAGTCGACCAAAAAGTCCACCAAGAAATCGACAAAGAAGTCGACCAAGAAGGCCACGAAGAAAGCGACGAAGAAGGCCTCTAAGAAGGCAACAAAGAAGTCTGTTAAGAAGTCTTAAGTTATTCTTGCACCATGAGTGAGCATGGCAATGACTTCGTGGTGGTGGCCAACCGCCTGCCGGTTGATCTAGAAACCCGGCCCGATGGCAGCCATACGTGGACACCCTCGCCAGGCGGACTGGTCACCGCCTTGTCCCCGGTCCTGGAGTCCCATCAGGGCTGCTGGGTAGGGTGGCCCGGCGTGACTGACACCGCACCTGAGCCCTTCCGCACCGATGCCGGCGTGCTGCTGCATCCGGTCAAGCTCACCGAGTCCGATTTCGAGGGCTTTTATGAGGGCTTTTCCAATGCCACCCTGTGGCCTCTCTACCACGATCTCATAGTCACCCCTACCTACGACCGCGATTGGTGGCACGCCTATCGCGAGGTCAACCTGCGCTTTGCAGATGAGGTAGCCGAGGTCGCCGCCGAGGGTGCCACCGTGTGGGTCCAGGACTACCAGCTACAACTTTTGCCCGGCATCCTGCGCCAAAAGCGCCCCGATCTCACCATCGGGTTCTTCTTGCACATCCCCTTCCCTTCTGCCGATCTCTTCCGTCAGCTGCCCTGGCGAGAGGAACTCGTGCGCGGGCTGCTCGGCGCGGATCTCATTGGCTTCCACTTGGAGGCCAATGCCCGCAACTTCCTGGAACTCGCCCGCCGCCACGGCCTCGACGTAGAAGGCGAGGCCAGTACCCGCGAGGTCACCGCACATATTCACCTACCGCAGGGACGCACCATCGGCGTGGGGGCTTTTCCCATCTCTATCGCCGCGAAGGACTTTGCCAGGTTCACTGCGGAGGATGAGCGGGACGTCGCCAAGCTGCGCGAAGAGCTGGGCTCGCCCCAGCGCATTATCCTGGGAGTGGATCGCCTCGATTACACCAAGGGCATCCTGCAGCGGCTGACTGCTTTTGAGGAGCTGCTGGAGTCCGGGGCGCTCGACCCGGAAGAAGTAGCAATGGTGCAGCTGGCCACGCCGTCGCGCGAGCGACTTGATCATTACAAGGCCACCCGCTCCAAGGTGGAAGAAGCCGTCGGCCGCATCAACGGGCGCTTTGCGCGCGTGGGCCACCCAGTGGTGCACTATCAGCACCGGGGCCTAGCCAAAAGCTTGCTGCGCAGCTATTACCGGATGGCCGATGTCATGCTGGTCACCCCCTTCAAGGATGGCATGAATCTGGTGGCCAAGGAATACGTGGCCTGCCACGACGATGGTTCGGGCGCGCTAGTGCTCTCTGAGTTTGCCGGGGCTGCCGATGAGCTCAGCCAGGCCTACCTGTGCAACCCCTTCGATATCGAGTCCGTCAAGGCCGCCTTGCTCAATGCGCTCACCGCGCTTGACGATGCCCCCTCTGCCATGTCCCAGCGCATGCTCGCCATGCACCAGCAGGTCACTGAGCACGACGTACAGCTATGGTCCCAGTCCTTCCTGAGCTGCCTGCGCCATGCCGACGCCGAGGAGGCTGGCGCATGATTCCTCGCTGTGCCCGCCTCATTACTCCGCTCGCCGCTGCGTGCGCCGCCACGCTGCTAGTTGCCTGCGGCTCCGGCGAAGAAGAGCCCCAGGCCCCTGGTGATGAGCAGATCCTGGATAAACAGTGGCAAGTAGTCTCCATCAACACCACCCCGGATGCTGCCTCTACCATCCCCGAATCCATCCCGCAGGCACCCACGTTGAGCTTTGGTGAATCTACGCTGGTAGGCACCACCGGCTGCACCCAAATGGTGGGAAAGGTGACCTATTCCGCCGATGAGGAGCGCCAAAATATCCAGGACGGCAACCGCCTGCACTTTGATGAGGTGGATTATGACGAGACCGCCCAGGATTGCCATGGCGCGTCCGTGTGGGCCGATAACCTGCTGCGCAACTTGATATCCGCTGGCCGCGATTTCCACTACACCGTCAATAGCAATAACCAGCTGGTCTTAGAGCTGGTTACAGACGAGGTAGACTCGCCGTCTATCAAATTGGTTTCCCTCGGCAATTAAATACGTAGGCTGGAAGCCATGACGCTTTCCACCACCATCAAGGCCCTTGCCGCCGCCGAGCACCTCGCGGTGGTCTCGGATTTTGACGGCACGCTCTCCCCCTTTGCCACGGCCATCTATGACGTCGAGATGAACCAAGACTCCCTGCGCGCCTTGGATAAACTTGCTCATCTGCCGCATACCACCGCGGCCGTGCTGTCCGGCCGCCACCTCGCAGGCCTGCAGCGCGTGTGTCCACTGCGCGAGCCCGTGCTTTTTGGCGGCTCCCACGGTGCCGAATCCTCTTGGGAAGAAACGGATCTAACTCCCGCGATGCGCGAGCATCTGACCGCCAAGGAAACCGAGATCCGCGCAATTATGGAGCGCTTCCCAGGCGCGGATATCGAGGTCAAGCCGTTCCAGCGCGTACTGCACCTGCGGGCGCTCGAGGAATCCGATCCTGAGGCGGCCGCCCAGGCTTATGAAGCCGGTCTCGCACTCGATCCGGGCGGCTTCCCACGCACGGCCGGTAAGTCCGTCGTGGAGTTTTCTGCCACTCAGGCCACCAAGGGCACGTGGTTAGACGAGCTACGCGAGCGTACCGGCGCCACCGCCATGGTCTTTTTGGGCGATGATGTCACCGACGAGGACGGTTTCCGCGCCCTCCATCAGCCGCCGGACGTCGGTGTCAAGGTAGGCGAGGGCGATACGGCGGCCGTAGTGCAGCTTGCCGACGTCGACGCCGTCGCCCACTTCCTCACTGAGCTTGCCACCGCCCGCGCGGCCCATATAGGTCACTCCCGCGGCGACGACGCCTAGCCGGTAAACCCCGGCCTGCCCCGACTTAACGCGGTGGTGCCACGGTCCGCCCCGCCGCGAAATTCGTCCGCAGTACCCGCCGCGACACCGCCGGCACGGCCGCCGCCGCATTATCCGCGGCGGCGATGAGGTTAGAGAGCATGTGGCCGGCGGCGGCGCCTTTGGCCTTATTGGGCTGGATGATGGTCGTCAAGCCAAGGCGCTGCGCCGCATCGATGCCGTCGAAGCCGGTGACGGAAAGCTCACTGGGAATATCAATGCCCCGTTCGCGCGCATAGGTCATCACGCCCAGCGCCATGGAGTCGGTGGTACACAGGACTGCGGTGAGCTCAGGGTGGGCGTCGAGAAGCAACTGCGCGGCCGCCCGCGTGGTTTGCGCATCATTGATGTGCTGGGTGACCACGGGCACGGTTTCCGGCGCGATCCCCGCCTGCGCAAAGACGTCCATAGCGCCCATGACGCGCGCGTGCTGCACGTGCATATCGGCCTCTTGCAACTCCTCCCAGGAAATGGGGCCATCGTGGCGCTCGCGTTTGAGGCGAATGGCCAGCACGCCAATCTTGCGGTGGCCGGCCTCCACCAGCGCGCGGGCGGCCGGAGCAATCGCGGCTCGGTCATCGATCCCTACAAAAGGCAGGCCCGAATCCGTCGGTTGATCGCAGACCACCACCGGCAGGCCGCGCCCGCGCGCCGCCTCCAGGTAGGCATCCCCAGCCGCCACGGAATAAACCACAAAGCCATCCACGGCAGCCGAGCCGACCAGGCTGGTCGCTTCCGCTTCCCCCTCCGGGCCGGCCGGGATGAGGGTAAGCATGCTTTGCGCGCCGGCCGAGGCCTCCGCCATGCCGGCCAAGAAATCCACCGAGGCCATGTCTTCGAAGGCATAGGACAGGTGCTCAGTCAGCAGCACGCCCACCGCGCCCGCACGGCGGGTGCGCAGGCTACGAGCCGTGGGGTCCGGCCCGGGGTACCCTCGCGCTTTCGCCGCTGCCAGAATGCGCTCGCGCGTTGCGGCCGAGAGCTGGTCCGGCCGGCTATAGGCATTGGACACCGTCGTGCGCGAAACACCCAGTTCGGCGGCCAGCGAGGCCAGCGTCTTGCGGGTGGGGCTGCGTTTCACCATGGCCGTAAGCTTACCCCGCGGCCGCGTTTTCAATACATATTCAATTGACAACAATTACCATCAACAGCACACTGGGAGCTATGCATAACTCACTTCGCGCAACCGCCGCCCTCCTCGCGGCCGGCGGCCTCCTCCTCACCGCCACCGCTTGCTCCTCCTCTGACTCTCAAGACTCGGCCGCCGAGCCCGGCGCTCAGAAGAAAATCTCTATCGTCGCTTCCACTTCTATCTGGGCCGATGTTGCCCAAGCCGTGGCCGATACCGCCTCCGGCGTGGACATTGAGGTCAAGCCCATCGTGGAGGGCAATGGCGTCGACCCCCACCACTTCGAGCCTTCCGCGGCCGATATCGCCAAGGCCGAAGACGCGGACCTGCTCGTAGTCAACGGCGGCGGCTACGATTCTTGGATTTACCAGGCCGTCTCCGAGCAAGACAACATCATCTCCGCCCTGCCGCTGACCGACCACGGCAAGCTGGCCGATGACCCCAATGTCATGACCATCGACGCCGCCAAGGCCACCGCCAAGAAGGACCCAAAGAAGGTCACCAATATCGAAGGCAACGAGCACATCTGGTACGACCCAGCTGCGCTCGACGAGGTCGCCGGTAATATCGCGGACCAGATCAATGAGCTCAATACCGATGCGCACGCCAGCACCGAGCGCGTGGACTCCCACGTCAACCGCCTGCGCGACAAGCTCAAGGAGCTACCGGGCGATCTCTCCTACGCCCAGACCGAGCCGATTGCGGACTACATCATGAAGTACACCTCCGGCAAGGACGTCACCCCAGAGGGCTACCGCAAGGCCACCATTTCTGAGGGCGAGCCCACCGCGGCCGACCTTGCCGCCTTCACCAAGGCCATCAAGGACCACAAGGTGGACCTTCTCATCTTTAACCCGCAGACCGAAACCGATACCGCCGGCCGTATCAAGTCCGCCGCGGAGGATGCGGATGTCAATATCGTCGAAATCGGCGAGACCCCGCCGGATGGCAAGGAGTTCTGGACCTACTATGACGAGGTCACCGACTCCCTGGGGAAGCTCTAGTGCTCATCCAATTTCATGACGCAGCGGTTGCCCCGCTGTGGTCCAGCCTTAACCTCGCCGTTGACCGCGGCGAGTTTATCGCCGTTTTGGGCCCCAATGGCGTGGGCAAATCCACCCTGCTCGGCACTATCTTGGGCACCCGCAAACTCACGGCCGGCAGCGTCGACGTGGACTGCCGCGTCGGATTCATCCCGCAGCAGCGCATGTTCCCGGCCGACCTGCCCCTGCGCGCCCGCGACTTAGTATCGCTCTCCCTTGCGCACGGCGCTTTCCGACGCCGCCGCCCTCCCCGCCACCGCGTCGACGAGCTCCTCGCCGAGGTAGGTGCCACCGGCCTGCGCGACCGCCGCGTAGGACAGCTATCCGGCGGCCAGCAGCAACTTATCCGCCAGGCCCAAGCGCTGGCCAATGACCCGGAGCTCATCCTTGCCGATGAGCCGCTGCTCTCGCTCGATCCGGCGCGCCAGCAAGACACCGTGGAGAAGCTAGATGCGCTACGCCGCGAGCGCGGCACCTCCATCATCTTTGTCACCCATGGCATCAATCCGGTACTCGGAGTGACCGATAAGGTGCTCTACCTTGCTCCCGGCGGCCATACCTTCGGCGCGGTAGATGAGGTCATGCGCTCCGATGTCCTTTCCGAGCTCTACGGTTCCAAAGTCAACGTCTTAAACGTCGATGGGAGGCTTATCGTTGTCTAGCTTCATAGAAGACACCCAGTACCTGCTGAGCGTTGATTTTGTACAGTCCTCGCTCATCGCCTCCGCGCTGCTGGGCATTCTTTCTGGCGTGATGACCTCGCTCATCGTGCTGCGCCAGATGTCCTTTTCCGTCCACGCGACTTCCGAGCTCGCGCTCATGGGTGCCTCCGCCGCACTACTTTTCGGTCTCAACTTAGGCTTTGGCGCGGTCGCCGGGGCCATCGTGGCCGCCATCATCCTCGCCGTACTGGGCTTTAAGGGCCAGCAAGACAGCGCCATCGGCGTGGTCATGAGCTTTGGCCTAGGACTGTCGGTGCTATTTCTGCACCTCTATCCGGGCAACGCGAATACCGCGATGACGCTGCTGACCGGCCAGATCGTCGGCGTATCTTCGGCCTCGGTATGGCTTTTGGCCGCAACCACCGTAGTCATCCTCTCCGCCGTAGCCATCCTGTGGCGCCCCATGCTCTTCGCTTCGGCCGACCCAGTTATGGCCCAGGCGGCCGGCGTGCCGACCCGTTTCATCTCGGTCGCCTTCGCCGTACTCGTGGGCCTAGCGGCCGCGCAGTCGGTACAAATCGTTGGTTCACTGCTCGTCATGGCGCTGCTTATCACCCCCGGCGCAGCGGCCGTGCAGATTACTTCCTCGCCCCTGCGCGCGGTCATGTGGGCCACCATTTTCGCCGAGGTGTCGGCCGTAGGCGGCTTCATCTTATCGCTCGCGCCTGGTCTTCCGGTCTCGGTCTTCGTCACCACCATTTCCTTTGTCATCTATCTGGTGTGCCGGCTCATCGGCTGGCGGCGCAATAAAAGCGCAGTGCGCGACGAGGTCGCTGCCAAACGCTTCCACGCCGACTGCCACACCACGGCCGAGGAGCACCACGCCGACTAAACTGGGCGGCTATGCACGTACACCGCCGCACCGCGGATGTGGATTGCCGCACCCGCCGCTTCCTCGTCATCACGCCGGATAATCCCGGCCCGCATCCGGACCTGCTGCTCTTCTTCCACGGCTCGTTGCAATCCGGCAACGTGATGCGCCGCTTTACCAATGGCACCTTCGACGAGCTTGCCGATGCCACCAACACCATCCTCGTCTACCCCGACGGCGTGGATCGCCATTTCAATGATTGCCGCAGCATCCTACCGGTCACCGCCCGCACGGAGAACGTTGATGACATCGCCTTCGCCACGTATCTCGTTGAAGCTATGCAGCGCGAGTTCGGCACCGCGCGCACCTTTGCTTGCGGCTATTCCAATGGCGGTCAGATGGTGCTCCGCCTGCTTTTCGACGCTCCCTTTACCCTCACCCGCGCCTGCATCTTCGCCTCCACCTTGGGCGAGGGCGATAACCACGCGCCCAGCAACCCGGATGGCTACCGGCCCACGCCGCTGCTGTTTTTCCACGGCACCGCGGACCCATATGCGCCTTATGAAGGCGGTGTGGCCGGGCTGGACGCCGAGCGCACCCGCGGCCGCGTGCTCTCCGCGCCTGCCACCGCGGAATACTTTGCGTTGGCCAATGGCTGCCAGCCACCGCGCGACTACCACCCCGCCCCGGATGTCACCGCCACCGAATACGCCGGCGATTTTCCCGTCGAACTATGGACCATGGAGGGCCTTGGCCACGTGATTCCCTCTAGCATGAGAACCGACCCGCGCATAGGCCCCAATACAGATTCCTTCCGCGCTGTGGATAAGGTCCGCGACTTTTTCGGACTCGGCACCGCGCAGTCCTAGTTATCCACAGCGGCGCGCCTTATCCCTCGCCTCTGGTCGCGTCCCGCACCTAATGTGTGGAGCCATGAACGCGCTGCACACTTTCTTGACAGGCCTAGCCGCCGGCATGGACATCATCGCCGACTGCCACCGCCTAACTCAGCGCGCGCTAATCGAGGCCGGCTGCCCCGACACCACCGCCACCCGCCTGCTCGCCCTCGCCGATACCTACTTCGGCCCGACCGCGTTTAGCCGCCTCCAGCGCGAATCCATCGCCGCCGCTCGCACCAATGGGCACAGCCTTACCGCGCTGCTGGCCATCGAGCGCTACGCCACTCGGCTGAGAAATAAGCGTCAGGCCTGGGCGCTGCGTCGGGAGTTGTGTGGGATGAAGGGGGATGCCTCGGACGTCGAAAAGCGGGGGCGTAAACGCGTGCGCGAGATTAAAGGCCCGCCGCAGCGCACACCCGGTGTCAAGCTCTACCGCCGCGCCGAGGGCCCCTGGACTATGACGATTACCGGCAAATCCGCCGATATTGCGGATATGCATGCCGCGCTGGATAAAGATGCCCCGCTAGATTCGGTGCGCAAGATTTTCCAGGGCAAGACCGCCGCCTCCGGTGCGTCCGTGACCACCAATGTGGTGCTGCGCTTGGACGAGCTCGACCGCGTCGTCGACTGCGCGGGCGATGACGTGACACTGCAGCTCACCAATGGCGCCCGGATGACCGGCGCAGACCTCGTGCGCCGCGCATTTACCGAGCATGGCTATGTCACCCTCATCCATCCCGTTAAAGGCCCGGTGAATCTGTATCGCACGGAGCGGCTCGCCTCACCCAAGCAGCGCACCATGGCGGCCGCGGAAAATCCCACTTGTCCTTGGCCCCAGTGCAATTATCCCGCCGACGAATGCCAAGTCCACCATCTCACCGCCTGGCGCCACGGCGGCGAGACAAACCCCGAAAACCTCACCATCGCCTGCCCGTACCACAACGGCGTCAACGACGATGACCCCAACGGCCCGCCAGTTCGCGGCCGCCTGGCCCGGGTGAATGGCACCATTAGGTGGCTGCCGCCCTGGGCAGAAGGCGGCTAGAAACTCTCGCTAGAGACTACTGGGCCGCGCGGCGCTGGCGTGCGAATTCGGAAAGCACAGAACCGGCCGCGACGGAAGCATTGAGGGACTCGACCCAATCCGTCATAGGGATGGACATGATGACGTCGCAGTTTTCCCGCACGAGGCGAGAAATCCCCTTGCCCTCGGAACCGATGACGATGACCACGGGGTCCGTCGCGCCGTTATATGTATCCAGCGTGTGCTCGCCGCCGGCATCTAGGCCGACGACCTGGTAGCCGCTCTTTTGGAATTGCTGTACGGTGCGGGTGATATTCGTCGCGCGGGCGACCGGCAGGCGCGCCGCCGTGCCGGCCGAGGTACGCCACGCCACGGCAGTCACGGATGCGGAGCGGCGCTCTGGGATGATGACGCCGTCGCCACCAAAAGCTGCCACAGAGCGAATCACCGCGCCGAGGTTGCGCGGGTCGGTGATATTATCCAAGATGACGAACATGCCCGGACGGGCACTTTCGGCCGCACGGGAGATGAGCTCATCGACATCGGCGTATTTATACGGCGGGATCTGCAGCCCGATGCCCTGGTGCATGCCGTTGCCGGTCATGCGGTCCATCTCGTGGCGCTGCACCTCGATGATGGGGATATTGCGGGTATTGCACATGGCCACGGCCTCAGACAGGCGCTTATCGTTGCGGGTACCGGCCACGATATAGAGCGTGGTGGCCGGAACCTTGGCATGCAGACACTCGATGACCGGGTTGCGGCCCACGACCATCTCGGCGGTCTCCTTCTGGTGACGGCCGGAGTTGCGGCGGTCGCGCTCCAGCTTGGCCTTGTGCTTGGCGTGGTAAATGCGGTCCTCTGCCTTGGGTGTCGGGCCCTTGCCGGCCAAGCCCTTGCGGCGCTGGCCGCCGGAGCCCTTGGTTGCGCCCTTCTTATTGGTCTTGCGGATTCCCGCGCCACCGCGGCCGTGGGTACGTGCCATAGTTTATTGTCCTTTCGGAGTGCTTAACGCTGCGCCAGCGACCAGGTCGGGCCGTCTGGGGTATCGGTGATGGTGATGCCGGCGGCCGCGAGGCGGTCACGGACGGCGTCGGCAGTAGCGAAGTCCTTGTCCGCACGCGCCTGGGTGCGCCGCTCCAGTTCAGCCTGCACCAGCGCATCCAACGCGGCATCCGCCCCGCTAGCTTGCGCTCCATCTTCCCACTCCAGCGGGTCAAAGCCAAGTACGTGTGCCATCGCCCGTACCTGGCCGGCCAGCGTGCGCGCCCCGGCCTCATCGCCGGCGGCAAGGGCCTTATTGCCGGCGCGAACGGTGGTGTGGATTTCCGCCAGCGCCTTGGGCACCGCGATATCATCATTCATCGCGTCTTCAAAGCCCTGCGTCCACTCGCCCAGCTCCAGGTCATCGAAGTGAGCGAGGAAGTCCTCGATGCGGCGGTAGCCTGCGGCGGCCTCGGTCAGCGCGGCCTCGGAATACTCCAGCACGGAGCGGTAATGCGCCGAGCCCAGGTAGTAGCGCAGCTCCACCGGACGCACCAGCTCGAGCATATTCGGAATAGAGAGCACGTTGCCCAGCGATTTCGACATCTTCTCGCCCGACATCGTCACCCAGTGGTTGTGCATCCAGTAGTTGGCAAACTTATCGCCGGCCGCGTGCGACTGAGCAATCTCGTTCTCGTGGTGCGGGAACTGCAGGTCCAGCCCGCCGCAGTGGATATCGAAATTGGAGCCCAGGTAATAGGTAGACATGGCCGAGCACTCCAGGTGCCAGCCGGGTCGGCCGTCACCCCAGGGGGTGGGCCACCTGGGCTCGCCCGGTTTCGCGGCCTTCCACAGAGCAAAGTCTTGGGCGCCGCGCTTGGCCGAATCTTCGCCCTCACCCTGTTCCATTTCTTCTACCTTGTTGCCGGACAGCGAACCATAATCCGAGCCTTCGGCCTTGGTCCATGCGGCAACGTCAAAGTAGACGGAGCCTTCGGCGGGGTAGGCAAAGCCGGCGTCGATAAGCCGCTGCATATAGTCGACCATCTGGGTGACAAAGCCGGTCGCGCGCGGCTCTACCGAAGGCGGAAGCACGCCCAGGGTGTTATAGGCCTTGGTGAACTCGCGCTCATACGTGGATACCCACTCCCACCAGGGGCGATTATTCTCGGCCGCCTTGGTGAGGATCTTGTCATCGATATCGGTGACGTTGCGCACCAAGGCTACGTCATAGCCCTGGGCGAGCAGCCAGCGGCGCAGGATGTCGAAAGCGACGCCGGAGCGCAGGTGCCCGATGTGCGGCTGGGCCTGCGGGGTGGCGCCGCACAGATAAATCGAGGCATGGCCGGGGCGGATCGGCTCGAAATCGCGTTGGCTGCGGGTGGCTGTGTCATAAATGCGCAAAGTACTCACGCCACTTAGTCTAATTGACGCGTGCGCGGGGTTAGTGCGGTGGGCTAGGCGCGCCAGACGACGGCCGTAGCAACCGCCGCACGCCCCTCCTTACGGCCGGTGAACCCCAGGTGGTCCGTCGTGGTAGCAGATACGGACACGGGGGCACCGAGGATTTCGCTCAGCACGGCCTCGGCCTCTTCGCGGCGCGGACCCATCTTGGGGGTCTGGCCGATGAGCTGGGCGGCGGCGTTGCCGATGATAAAGCCCTCAGATTCGAGGAGCTGGCGGCATTCGCGCAGCAACTTCGCGCCGGAAACGCCATCGTATTCGGGGCGGCCGACGCCCACGAAGGAGCCGAGGTCACCGAGGTGGGAGGCGGATAAAAGGGCGTCGACAAGCGCGTGCGCTACAACATCCCCATCGGAGTGGCCCTCGCACCCGTCAACGCCTTCGAAGAGCAGGCCGGCGATCCAGCAATCCTTGCCGGCCTCGATTTGGTGGGCGTCGGTGGCAATTCCAACGCGCGGGATAATCGGATTAGTCATGGGTCTCCTCGGTCAGGGCGTGGGCCAGGGTGAGATCGATGGGCGTGGTGATCTTGAAAGCCAGGGTATCGCCCGGCACGGTTGCCACGCGCTCGCCGTGCCATTCCATGAGGCTGGCGTCATCCGTGGCGGTAAATTCGGGCTGCTGGGCCCAATAATCGAGGTTGGCCTGGCGCAGCGCGGACAGGCGGAAGGCCTGCGGGGTTTGCACTGCGCGCAGGCGGGAGCGATCGGGGGTGCTCAACACGGCCTCATCCGCGACTTCCTTGATGGTATCGGCCACCGGAACCACCGGCACGGCCGCGGGAGCGCCTTCCAGCACCCGCTTGGCGACGCCCCGCACCATCGCCGGCGGCGTCAACGCACGGGCCGCATCGTGGATGAGCACCACGGCATCCTCGTCCGGGATTGCTTGCAGGCCGGCCCACACGGAATCGGCGCGCTCGCTGCCACCGTGAACGAGGCGAATCGGGGCGGCGCTTGCAGCGTCAGTAGCACCAACGGCGTCGATGCGGCCGATAATACGCGCGGCCTCAGCCTCCATGTCCGGGCTGACCAGGACGATAATTTCATCGACTACCCCGGAGGCCAGCAATGCTCGCACGGAGCGTTCCAGGAGGGTGCGACCGCGCAACTCGACATAAGCTTTGGGCACCTCGGCGCCGAGGCGGGTTCCCTGGCCTGCGGCCGCGATGAGCGCGATGACGCGCTGTTTAGTCTTCGTCGTCGAAGGAGAGGTCATCGAGATCGATGTCGTTGTCGATATCGGTGGTGATGGACTTATCATCTACCAATCCGGCGGCGCGGTGGCGCTCGATGGTGGCATCGATTTCTTCCATCATGGTGTCGGCCTTCTTCTCATCGACCGGCTTGGCCAGTGCGAGCTCACCTACCAGGATGGTGCGGGCCTTGCCAAGCATGCGCTTCTCGCCGGCCGAAAGGCCGCGATCCTGGTCGCGGCGCCACAGGTCACGCACAACCTCGGCGACCTTATTGATATCGCCGGAAGCCAGGCGCTCCTGGTTAGCCTTATAACGGCGGGACCAGTTGCCGGCCTCTTCGACGTCCTCGTCACGCAGCACGGAAAAGACCTTTTCTAGGCCTTCCTTGCCCACGACGTCGCGTACGCCGACGTTATCGGCGTTCTTGATGGGCACGCGGACGACCAGGTCGGACTGGTTGATGTGCAGCACCAGGTATTCGAGCGTCTCGCCACCCATTTCGCGGGTCTCGATATCCTCGATGACGGCCGCACCGTGGTGCGGGTAGACGACGACCTCGCCGACCTTATACTCCATTGCCACTCCTTGTGTTCCCGATTTATCCCGGTTGACTAAGGCCGCTATTTTATCACGCACGGCCGCCCCGACTGCGGATACCCCCGTATACCCCCACGGTCTACCCGCCCGATTTGGGACAACTGTGTACTTTATCGCGAAAGGGACTAGGCTAAAGCGTTGACAAGCCCTGTGATCGCAATTGATGGAGGATGCTCAACGTGCAGTCCCTGAAGTCCGCCGCCCGCCGCGGTGCCATTATTTCCGTTACCGCCGTCTCCGCTCTGGCGTTGGCTTCTTGCTCGGCGGGTCATGTCACCCAGACCGCTGAAAAAGTGGCTGCGGTCGATGGCGCTTCTGCAAGCACGGAAGATAATAAGGCTGCAGTTCGCGATGTCACCATCCTGGTAGAGCCGGACGGCACTGCTGCACTGAAGTTCAGCGCCATTAACCAGGGCTACGACACCGATGTCATTTCCTTGGAGTCCGTGAAGGTCGATGGCCAGCGCGTTGAGATGAAGCAGCCACAGCCGCTGCACCGCGATGAGTCCATCATCGCTGATTCTCAGAAGAACCTGGAAGCTAACCCCCAGCAGGATTCCGAAACCGTCCAGTACATCGCCACCAAGTTGAAGAATGATGACTTCGGCTACGCCGGTGACCGCCCGGTTACCTTCGAGTTCTCCAATGGCTCCATCGACGTAAACGCCACCATCGCTGCCACCCAGATGCAGTCCGGCGAGTTCGACCGCGACGTCGAGTCCTCCGAGGGCTACTCCTCCGAGGCTCCGGAGAACTAAGCCATACCACTTTCCTGCCCCGCTCCCAGCCCGCTTCGGGCTGGGAGCGTCTGTGTGTTTTAGGCTAGAAGCCATGGCCAAGAAAACCCGCCCCATCCATACCTGTTCCGAATGCGGCTACGTCTCGCCCAAATGGCTCGGGCGATGCCCGGACTGCGGTGCGTGGGGCACGCTGGAGGAAAAGGCACCGGTGGTGGCGGTGCCAGGGGCGTCGGCAAGCAAGGGCGTAGCCCCGTCGAGTCCGGCACAGCCGATTACCAAGATTGGGGCGCAGGCAACAAAGACGGTGCGCACCGGTATCGGCGAGTTGGATCGCGTGCTGGGAAGCGGCATCGTGCCGGGCTCGGTGGTGCTTATGGCCGGCGAGCCCGGCGTGGGCAAATCCACGCTACTGCTGGAAGTAGCCTCGCGGTGGGCACAGCTCGGCCGCACCGTGCTCTACGCGACGGCCGAGGAATCCGCCGGCCAGGTCCGCTCCCGCGCCGAGCGCACCGGCGCCTTGCAGGAAACTTTGTATTTGGCGGCCGAGTCCAACTTGGATGGGGTCTTCGGGCACGTCGATAAGCTGCAGCCTAGCCTCATTATCGTCGATTCGGTACAGACCATGCACGCTGTGGGCGTGGAAGGTGTATCGGGCGGCGTGGCGCAATCACGCGCGGTGACGGCCGCGCTGACCTCGCTGGCGAAGTCCACCGGCATACCGGTGCTGCTGGTCGGCCACGTCACGAAGGACGGCAACGTGGCCGGGCCACGCGTGCTGGAGCACCTTGTCGACGTCGTCTTAAACTTCGAGGGTGACCGCCAATCCAGCCTGCGCATGCTGCGCGGCATCAAAAATCGCTTTGGCGCCACCGACGAGGTGGGCTGCTTCGAGCAGACCTCCGGCGGAATTCGGGAGGTAGCGGATCCCTCCGGGCTCTTCCTCTCGCACCGCGGTGCTACGCCGGATGGCTCGGCCGTGACGGTCGCGATGGACGGGGTGCGGCCGATTCTGGCGGAAGTGCAGGCGCTGACGGTGGACCCGGTGGCGAAAAACCCGCGGCGGGTGGTTACCGGGCTAGATTCCAACCGCGTGCCGATGGTGCTCGCGGTACTCCAGGCCCGCGCCGGCCAGCGCACCAATGATAAAGATGCCTACGTCGCCACGGTCGGCGGCATGCGCATTACGGAAACCGCGACGGATTTGGCGGTGGCGTTGGCGACGTGGTCCTCGTTGCACGAGCAACCGCTGCCGGCCAAGACGGTTGTCATTGGCGAGGTGGGCCTGGCCGGCGAGTTGCGTCCAGTGCCCAATGTGGAGCGGCGCTTAATGGAGGCCGCGCGGCTGGGTTATAAGAACGCGATTGTCCCACGCGGGGAAATCGAGCCAGTAGACGGCATTCGCGTCCACCAAGCTGGGACGCTAGGGCAGGCCATCGCTGCGGTGGCGGGCTAGCGCCTAGCGCAGCGTGAAGTCCTGCGGCGGGGAGGAGTTATCGCCGATGATGGTGTGGGCGAAGTAGGCGCCTGGCTCAGCCGCGGGGCGATTGGTGCATTCGCCCGGCTTGGAGGCTTGGCGGGACCATTCGGCCTCGAATTTTACGTCCTTGCCGGCCGGGAAAGTCTGCGAGCCGGTCTGCACGGAAGCATAGCAATCCGTATCGGACCACACGCGCTCGTTATCGGCCATCTTGTAGACCTCGAAGCGCAGCAGGTTCTTGTCTAGGTCGATTTTGCAGTCTGCGGCCGTGGGGTTGGTGACTGTCATGAAGAACTTCGGCAGTTCGCCCTCCGGCACGGAGTAATTCAACATGGAGGTGCGCACCTGGAGGTCTGCCAGGTCGCAGGTCTTTTTTGCGGCTTCGGAGCTCGCGGCCGCGGAGCTGGACGGCTCGCTTTCGGCAGACACGCTTTCCGACGCCCCCTCGGCCGACGCCTCCGCGGAGGTCGCGGAGGTTTCTGGGGCGGCAGAAGATGCGGTCTGCTCCGGCGTAGGCGCGGGTGCGGCGGTATCGGCCGGCTCATCGCTGCTGCCCCCGAAGGCAGCCACAGCCGCCCAGATCAGCACCACGACCAGCACGAGTACGATAATGAGCGCCGCTACTCGTCGGCGCTTGTAAATCTCTTCTGGTAGGGGCTTTTTCTGCGTCACGCTGTCAATTTTAAGCGGTGGGCACGGGCCGGTGCGCTAAGCCCGCGCCGCGTGTCAGGCGGGCTAGTCCACTCCGAAGGTCTGCAGGGTTTCCACGCTGGAATCTTCCAGCAGGTAGCGCGCGCCGATAACGCCCAGGGCACCCTCGTCGAGCAGTCGGCGGACGTTGGGCACGCTGGCAACCAGCTGGGCGACGGTCTGGCGGGTGTGCTCCCGCTCGACGTCGTCAGTCGTGGCATGTGGGCCCGCCACCAGTGCGGAGGCGGCAACCTTCTCGATGATGGGACGCTGCAGGCCGGTGGGCAGCTCGCCGCCGGACACAAAACCGGTAGCCGCGCCCACCGCGCCGCAAGATTGATGGCCGAGGACTACCAGCAGGTTGGGTCTGAGGGCGGCAAGGGCGTAGTCGAGGGAGGCTAGAACGGCGTCGTCAAGAATGTGGCCGGCAGTGCGGATGACAAAGGCATCGCCGAAGCCGATATTGAAGACGTGCTCGATAGGGGCGCGGGAGTCGGAACAGGAAATAACCACCACGCGAGGGTCCTGGCCGTGAGTTAGGCCCTCGCGGTTATAAATCTCGCGCACGTCGACGGTCTCGCCGTCCAATACGCGCTGATTTCCCGCCTTGAGGGCCTCCCATACGGCCTGCGGTTCGTGGGCAATATTACGTAAAGGCATAGGCCATATTCTAATGCCCTAGACTATCTCCCACGATGGATTCGCAAGCTCTTCTTTCCTGGTTCGATGCCAATGAACGAGACCTGCCCTGGCGCCGGCCTGGCACAAGCGCGTGGGGTGTGCTGCTCAGTGAGGTCATGAGCCAGCAGACCCCAGTCGCGCGCGTGGCTCCGGTGTGGGAGGACTGGATGCGGCGCTGGCCCACCCCGGCAGATTTTGCCCAGGCTACTCGAGCGGAGGTCTTGCGCGCCTGGGGCAAGCTGGGCTACCCGCGGCGCGCGCTGCGCCTGTGGGAATGTGCCGCGGCCATCGGCGAAGGCGAGGTACCGGCGGACGTCGATGAATTGCTGCGCCTGCCTGGCATTGGGGATTACACCGCGCGCGCCGTGGCCTGTTTTCATTTCAGGCTAAACGTACCGGTGGTCGATACCAATGTGCGGCGGGTGTATACCCGCGCAGAAGAGGGCCGGTTCCTTGCGCCGCAGCCATCGAAGCGGGAGCTGGCGGCCGTGGCAGAGCTTTTGCCGGCCGAGAATGGGCCGCGCTTTTCGGCCGCACTCATGGAGTTAGGCGCGCTGGTGTGCACGGCGAAGAATCCCGCCTGCGAGCAGTGCCCACTGCGCACTAGTTGCGCGTGGCAGCTGGCTGGTCGACCGCAGCCGAGTGCGGAGGAGCAGGCGCGGGCGAAAAAGCGGGTGCAGAAGTTTGTAGGCACAGACCGGCAGGTGCGAGGCAAGATTTTGGATGTGCTGCGCGCAGCGAACGGGCCGGTTCCGCAGTCCGAAATTGATGTGGTCTGGCCCGATGCGGCGCAGCGCTCCCGGGCGTTGGCTTCGCTGCTTGCCGACGGCCTCGCCGAGCAAAACGACGCTGGCCTGTTCCACCTCCCTATTTAGGGGGTTAATAATGGCCAGCTATAATCGCAGGTCGCGATCCAGGGCGTGTGATCTGGTTAACGCCAGCGGCCGCGGAAATTGAATCCGCCCGGCAGGTTCACCCACATGCCGCCGCGGGAATTAAAGGTGACCGGCCCTACCTTGGTAGACATCGACGCGCCGGATCCAGAGACGTTGATCCAGCTATTCTTGCCGGTCTTTTTTCTTGAACGATACTGAAGTCCCATAAGCATTTATTTTAGCAATTCCACTTCCACCGTTCCTACTGCGCAGTAGGTTTTGGTCATGGAAAAGATTTGTATGAGACTCCTCACAGTTTGTTCACTAATCCTCGGGTCGCTCTTTCTGCCGCCAGCTGCCAACGCGGCGGTGACTTCAGCTCACCCGGCGCCGCACCTGGCAGAATCGGCGGGCCAGGCGCAGGTGTTTACATATGACACCACCACCGATGCCGGCAAGCCGGTGCAAGCCTCGGCTACCTTGTACGAGCCCACTGCACCGTGGCGTGGCAAGGGCGAGCGCCCGACCATCGTCTTCGGACCAAGCACGCGTGGGCAGGGCGACCAATGCGCGCCGTCGCGCGCGGGCATGCAGCTGGGGTCGGTGGGCCTGAGCAAAGTGGGCTCTCCCACCATTAATGCCAGCTACGAGTACTCATTTTATATGATGGCCCTGCGCCACGGGGCACGCGTTATCGTTGCCGACCTTATTGGGTTGGGCATGCCAGGACACCACACGTATGTAAACCACATTGAAGAAGCACACGCGCTTCTCGACGCCGCCCGCTCCGGCCTAGAACTCGCGCACGCCCCGAAGGACGCCCCTATTGGCTTTGCGGGCTATTCGCAGGGCGGCGGCGCCTCGCTCTCCGCAGCCGAGTATGCCGAACGCTACGCTCCTGACCTCAACGTAGCCGGCACATACGCTGGCGCGCCGCCAACGGACCTGCCGGAGACTATGCGCAGCATTGACGGTTCAGCTATCGCCCACGTGCTGGGCTATGCCATTAATGGCTTTTCTGAGCGTAGCCCAGAATTCCGCGATGCAGTGTTGGCGGAACTCAACCCACGAGGCATTGACTTCTTACGTTCCGCGGCCACCAGCTGCACGGGCGATTCTGTTCTCATGTGGGGCTTTACAAATACCCGAATGCTTACCCGCACCGGGGAATCCTTGTCCGAGATTGTGGAACGCAAACCTGTCGTTAAGGAAACTTTAGAGCGCCAAAACCTGGGCAAAGCGGTGCCAAATGCACCGGTAATGATGGCTAGCTCACCTAGTGATGATTTAATCTCTCATGACCAGGTACGCAGGACTGCTGGAGCGTACTGCTCTATGGGCGGAACCATCGATTTCGTAGCCGCACCCGGCACCGCAACGATTCCACGCACTGGAATCGACCACGCCGTGCCCTTGTACCTAGAGATGCCGGTCGGGTTGCAGTATCTCTTTGACCGCTTTGAGGGCAAACCGGCACCCACTAACTGCACAGCATAAATAGATTCCTGGGCGCAAATAAAGCCGCCCAGTTCTCGCAGGGAAAGCGAGGGCTGGGCGGCTTTAAGGCGCTATAGCGCCACTACATCGGCTGGCCGGCGCCTGCTGGCGGCGGGTTATGGCCATCGTCATCGGAGTCGGAACCGGAGCCGGACTCTAGGTCGGTTCCGGCGGCGGTGGAGCCGCCATCGCCCGGAACGTCCGGGGTGATGGTGTCGGGCTCGCCGGCATCGGTGGAGTCGGCGTCGTTTTCGCGCACCTCGGCGTCGTCAAGCTGCGGCTCCTCGGTGTCCTCCGGCAGAAGCTTCGGGCGTGGGCTGAAGGTGAACTTCGCGCCAGTGTTGTCCTTGGACTCGCCGTCCCAGCCCTCGACGTCGACGGTGATGATCTCACCGGCGCCGATTTCGCCGAAGAGGATCTTCTCGGAGAGCTGATCCTCAATCTCGCGCTGGATGGTGCGGCGCAGCGGACGAGCACCCAATACTGGGTCGAAGCCTCGCTTAGCCAGCAGGTCCTTGGCCTTCTGCGTGAGCTCGATGCCCATATCGCGCTCATCCAGCTGCTTGGCCACGCGGCCGATGAGCAGCTCGACCATTTCCACAATCTGCTCCTGAGTGAGCTGGTGGAAGACAACGATGTCATCGATACGGTTCAAGAACTCCGGGCGGAAGTGCTTCTTCAGCTCGTCGTTGACCTTCTGCTTCATCCGATCGTACTGAGCATCCGCATCATTTTCGGAAGAGCCAGTAAAGCCCAAGCCCACCGGCTTCGAGATGTCCTGGGTACCCAAGTTCGACGTGAAGATGAGAACGGTGTTCTTGAAGTCAACAACGCGACCCTGGCCGTCGGTAAGCCGGCCATCCTCTAGCACCTGCAACAAGGTGTTGTAGATCTCCTTGTGGGCCTTCTCAATCTCATCAAAAAGCACGACGGAGAACGGCTTGCGGCGAACCTTCTCGGTCAGCTGGCCGCCCTCTTCGTAGCCAACGTATCCCGGAGGAGCACCGAAGAGACGAGAAGCGGTGAAGCGGTCGTGGAACTCGCCCATATCGATCTGGATGAGGTCATCATCCGAACCGAAGAGGAAGTTAGCCAGGGACTTCGACAGCTCGGTCTTACCCACACCGGACGGGCCAGCGAAGATGAAGGAGCCGGATGGACGGCGCGGGTCCTTGAGGCCTGCACGGGTACGGCGGATGGCGCGGGAGACGGACTTGACCGCCTCGTCCTGGCCAATGATGCGCTTGTGCAGCTCTTCTTCCATGTTGAGCAGACGGTTGGATTCCTTCTCCGTCAGTTTCAGGACAGGGATGCCGGTCCAGTGCGCCAGCACCTCTGCAATCTGGTCCTCGCCAACCTCGGCGATTTCCTCGAGGTCACCGGAACGCCACTGCTTTTCCTTCTCAGCGCGCTCCTCGCCCAGCTTGCGCTCCTTATCGCGCAGGCCAGCTGCCTTTTCGAAGTCTTGGGCATCGATGGCCGCTTCCTTTTCCTTGCGGACCTCAGCGATGCGGTCATCGACCTCGCGCAGGCCCTTTGGCGCGGTCATGCGCTTGATGCGCATGCGCGCGCCAGCCTCATCGAGAAGGTCAACGGCCTTATCCGGCAAAAAGCGGTCATTGATGTAGCGATCCGAGAGGGAAGCTGCAGCGTGCAACGCCTCATCGGTATAAGACACGCGGTGGTGAGCCTCGTATTTATCGCGCAGGCCCTTCAGAATCAAGAAGGTGTCATCTAGGGAAGGCTCGTCTACCTTGACCGGCTGGAAACGACGCTCGAGAGCGGCGTCCTTTTCGATGTGTTTGCGGTACTCATCCAAAGTGGTAGCACCGATGGTCTGCAGCTCGCCACGGGCCAGCTTTGGCTTAAGCAAGGAAGCTGCATCGATAGCACCTTCAGCAGCACCGGCACCGACCAAGGTGTGGATCTCATCGATGAACAAGATGATATCGCCGCGCTGGTTAATCTCCTTGAGCACCTTCTTCAGGCGTTCCTCGAAGTCACCGCGGTAACGAGAGCCGGCCACCAGGGAACCTAGGTCAAGCGAGTAGAGCTGCTTGTCCTTGAGGGTTTCCGGGACCTTGCCGTTGACGATGTCGAGCGCCAAGCCCTCGACCACGGCGGTCTTACCAACGCCCGGCTCACCGATGAGCACCGGATTATTCTTCGTGCGGCGAGAGAGCACTTGCATAATGCGCTCTACCTCGGACTCGCGGCCAACGACAGGATCAAGCTTGCCGTCCTTGGCAGCCTGGGTGAGGTTGCGGCCGAATTGATCAAGCACCAGGGAATTGGAACGCTCACCGGAACCACCGGAGCCGCCACGAGCGCCGGCGCCAGCACCTGCACCGACGGGACCGGAGCCTTGGCCATTGGAGGAGCCGCCCTCCTGCTGGCCGCCTTCGTAGCCGGACAGCAACTGGATAACCTGCTGGCGCACGCGTGGCAGGTCGGCGCCGAGCTTGGTCAGCACCTGCGCGGCGACGCCATCGCCCTCGCGAATGAGACCCAGCAGCAAGAACTCAGTACCGATGTACTTGTGTCCCATCTGCAGGCCCTCACGCAGGGAGAGCTCAAGAACCTTCTTGGCACGTGGAGTAAAGGGGATGTGGCCGGTGTGTGGCTGGCTACCCTGGCCGATGATTTCCTCGACCTCACGGCGGACATCCTCCAGGGAAATACCCATGGATTCCAGTGCCTTGGCAGCGACGCCTTCGCCTTCATGGATAAGGCCGAGCAAGATGTGCTCGGTGCCGATGTAATTGTGGTTAAGCATGCGTGCTTCTTCCTGCGCCAAAACGATGACGCGGCGAGCACGATCGGTAAACCTCTCGAACATGATTCCCCTATACTTTCGCTTCTAATGTGTCACCCACTCTAACGCGGCAATCCGCCGATCATTTCCGGTTTTACTCCCAGATGCCCGCAATACCGCGATAATTCCCCATCTTCGCAGCTCACACGGGTGTACGCCGGTAGCGAACAGGGGCACGGGCATGTAATCTGGAATCGTTTTATTGTTCCCCGCCCCTCTTCCGCACTGTTTAAGGAAATCTCCACCGTGCCGCAACTTCCTGAGTTCTTCGCCACCCAACACAACCTGCACGAATTGGCAGTAGTGGATGAAGCTCCTTCCTCCACGCTCTTCGCCGTGGAAGACGGGGCCACGCATCAGCCGTTGAGCGTGGAGATTTTCGCCCCAGGAATCACCGGCATGGTGGAAAAGTCCACCGCGCTACATGGATTGCATCACCCGGCTATCGCACCGCTGGTAGGCACGGGCACTACCGCCGACGGGCAAGAGTTCATTGTCCGCGAGGGGTTTGTCGGCACCCAGCTTTCGCAAGTTCCCAATAATCTCAGCCGCACGGACGCGGCGGAGATCTTTGGCCCCCTGGCCGGTGCGGTGGACTTTTTAATCTCTCGCAAACAGGCAGGCTTTGCGGTCCATGGGCTAAGGGAGGCCCGGGTAGGCGTCGACAAGCAGCGGCAGATTTCGGTTCTGGCCGCGGTCGGCCCGTCGGGTGAGGAGCACGGCGATGCGGTAGAAGCATTCGAGCAACTCGTCGCGCGCAAGTGCCCGGACTATAAGGCCACCGGCACGGCGGATAGCGCCAAGGATGTGGTGGCGCATCTGCGCCCGCAGCGAGAGTTCGATACCGCGCAGATCCCGCGCGTGCAAGCCCCCGAACCGCGCCCCCAGCAGCAATTCGCCCCGCCGCAGCCGCAGCCACAGCCGCAGCAGCAGCAGGCGATGGCCCAGCCCATGGGGCAGCAACCCATGGGGCAACAGCCCATGGCGCCAGCGCCGCAGAAGAAGGGCAAGGGCGGTCTCATTGCGTTGATTAGCGTGTTGGCGGTGGCCGCGATTGCTGCCGCGGCGGCACTGTGGTTCTTCTTGTCCTACCCCAGCTGGAATGACAAAGAACAAAACCTGGCGGATGCGTACCCGAACCTGGTGAGCTCCCGTAGTGGCCAGGAGGGCTTCGATGGGGCAAAGTGTTCCTCGCGTGAGCCGGAGTCTGGCCAGGAGGCCAAGATTTCCTGCGTGGGCGATGGGTTTAGCTATATCGTGACCTACTACCCCAGCATAGAAGAGCGCGATGCCATGCTTCCCGACGCCGAGCCGGTGGAGCTTTCCAATGACCAGTGCACCATCCAAAGCTATGAGACCACCGCGGATGTTCCTACTTACGTCATGGCCGTTGAAGGCACCCAATCCGCGTTCCTCGTGTGGGGCGATAAGGCTGAAAACGAGCGGCTGAACCTGCCGCTGTGCGCCTCTTAAATCGCACTCTCAGAGTTTCCGGCCCGCCGCGCATAGCGTGTGCGGGCCTTATGCCTGTCCTAGTGGCTACTCCGTCGACGGCACGCGCTTGAGGAAGGGGGCCAGCACAATAACCACCAGCGAGAGCACGCCTGCAAAAAGGAATGCCCAGTGCGCACCGTGAGCGGTGGCAGCAGCATCATTCATGCCTTGTGCCAGGCCAGCCTTGGTGCCACGGCTAAGGAACGTCATCAAAAAGGCAGTGCCGGCCGCGCCCGCCAGCTGCTGCAAAGTATTAAGGATGGCGGAGCCGTGTGAGTAGAGCTCATCCGGCAGGGAGGCCAGGGACGTCGTCATCAGTGGCGTCATCATGAGCGCAATGCCGAGGGCGAATAGGACGTGCATAGCAATGACCATCCACACAGCGCTGTCCTCAGTGAGCAGGGTCATCAGCCACGTACCCGCGGCAAGGAGAAGGGCACCTGGAATCATCAGCGGACGGGGCCCGTGGACATCATAGAGGCGGCCTACCATCGGGGAGATGCCGCCTTGCAGCAAGCCGCCGGGCATGACGACGAGCCCGGTGACCAGGGAACTTACCGCCAAAGAGGTCTGCAGGTAGATGGGCAGGACATTGACCACGCCAAGCAATAGCCCGAACATCAAAAGCATGCCGAGTACCGCCACGGTGAAGTTCGGAACCTTAAATGGTCGCATATCCAGCAGGGCGCGATTGTCTTTAGCCAGGCGCACTTGCCGGAGGGTAAAAAGCGCCAAGGCCACAAGTCCTATGGCGAGGACGAGGATGTCTATGAGGCCTTCGCCCTCCAGAATATTTTCTAGGGACGATACGGCATATACCAACCCGCCAAAGGCAAGGACGGACAAAATAACTGAGGGGAAATCCAGCGGGGTATCGCGTTTATCGCCCACGTTGACTAGGCGGAGGTAGCCGGCGACGCCGATGAGGCCGAGCAGCGGAACCATGGTCCAGAAGATGACGTGCCAGGTGAACATGCTAAGAACCAGACCACCCACCGTAGGTCCGAGCGCCGGGGCCACGGAAATGACCACGGAGATAATGCCCATGACGCTGCCGCGACGCTGCGGCGGGACGAGGGTCATCGCCACCGTCATCAAGGTGGGGATCATCAACGCAGTACCCGCCGCTTGGAAAACGCGCCCCACCAGCAAGATGCCGAAGGCTGGGGCGAGTGCCGCAAAGACTGTACCGGCAAGGAATACACCCGCGGAGGCGAGAAAGATCTGGCGGGTGGTGAATTTATCCATGAGAAAGCCGGTGGTCGGGATGACCACGCCCATGGTGAGCAGGAAACCGGTAAGCAACCACTGGGCGGAGGTAGCCGGGATGTCAAAGTCCGCCATGATGGCAGGCAATGCCACCGAAAGGGCGGTCTCGTTCAGGATCATCACCATCGCACCAAGGACGAGGATGGTGAGGTTGATTTTTACCTCTGCGGAAATGTGCGGATCTGGTTTCTGAGACACCCAGATAGGATACTGAGGCTGCCGATATGGGGAAAGTCGGGGAGTATAATTTTAATGTCTTCCTCCGCGCGGTCAGACCGCGCCACCCGAATATATAGAGAGGCCATCCCAGTGCGTTTTCTCCAGGATTCCCGCCCGCCGTACGAATTGACCTATTCCGATGTGTTCATGGTGCCCAGCCACTCCGAGGTGGGCTCGCGCCAGTCGGTGGATCTCACCACTGAGGACGGCACTGGCAATACCATCCCGCTCATCGTGGCCAATATGACCGCCGTGGCCGGTCGCCGCATGGCCGAGACCATCGCGCGCCGCGGCGGGCTCGCTATCCTGCCACAGGACCTATCCCTGGATGCGGCCGCAGAGACCATCGCCTCCGTGAAAGCGGCTGACTTGGTCTATGACACCCCCATTATCGTGAAGCCGCACCATACCGTGGGCTATACCAGCAACCTTTTGCACAAGCGCGCTCATGGCGCGGCCATCGTGGTCGACGGGGACATGCCCATCGGCATTATCACACCGAAGGATCTGCGCGGGCAGGATAATTTCACCGCCGTCGGCCAATTGATGACCACGGATCTGGTAACGCTGCCGGTGGGCATTGACCCACAGGAGGCCTTCACCAAGCTGCGCAAAACCTCGCGGAAGTTGGCACCGGTGGTCAACCCGGATGGCACCCTGGCCGGAATCCTCACCAGGAAGGGGGCGGTGAGGGCGAAGATGTATAAGCCGGGCGTCGACAAGCAGGGCCGGTTACACATTGGTGCGGCCGTGGGCATCAACGGCGATGTGGAAGGCCGCGCCCGTGCCCTAGCGCAGGCGGGAGCCGACGTCCTAGTCATTGATACCGCACACGGGCACCAAGACAGCATGCTCAGCGCGCTGCGCAAGGTAAAGGCGCTGAATCTAGGGCTTCCCATTGCTGCCGGCAATATCGTCACAGCGGAGGGCGTGCGCGAACTGGTGGCCGCCGGCGCGGACATCATCAAGGTCGGCGTGGGCCCGGGCGCGATGTGCACCACCCGCATGCAAACGGGTGTGGGCCGCCCGCAATTCTCGGCCGTCCTGGAGTGCGCTGCGGCAGCCCGCGAGGTTGGCGCCCACGTCTGGGCCGATGGCGGCGTGCGCGACCCGCGCGATGTCGCTCTTGCTCTGGCCGCCGGTGCCTCCAATGTCATGATCGGCTCCTGGTTCGCCGGAACCTTTGAATCCCCAGGTGACCTGCACAAGGACGCCGATGGCGCCTTTTACAAGGAATCCTTTGGCATGGCTTCGCGCCGGGCAGTGCGCGGCCGCAACTCCGATACGGAGGCCTTCGAGCGCGCCCGTCGCGAGATGTTCGAAGAGGGGATTTCTACCTCGCGCATCTACCTCGACCCTGAGCACGGCGGCGTGGAGCATCTAGTGGACCGAATCATTTCTGGCGTCCGTTCCTCGTGCACTTACGCCGGCGCCAATTCCTTGGCTAGCTTCCACGAACGCGCCACTGTGGGCGTGCAGTCCGCCGCCGGGTTCGCGGAGGGGCAGCCGCGCGCCACGAACCGTTAATAGGCTGCATGCTACGTTGACAGATATGCTAACTCGCTATGACCAAGCGGCCTCCCGCGCGGCCGCACAGGTTATGGGGCGCTACTCCACCAGCTTCTCGCTGGCCACGCGGCTCTTGCGCGGGCGGGTGCGCGCCGATATCCGCCACTTATACGCGGTGGTGCGCATTGCCGATGAGCTTGTCGACGGCGCCGCTGCCCAAGCCCACACCGACCCCGCCGCCGCATTGGATGCCTACGAGAAAACCATCCTGGCCGCACCGCAGCAGCGACTGCACACGGATCTCGTGGTCCACGCTTATGCCTTAACCGCGCGTCGCTGTGGCTTCCCCCGCGAGTACCTTGCTGCCTTCTTTCACTCCATGCGCGCGGATCTTAAACAACGCGAGTATTCTTCGGCCGAGCTGCAAGACTATATCTACGGCTCGGCGGAAGTCATTGGGCTTTTGTGCCTACAGATTTTCCTAGCCGAGGAAAGCGTTTCACCCGCCGACCGCACTGCCATGGAACGCGGCGCCCGCGCGCTAGGTTCGGCATTCCAGAAGATAAACTTCCTGCGTGATTTGGGCGAGGATAGC
This sequence comes from Corynebacterium nasorum, assembly GCF_022345765.1. NCBI lineage: Bacteria > Bacillati > Actinomycetota > Actinomycetes > Mycobacteriales > Corynebacteriaceae > Corynebacterium > Corynebacterium nasorum. The sequence continues at coordinate 77,424 of NZ_JAKRDR010000007.1, read as the reverse complement.
TCTACTTTGGGGCGCACCTATTTTCAGCAGGCCCCATCCGGCCGGATTGATGAGGCCACCAAGTCCGCGCTCATCGCAGAGATCCGCCAGGAGCTTGCTACCGCCGCGCTCACCATCGACTTGCTACCTGCCTCCGCACGGGTTGGTGTGAGCGCGGCGGCGGATATCTTTGCCGAGCTGACCAATCGCCTCGCCGCAACCCCTGCTACGGACCTCGCCACCACGCGCGTATCCGTGCCCAACCACACCAAGGCTTGGTTAGCGGCCCGCGCAGTGCGCCGCCGCGGCCACAGCAAGCACGCCCCACACCCAGCCGAAGATTAAGGAGAACGTCATGCACGCCGTCGTCATCGGAGCCGGCATCGCTGGACTCGCCACCGCCGCCTTGCTCGGCCGCGAAGGATACGAGGTCACCGTGGTGGACTCGCTGGATGAGGTGGGAGGCCGCGCCGGCAGCTTTGCAGAAGACGGCTTTCGCTGGGATACGGGCCCGTCCTGGTATCTCATGCCCGAGGCTTTCGATCATTTCTTTGCGCTGTGCGGCACCTCTACCGAGGCGGAGCTAGATCTGGTGGACCTCTCCCCCGCCTACCGTGTTTTTCATGGGGATGCGCCCGTAGACGTGCACTCCGGTATCGAGGAAGTCACCGCGCTGTTCGAGTCCTTGGAACCCGGCGCGGGAGACAAGGTCCGGCAGTACTTGGCGCAGGCCAGCGATACCTATGACATGGCACTCGAGCACTTCCTCTACACCACCTTCTCCGCGCCGCTCAATTTGGTGCACCGCGATATTCGCGCCCGGCTTTCTCGCCTCGTGGCGCTGCTTGCGGCAAACCTGCAGCAGCACGTGGGCCGTAGCTTTGCTGATGCCCGCCTGCGCCAGATTCTGAGTTATCCGGCGGTCTTTTTATCCTCCGAGCCGGCCGCCGCCCCGGCCCTGTATTCCCTGATGAGCCACACCGATCTGGTGGAGGGGGTACGCTACCCACAAGGTGGTTTCGCCGCCGTGGTCCAGGCCATCTACCGGCAAGCGAAGAAGTTTGGCGCCACCTTCCGTTTGGGCGAGGAGGTTACCTCCATCAAGGTATCTAATCGGCAGGTAACGGGCGTGCGCACGAACAAGGGCGCCATCCACGCCGATATCGTGGTCTCCGCAGCGGACTTGCACCACACCGAGACCCAGCTTTTGCCGCCGCAGCTGCGCACCTACCCGGAGCGTTACTGGGGCCGGCGCAATCCGGGCCTGGGTACCGTGCTCATCTTGGCCGGGGTGAAGGGCAAGCTGCCCGAGCTGGCACACCATACGTTGCTCTTTAGCAAGGACTGGGATCCGGATTTCCGCGCCGTCTATTCCGGCCCAGAGCCCTCCCGGCCGTTGGGGGCCTCCGAGTCCATCTACGTGTCCAAGACCTCCGCCACCGACCCAAGTGTCGCCCCCGAGGGCCACGAAAATCTCTTCATTCTGGTGCCGGTGCCGGCCGCGGAGGCGCCCGGGTTTGGCAATGCCTATCACGCTGAGGAGTCCGAGCGCGTTGCTGCGATTGCCGACGCCGCCCTCAACCGCATCGCGGCCACGGCCGGAGTGCCGGATTTGCGAGAGAGGGTCGTCGTCAAGCGCACGCTCGGCCCGGCCGATTTTGCCGAGCGCTACCATGCCTGGTCGGCCGGCTCCATCGGACCGGCACACACGCTGCGACAGTCGTCGTTTTTGCGCGGACGCAATGCCTCACGCAAGGTAAACGGCCTCTACTATGCGGGGGCTACCACCGTGCCGGGCGTCGGTGTGCCAATGTGCCTGATTTCGGCCGAGAACATCATTAAGCGCCTGCGGGGCGATAAATCCGCCGGCCCACTCGTGCGCTAAAAACTTAGATATCCAGGAGAACTACTCGCCCGCTGCCACTCGAATCCACGCATTTGGGCAAGCGGTTTTCCGGCTTTGCGTCATCTAAGAACTTTGGCGCGGATACATCGCACGCCCAACCTTCGAGCCTGAGGAAGCCGCGGGTATTTACTTCCTCCGGCTTAAAGTCGTGGTTCACGTAGCTATCTACGACCTGCATAGCTTTGGTGCAGTTCGTGCCATCGACTTGCACGTAGACGTTCTTTCGTCCCCATTTTGTATCCATCTGCCCACAGATAGTGCCCATTTTGGCGTTGCCATTGGAATCGGGCTTAGGTGGGAAGGTATCGGAGTAGTACTGACCGTTGTCTTTTACGGTGAAATGATGTCCCTTCGCTGTGACCGTGAACTCATCCGAGTTTGGTGCCTCGAAGGTAACGCCTTCAATTTCTACCTTCTCCCCTGCCTTGAGCTGTTTCGACGGAGTCATATCACCTGGATCCACCGCGCCAGATGGGAAGAATCCCTCCCCCTTTTTGAAGCTGACCATATTAGCCTCCCACTGCGGCTGGTTTGGGTCTGGCATTAGGGGTGGATCTGCGAACTGCACGGTGCACCACGGGCCTGCGGAGAGCTCTTTAAAGGAGCACGAAACTTTTCCATCGGGACTTTTAACTCCCCACGCCTTCGACTGCGCGTATTCGGGGCCCTTCGCCAAAAAGTCCTCGGCCGAACGCATGGTCAGCCCCGAGGAATCCACCTTCTTTTCTGATTCGGTAGTTTCTTCCGCTGTGCTCTCTGGGGAGGAAGCTTCCGCCGAGCTAGTTGCGGTGCTTTCGGTCATCCGTGGACGGAATTGGGGCGCTTCCTCGTTACTGTCAGCAGAGGAACATGACGCAAGCCCAACGGCCAATACAGGTAGGGCAAGGATAGGGAGAATTCTTTTCATGCCTCGCATTTTTCCATGCGGTGAGAAACTGCGCTGGTCTTTTGCAGCAGGGGTGCAGGAACGAACATGAGCAGGAAATAGCAAAGCCGTCAGCCCGCGCGGGCTGACGGCCAAGCGATAGGACGCTAGGTGCTACTTCTGCTCGGGTTTGACCAGCGGGAAGAGCACGGTTTCGCGGATGCCCAGGCCAGTCAAGGCCATGAGTAGACGGTCCATGCCCATGCCCGTACCGGCTGTAGGCGGCATGCCCTGCTCCATAGCCGCGAGGAAGTCCTCATCCAGCACCATGGCCTCATCATCGCCACCGGCGGCCAGGCGGGCCTGATCCTCAAAGCGCTCGCGCTGGATAACCGGGTCCACGAGCTCGGAGTAGCCGGTTGCCAGCTCGAAACCGCGCACGTAGAGGTCCCACTTTTCGGTCACGCCCGGCTCGGAACGGTGCTGGCGGGTCAACGGGGAGGTCTCAACCGGGAAATTCTTGACAAAGATAGGGCCTTCGAGCTGGTCCTCGCACAGGACCTCCCAGATTTCCTCGACCAACTTGCCGTGGCCCCAGCCGCCGTCCTTAGGGACGTCGAGACCAATGACGTCTGCAATGCCCTTGAGCGTCTCGACGTCAGTATCGATGGTGACCTCCGGCTGGCCCGGGAACTTACGCTGCAGGGCCTCATTCAGGGAGGGGTACATCTCGATTTCCGGCCATTCTTCGCCACCGAAATCGAACTCGGTGCCATCGGCAAGGGTGACGGTGGTCGAGCCGAAGACATCGCGGGCAACAGCCTGGATGGACTCACGCGTCATGCGGGCACAATCGTTGTAATCGCCCCACGCAGCGTAGGTCTCCAGCATAGCGAACTCTGGCGAGTGGGAGCGGTCAACGCCCTCATTGCGGAAGTTGCGGTTGATTTCAAAGACGCGGTCAATGCCGCCCACGACCGCGCGCTTCAAGTACAACTCTGGAGCGATGCGCAGGTAGAGGTCAATATCCAGCGCATTGGAGTGGGTGATAAACGGGCGAGCGGCTGCGCCACCGTGCAGGGTCTGCAGCATCGGGGTCTCGATTTCTACAAAGTCCTGGCTTTCCAGGTAATTGCGCAGCGCGCGCATGACCTTGACGCGAATCATGGCGTTCTTGCGGGCATCTTCGCGGATAATGAGGTCGTTATAGCGCTGGCGCACGCGGGTATCTTCAGCCATATCGGCGAAGGACACCGGCAACGGGCGCAAGGACTTAGCGGCCATGGTCCATTCGGAGACCATGATGGACAGCTCGCCGCGGCGCGAAGAAATCACGCGGCCGCGCACGGAGATGAAATCGCCCAAGTCGACGTCGGACTTCCAGGCGTCGAGACGCTCTTTGCCTACCTCTGCGAGGGAAAGCATGGCCTGCACCTGGGTGCCATCGCCATCTTGCAAGGTGGCGAAGCACAGCTTGCCGGTATTGCGCATAAAAATAAGGCGACCGGCAATGGCATGGGTGACCTCGGTTTCCTCACCAGGGGCCAGGTAGGTTACGCCCTCTTCGTTGCCAGGCTCTTCGCCTTCAGCCACGACGCGGAAATCATGGCGCAAATCCTTTAAAGAGATGGTGCGCTCAACGGTTACCGGGTAGGCCTCTACGCCGGATTCCAGCAGGCGATCGCGCTTTTCGCGGCGGATGCGCAGCTGCTCAGGGACATCGTTTACTTCATTATTCTTCTGCTCGCTCACGTTAGCCAAGGGTAGTCGATCCCCACCGCAGCACGCGATTTAGCCCACGCCACCCTCTCCCGGGAAAGGATTTACGCATAATTCACTTCACTGTCACCTCGGGGTCAACACACAGTTACGAAGATGACCTTTTATATATGACTGTCCCCATATGTAATCAATATTTTTCGACATTTTTGGAGCACTACCCATGGCGCTTAAGGGCCGCAATCTTCTCTCTAGTCTCTTCACATCCTCTCGTTCCAGCCTGACTTGCACCTACAAGTGCGGTAATGCCTGCTTTGGAGAGTGCGAGAACAAGTCCGATAACCCGTACTTCGGTGACCAGTTCTCCCGTCGTACCGCCCTGCGCGCGGGCAGCCTGTCCGTCGTAACCGTCGGCGGCGGCGCCGCGCTGGCTGCCTGCTCTAGCCCAGACGATGCTTCTACTGAGGCGTCTTCTTCCGAGGGCAAGGGCGGCAAGACCTCTGAGGCGAACGTCGAGCTAACCTCCGCAGAGGGCATGAAGTTTGACCCAGTACAGCCGAATGAAAAGGACGAAGTAGTCATCCCGGATGGCTACGAGCAGTCCGTGCTCATCGCGTGGGGCGATCCGCTGTTTAAGGACGCGCCGGAATTCGATGACAAGAATCAGACCGCCGAGGCAGCAGAGAAGCAGTTCGGATTCAACAATGACTTCGCCGGCCTCATCGAGCACCCGGACGATGACAACCGCCTTATCTACGTTTGCTCCCACGAGTACACCACCGAGCCGCAGATGTTCCCCAACTACGATGCGGACAACCCCACCGAAGAGCAGGCCAAGATTGGCTGGGCTGGCCACGGCCACTCCATCGTGGAAGTATCCAAGGTAGGAAACACCGGTGAGCTCAAGCGCGAGTTTGGCCCGCTCAACCGCCGCATTACCGCCACCACCGAATTCACCTTGGTCGGCCCGGCTGCCGGTTCCGATTTTGTAAAGACCTCCGCCGATAAGACGGGCAAGAAGGTCAAGGGCACTCTGAGTAACTGCTCCGGTGGCATCACCCCGTGGAACACCATGCTCTCCGGCGAAGAGAACTTTGACCAGTACTTCGCTCACGCCAAGCTGGATGACAAGAAGGCGCAGGAGTCTCTAGAGCGCTTCGGCATGGAAGATGGCGAGTCCCAGCGCAAGTGGGAGCGCTTTGATAAGCGTTTCGACGTCTCCAAGGAGCCGAACGAGCCGAACCGCTTCGGCTGGATCGTCGAGATTAACCCACTAGATCCTAAGTCCACCCCGGTCAAGCACACCGCTCTGGGCCGATTCAAGCACGAGGCCGCCAACATCCACATCGCCTCCGATGGCACCGTGGTGTGCTACGCCGGCGATGACTCCCGCTTCGAGTACATCTACAAGTTCATCTCCACCAAGAAGTACAAAGAGGGCGACATCGAGCACAACCTCACCATCTTGGACCACGGCACCTTGTACGTAGCCAAGGTAGAGGGCAACTCCCCAGCCGACGAGATTGACGGCTCCGGCGTACTGCCCGAAGACGGTGCCTTCGACGGCGAGGGCAAGTGGATTAAGCTGCTGACCTCCGATACGGAAAACAATAAGTTCGAGTCCCACGTCGACGGCATGTCTGCAGAAGAGGTTGCGGTCTACACCCGTGAGGCCGCCGATAAGGTGGGCGCGACCAAGATGGACCGCCCTGAGGATATGCAGGTCCACCCAGACTCGGAGAAGGTCTACGTTGCCCTGACCAACAATAACTACCGTGGCGCTACCGGCGAGAACGCCAAGAAGAACAAGGAAGAGCCTATGGAATGGGCTCCTATCAAGGAGAACAAGAACGGCCTGGTCATGGAGATTGAAGATGACCACGCTGGCGAGAAGTTCACCTGGAACCTCTTCTTGGTCTGTGGCGATCCGAAGGAGGCTAATACCTACTTCGGTGGTTTTGACAAGGAGAAGGTCTCCCCGATTTCCTGCCCGGATAACCTGGCCTTCGATAGCCACGGCAATCTGTGGATCTCCACCGACGGTAACGCGTTGGAGTCCAACGATGGCCTCTACGCGGTGACCACCGAGGGCGATACCCGCGGTGAGCTGAAGTGCTTCCTTACCGTTCCGGCAGGTGCCGAGACCTGTGGCCCCATCGTCACCGATGAGCGCGTGATGGTCAACGTCCAGCACCCAGGTGAAACCGATGATGCCACCTTTGAAAAGCAGACCTCTCACTGGCCTGACGGTGGCAAGTCCACCCCACGCCCGGCAGTGGTTGTGGTGTGGAAGAAGGACGGCAATATCGGCGTCGATAAGAAGTAACCACCACCTGGTTTAAGTACCCACCGCGCGGCCCTTGTTCCTGCTCGAGCAAGGGCCGCGCTTTCGTCTATCCACGGCGACTGAACCAAAAGTCTCCGGGTACCCTTCAAATATAAATCCACCCATCGGTCTCCCCCACAGGCAAACACATATGTGAGTTATGGCATACTATTCGCACGTGTGATGCACGCCACCTGCCCGTCTATGAGGAGACACACACTATGAACTCTCTTGTCCTCGCCGTCATCGGTATCGCGATGATGGTCGCCGGCTATCTGCTCTACTCCAAATTCCTAGGGCGAAGAATTTTCCGGCTATCCCCGAATTACTCCACCCCGGCCCACACCATGGAAGACGGCGTGGATTATGTCCCGACCAATAAATACGTCCTGTGGGGGCACCACTTCACTTCCGTAGCGGGTGCAGCACCGATCATCGGTCCTGCCGTAGCCGTTATCTGGGGCTGGGTACCGGCCTTTCTCTGGGTGACCATCGGCACCATCTTCTTCGCAGGTTTGCACGATCTCGGCGCTCTGTGGGCCTCCCAACGCCACAAGGGCCAATCCATTGGTACCTTGTCTGGGCGCTATATCGGCAAGCGCGGGCGCAACCTCTTCCTCATCGTCATTTTCCTGTTGCTTTTGATGGTGAATACTGCCTTCGCAGTGGTCATCTCCAACCTGTTGGTATCCACTCCCATGGCCGTCATTCCCACGTGGGGCGCCATCGCCGTCGCGCTACTTATCGGCCAAGCCATCTACCGCCTGAAGTGGAACCTACCGCTGGTATCTATCGTGGGTGTGATCGCGCTCTACGCGCTGATGATCATCGGTGACCGCGTTCCCGTGGTCTTGCCGGATACCGTCCTGGGGATTCCCGCCAACGGCGTGTGGATCATCTTGTTATTCATCTACGCCTTCATCGCTTCGATGCTGCCGGTATGGGTGCTGCTGCAGCCACGCGATTACATCAACGGCCTGCAGCTTTTCGTAGGTTTGGCCATCTTGTACGGGTCTTTCCTTATCACTCGGCCCTCGATTATGGCGCCAGCGTTGCGCGATAACGTACCAGACGGCACCCCGGGCATCTTTCCACTGCTCTTTGTCACCATCGCCTGCGGCGCTGTCTCCGGATTTCACGGCGTGGTGGCCTCCGGTACCTCTTCCAAGCAGGTGGATAAAGAAACCGACGTGCGCTTTGTGGGCTACTTCGGCGCGGTGGGCGAGGGCTTGCTCGCACTGGGCACCATCATCGCTACTACCGCTGGCTTCAAGACCGCCGCGCAGTGGGAAGAAATCTACTCCGAGTGGAACGCCGGCGGCGTGGACGCCTTTGTGCAAGGCGGCGGCGCGCTCATGAATGAGGGCTTGGGTATTCCTACCTCCCTTTCCGGCACCATCTTGGCCACCATGGCCGTGCTTTTTGCGGCTACCACGATGGACTCGGGTGTGCGCCTGCAGCGTTTGGTGGTCCAAGAAATCGGCGAAATCATAGGCGTACGCATCAAGGCTTTGGCCGCCACCGTCATTGCGGTGGGCTTGGCCTTTGGGCTGACCTTCTCCGCCGGCGTGGATGGCTCGGGCGGCATGACCATCTGGCCGCTATTCGGTACCACCAACCAGCTCATGGCAGGACTCTCCTTGGCCATCGTGGTAGTCATCCTCACCCACCTACGTCGGCCGACGTGGCCAGTGGTCATCCCGCTCATCTTCGTTACCGCCATGTCCCTGTGGGCCGCGCTCCTGCAGCTAAAGTCGCTATTTACTAGCCAGAACTGGCTGCTGTTCTGCATGGACGCCATCATCGTGGTCGCCACCATCTGGGTCATTGTGGAGGCCGTCGGTGCCATCTCTCGTGCCCGCAAGGAGGCCCCACTGGAGTGGTCCGATGATGATCTTGACGCCCCGCTGCCCGAGCATGCTCGACAAGCTTAGGGCGTTCGGGGCTGGTCTCAATGAGTTCTACCAGGCCCCGTACCGCGCCAGTTTTGCCAAAGCCCAGCAGCAGGAAGACGATCTCTTCATGATGCTGGTGGTCTCGGAGGCCCTGGGCATTCCCAACCCGGCCAGTTACTACACCCTGGAGCTTTTGCCGTTGGTCTATGAGGATTTCCACGCCTGGCATACGCGCATGGGAATGGAAAGATCCCCGCTGGAGAATATTCAATGTTGTTAGAGACTGCACCCATCATGTTCTTTGGGGGCAAGGGCGGGGTGGGAAAGACCACCCTGGCTACCGCCACCGCGCTGCGCCTGTCCCGCGATCACCGCGTCTGCTTGGTCTCTACGGACCCAGCGCACAACTTGGGGCACATCTTTGGCACCGCGCTTGGCGATGCCCCCGTGGCCCTCACCCCTTCCCTCTCCGCCATCGAGATCGACCCGGCGCGCGCCACGGAACAACATCTTGCGCAGGTAGGTTCTGCGATGCGCCGTTTCATGCCCGAGCATCTGCATGGCGAGGTCACAAAGCACCTGGACTTGGCCCGGCAATCGCCCGGCACGCAGGAGGCAGCACTATTGGAGCGTATTGCGGCGCTCGTCGGCGAAGAGTCCGACGTCGATTTCCTCATCTTCGATACCGCCCCGTCTGGGCCTACCTCGCGGCTGATGGCTTTGCCAGAAATCATGGCCGCCTATACCGATGGCTTACTTTCCCGGCGCGAGAAATCCGATAAATTCGGCTCGCTAGTACGCGGAATGTCGCCCGGCAACAGCGCGAATAATGACCCCGTGGACCGGCGCAATCAGGAAATTCGCGCCACTCTTTTCCAGCGGCGCGAGCGCTTTTCCCAGCTGCGCGCGGCGCTGACTTCACCGCGCACGGTCTTCCATATTGTCCTTACCGCCGAGCGCCTGCCCGTACTCGAGTCCGCCGAGTTCCACGCGGACCTCACCGGAAATGGCGTGCGCGTGGGGTCCATGCTGGTTAACCGCCGTACCCCTGCCAACCAGGGAGAATTCCTCGCCGCCCGTCGCGCGGCCGAAGATGAGGCGCTCGCACTTCTCCGCGCCAAGCTCCCGCAGACCCCAGTGCGCGAGGTTCCGTGGCTGCCGGAGGAAGTGGGGACTCCGGGGGCCGTCGAAAAGCTGGCGGAATTTCTCTAGCTCTTCCCCCAACCAGCCCCATCAGGATTTCTAGTCTGCTAAAACCGAAATATGACTTTGCTCACCAAGGAATACCTGTCCCAGTTGCGCAAGGAGGCTGCGGCCGATTCACGACAGCGGCTGGCCCGCAACGCCATCACCAACGTTGGCGCGGCCAAGGCGGCGCTTGACCGCGACCGCATTACCGCCTTATACCCCACCACGGAAACCAAGCTGGATAGCTTGGATGTAACGGATCAAAAGCGTTCCGGCCGCTGCTGGATGTTCGCTGCGTTAAACGTCTTCCGCCACCGCGCTGCGCAGGAACTCAACGTAGATAATTTCGAGTTTTCCTTCACCTACCTGCAGTATTTTGACAAGCTGGAGCGGGCCAACCTGGTTCTCAATCAGCTGCTGGATAAAAAGGACGCTGGTTGGGATGAGCGCACCGTGGCCGCAGTGCTCGACCACGCTGGAGCCGACGGCGGCTGGTGGTGCTTCTTTAGCAACCTGGTGGCCAAGTACGGCGTGGTACCTGCCGAGGTCATGCCGGAGGTCCGCTCGTCTGGACATACCGCGGAAATGAACCGCGATCTCGCCACGGTGGTGCGTCGCGCCGCCGCGCTAGATGGCCCGCGCGAGGACATCCTTGCTCAGGCACGCAAAGATTTCCACCGCATCCTGGCCATCCACCTGGGCACCCCGCCCGAGGATTTTACCTGGGCGTATCGCACCAAGGACGAGCAATTCGTGCGCCTGCACTCCACCCCGCGCGAGTTTGCCAAGAAATACCTACCCCACCTCGACGAGTTCGTGGTGCTGGCTGATGACCCCCGTTCCACCAACCCCAAGCATCGCGTATTTAGCAGCGCTGATGAAAGCAATGTGCTGGGTGGCGCGCCACAAGAGTACTTAAACGTCACCGTGGAAGAGCTCAAGGAGACCGCCAAGCGCAGCCTAGCCGCCGGCGAGCCGGTGTGGTTTAGCTGCGACGTCAACCGTCAATTCTCTTTCCTCAACGGCGTATGGGACGAGGGACTGGTGGATACCGATGGCCTCTACGGCATCGATTCCACCATGACTAAGGAGGAGCGTTTTACCTCCGGCGAGACCGCGCCTACCCACGCGATGGCGCTCACCGGTGTGGATGGGGACCGAGCTTGGCGCGTGGAGAACTCTTGGGGCTCCAAGCCACCACGCAAGGAAGACGGCGAGGATGTGCCCGGCAAGGGCTTTGCCACCATGTCCGATGCCTGGTTTGACCAGAACGTCTTCCACATCGCCGTGCGCAAGGAGCACCTGAGCGATGAGCTTTCTCAGGCGCTAGATACCGAACCGATTGAGCTTCCCCTCTGGGACCGGATGAACTAAGGAGAATCGAGAAATGACCGAGATTAACCCGAACGAGGTTCATGCCGCCAATGCTGAGCTCGCCAGTGATGCCACGCTGCGCTTGGTACGCAATGGGGTGGCTCAGGAAGGCGTCGATAAGCTCAGCCTCGACCGCGAGGTACTGCACACCCTTAACCGGGTGACCAGCCATAAGCTAGATTCCTGGGGCGTGGCCGACCAGAAGGCTTCGGGCCGCTGCTGGATTTTTGCCGGCCTGAATTCCCTGCGCGGTGGGCTGATGGACAAGGCCAAGCTTAAAGATTTTGAGCTTTCCCAGACCTATATTTACTTCTTTGACAAGCTCGAGAAGGCCAATTGGTTCCTTAGCGCCATGGCTGAGCTGAAGGACCGCGATATTACGGACCGCCCCGTAACCAAGCTCATGGATGATCCGATCGATGACGGCGGCCAGTGGTCCATGTTTGTCGCACTGGTGGAAAAATACGGTGTAGTACCGCAGTACGCCATGCCGGAAACCGCTTCTTCGGAGGCCACGGCGATGTTGAACCGTAACCTGCAGACCGTGCTGCGCCGCGCCGCGCACCGGATCCGCAGCGGCGAAGAGGGCGCGCACAAGCAGGCGCTTGCCGACGTCTACCGTATCCTCACCGCCAACCTGGGCCTGCCGCCGGAGGACTTTGTCTGGCAGTATCGCGATAAGGATGATGAGTTCCACCGCGCGGGCACCTTTACCCCGCAGGAGTTTGCCAAGGAATACCTGCCCGCGGACCTTAGCGAGTACGTGTGCGTTGTCAATGATCCCCGCAATGCCTACGGCAAGCTCTACACCGTGGAATACCTGGGCAATGTGGCCGGCGAGCGCGTAACCTATCTGAACGCGCCGGTGGAGGTGCTGCGCGATGCCGCGCGTGACTCCATCAACGATGGCCAGCCGGTGTGGTTCGGCTGCGATACCGACCAGCAATCCGATGATGAGCACGGCGTGTGGGCCAAGCAGCTGCACGATTATGAGGCCTTCTACGGCGTGGAGATGGATCTGGACAAGGCACAGCGTTTGCGCCTGCACGAGTCCATGATGACCCACGCGATGGTGTTTACCGGCGCCGATATCGCCGAAGGCGGCGCAGTACAAAGCTGGCGCGTGGAGAATTCCTGGGGTCCAAAGAAGGCCGATAAGGGCTTTTGGACCATGGCCGATGACTGGTTCGATGAGTTCGTCTTCGAAATCGCCGTGCACCCTTCCCGACTGCCGGAGCAATACCAAGCGGCTTTGCAGTCCGAGTCCGTGACTACCCTGCCGGCCTGGGACCCGATGGGGGCCTTGGCGCGCTAGGTCTGCGGTGCGCCCAAGCGCCGCACATAGAGCATGCACACCAAGTCGCGGTCCTCGTTGACCGCGATGGTGCGCTCGCCCACCTGGCTAAAGCCGCGGGCGTCATAGAACTGATAAGTGCAGCCGCCATCGGTGTACAGGTAGATATTCTTCCCTGAATGGCGAGATTCGAAGGCCTCAAGTAGTGCCGTGCCCACGCCGCTTACGCCAGAGTTGGGGTCGGCGACGAGGAAACCAATCTCGCCGTCAATGGAATGCTCGCCTAGGTACTTGAGCAGCATGTCCTGATTGGCGGCATCGTAATCATCGCGGTGCCCGCCCGGGCGCAGATTATTAAAGATTTCCACCGCGCGGACAAATGCCTTGCGCCACCACGGATATGGCAACGCGGGCTTGCCCTTCATGGAGGCCAGCAGCACGCCGAGGAAGCGGTCGCCATCGTAAGCGGCCAAGATATCGGTGGCCTTGGCGCGCTCTAAATCCCAAAAATAGCGGCCATAGGCGCGCTCGAAGCGAGGATTTTTCACAAACCAGTGCAGATGCATGCCTTCAATGGCAAAGGAAATGGCCTGGGGTTCATCGCGCGGGTCTAGGTCGCGGATCTGGATATCGGTCATTAGTCCTCCGATAGCTGTTGGGAAGCGGCATCTTGTGCGCGCTGTTGCTCGCGTTGCTGTTCGCGTTCGAGCTCGGCCTTGGCTTCGTGTTCTTCAATATTATTAAAACCGATGCCCAGCGGCAGGCCCACATTATCGATGAGCCGGACGCCACCGATTGTCGCGGCAACAAGCAGGCGGGCATCACCTTCTACGGGAGGGGCCCCTAAATCTCGACCGCGCACCTCGAGATACTCGGGTTCAACCCCCGCGGCGCGAAGCACCTCCGCGGCAACCTCACGTACCTTCTGCGCACCGGCCTCGGCGGCGTGCGCGCCAGCGGTGAGCGCGGCAGATAGTGCCGCGGCCTGCTCGCGGGATTCGGCCGGCACGTGGGTATTGCGCAGGCTCATTACCACGCCGTCGGGCATGCGCACAGCGGGTACGCCTTGCACACGGACTCCTAGGTGGAAGTCCTGGACCGCATGGTGGATGGCAAGGAGAAGCTCGTAGTCCTTCTCGCCTAAAAGGACGTCGGTTGGCGCAAGCGTCAAAATGAGCGCGAGGTAAAGCGTGAGATCCCCGCTGAGATCCGGCTCGAGAGCGGTGGCGGCGTCGGCCGGTGCTACGGCGATGCGGCGTCCGTGTGGCCACAAGGACTCGGGCGAGTACTCCCACACGATGTCCACTCCTTCGGCCCGCAGAAGCTCAAGGTCCTCCTTCTGCGGGGACTGCAGGGCCACGACGGTAACGGCGCCCCGGATGCGCTTCGCCGCGCGCACCAGCGCGATATGACCGGCGTGCACGCCGGTAGTCAGCGGCACGAAGGCGACCGGGCGGCCAGTCTTGTGAAAAGCACTACCGACCATGCGGATGCGCTCAATATCGTTGATGACGGTAGCGTTTCCCAGCTCCAGGCTCATCGGCTCTCCTCTTGTAGGGCCCACATTTCTAGCTCTTCGCGGCCGTCCACCTCTCCTAGGCGGCGGGCAACTTCCACGTAGCTGCGCCGCAAGCCGGGGTCAGTGGCGCCGCGGTAGGCGGCGATAATTTCTTCGGTGTCCATGTCCTCACCCACCAGGGGTGGCTCTTCTGAGGGCGAGAGGAAATGAGCATCAACCGCCGCAGAGATATGCAAGCGCCGCAGCATTTCGGCGTAGTAGGCGCGGGCGGCAAAGGGGGCACGTTCGGCGTCGGAAAGCGCTACGGTCTCTGCGTAAAACTCGGCGATATTAAGTTCCACCACGGTCTCGCCCAACTCATCCAGGGTGGTCACCGCCCAGCGCTTCAGTGTAAATGGGGCGAGCGCCGCGACAACGCAGCCGTGGGTTTCCAGGGGATCCAATACCTGCACTCCGCGCGAAAGGCAGGTGTGGAAGACGATTAGTCCGCGATGGACGTGTGGCTCGAGTAACTCCACGGTAGCTTCCAGACGGGCATCGCCCACGGCGATAATGAGAGTCTCGAAGGAAGAAAGCTCGGCTGGATCCGAGAGCATCTGCACCTCATGGCCGGCGCGTTCCATGGCATTGGCCAAGGTAAAACCGGCCAAGCTACGGCCAAAGAGAGCTACCCGCATGCGTGGCGGGCGCATTTATTTATCCTTCTTATTCTTTGCCTGGGCCAGCAGCTCGGCCACGGAGACCGCGCCCTCGCGCTTATCGTCGCTGCGGCGGCGGCCACGCGACTCCGGCTCCTCAGCAGCCGCGCGATGATGCGAGCGGGCCGCCTTCTGGCGTACTGGCTCGGACTTTTCTGGGGCCACGTGCTGGCCGGAGCCCGGGTACTCCGCGCGCTCATCGCGCTGCGATGCCGGCTGCTGCGGGATGTCCTGGGTCTCGTCATTGGCCGTGGTCGCAGCCTCCGGCTTACGGTGGCTGCCGTGGTGCTCGCTGGAGGCGGAAGCGTGGGTGGTCTTCAAGGAGTCATCGCCACCGGTATCCCAGCGCACGGCCTGGAAACCGCCGGTATTAAAGGTAGAGGCGCCAGAAGACTTGCCGGAGGTACGCTGCGCGCGCGTCTTTTCACTAATGATGTCATTGAGTGGGTTGGACTCAGCGTGCGCCGCGGACGGCTGGTTCCCCAGGCGGCCGGCGATAGCATCGGCGGACGGGGCGCCGGAAGAAGACTGGGTGAAGTCCACGTTGCCTTCCTCCGCATCCGGGCGCGCGGCGGCCGCGGTCTGGGCCTCCAGCTGCATGATGCGGCGGGCTTCTGCGTGTAGGGCGGCCGGCTCATAGGTGAATTCGTGGCCGGAAAGATCCTCAATCTGCTTGCGGATGGACGCCAGCTCGGTGCGGATCTCATCGAGCAGTTCCTGGTCCGGTAGGGGCTGGCCATCGGCCGCGCGGGCTTGCTTCAGCTCGGCGCGGTGGGCGCGCTCCTGCAGTTCCAGCTTGGTCACGGATTCTTCTGCCTGGCGGCGGTAGCGCATCACTAGGAAGAAGCCGAGCACAGCGGCCCATAGGGCGGCGATGAGCGCAATCTTTAGCGCTGCGGCAGAGCCGGAAATCAGCATGACGATGCTGGCTAGGACGGCCAGCACCACGAGGACGATGAGCCCGATCTGGCCCAGATCCGGCTTGGACGTCTTGGCGGAAGTAGTGTGAGAAGAAGAGCGCGGCTCAGTCATGCTCACTAATGTACCGTTTGTACCCCATCTGGTGGGGGCGGGGTCTCACAGTGTCGCTCCAGCCGCAGGCCAGCAGCGCACATGGCAAGGCCACCGAGCGCCGAGGCAATGACCCCCACCAGGTCATCGGAGGCGGCCGCAAGCGTGCCGGCGTTGGGGATAACGTAGACGGCCACGCCTGCATAGATTCCCCCCACGATGGCTCCGGTCCACGCCGAGGCCTTGCCCACCAGCATGAACTGCGTGATGGTCATGGGATTAAGCTGCGAACTATCTAGGCCGATGCCATGCTCGTCCTCGGTGGCTTGGTCCACCTTCCAGGTCAGCACTAAGCAGATGACCGCCATGAGCCACAGCGTGGCCGAAACCGTCACTGGGATGTGCAGCATGGAGCCATAAAAGCGCGTAGTGAGGATGGCCGCGGCGGCGGCAAAGAAGACCCCGGTGCCAATGAGGGCACCCAACGAGGTCCGTTTCATAGCTCCTCCATCATGCCCAACCGGCGAATATCGGCGCGCTCCTTCGGGTCGAGTGCTGCCACCCGCTTGGCGACGCCCTCCCCACTCAACCTAGCACCACCATCGGCCGCCAACCAGGGAATCAGCACGAAGGCGCGCTCGTGGGCATAAGGATGCGGGACGGTGAGCTCCGGGTCATCGGAGGTGTATCCCTCGATGTCCACGATGTCTACGTCTAACGTGCGCGGGCCCCAGTGACGCACCCGCACCCGCTCCGCGGCCTCCTCGAGCTTCTGCCCGCGGCGCAGCAGTTCCTTGGGTGACTCGTCCACATCCACAATGAGCACGGCATTGAGGAATTCGTCCTGGTCCGTTACTCCCCACGGCGGGGTGGCATAAACCGGCGAGGCGGCGACAATGTCGCCGGCGAATTCGTCGAATACCGTGCGCAATAGCTTCACGCGGTCATCCATATTGGATCCGATGGATAGCACCGCGCGCATTAGAGCGTCCTCGCGTGCTTGCGGGAGCGGCGGGCGACCACGGCGACATCGGCAAAAGTGCGCGGAATCGGTGCCTTCGGCTTATGAAGCGTGACCTCGACGGCGTGCAGGCCCTCGAAGGTAGCCATGATGGTATCGGCCATCTCGCTAGCGACGGTCTCGATGAGGTCGCGGGCGGGGCCTTCGATGATGTTTGCAGCGACGTCGGCAAGCTCGGCGTAATTGATGGTCTTGGTCAGATCATCGGTAGCGGCGGCCTCGGCGAAATCGGACCAGCAGGTGATGTCCACGATGAAAGGCTGGCCGGTACGCTTTTCTTCCTCAAAGACGCCGTGGTAGCCAAAGCATTCCAGGCCGGTGAGTTCAATGCGGTCTGCCATGATTTACTCCTCAGGTTTACGTGATAGAGCCGTGGACTTCATAGTTCCATTGCCATCAGCGCCATTGCTATAGCTGCCGCTGGCGTTGACCCCGCCTGTGTAGTCATTGCCGGCGTTCCAAGCGGCCGCCACATCCACGGCGTCGCGGGAGACGGCAACCTCATGCACGCGCACACCCCACGCCCCCATCTGGGCGGAAATGGCGGTTACGGCCGCGGTAGCGGGATCTGCCAGCAGCGGGCTGGACTCCACGCCGCGATCCTCCCGAATGGCGGCCAGGAAGCGTTTACGGGATGCTCCTACCAGGAGGGGGAATTCGCCGCCGAGGAACTCCGGCAGGGCCTTGAGCAACGCCCAATTATCCTGCGGGGTTTTGGCAAAGCCCAAGCCCGGATCGAGCACGATATTATCGCGGCGCACGCCGGCGTCTAGCGCGTTATTCGCCAGGCGTTCTAGGGTTTCTCGCACATCGCGCACCACATCGCCGCCGTGATCCGCGCTGCCGGCCGCGGAGCCGAATGCGCCCTCCTGCAGCGTACGCCAGTGCATGAGGCACACGGGCACGCCGGCCTCGGCCATCGCGCGATACATCTCAGGATCCGCCAGGCCACCAGAGACATCATTAATCATGTCCACGCCGGCCGCTGTCGCCGCACGTGCCACCGAGGCGCGCATCGTATCCACGGAGGTGCGGATGCCGAGCTTGCTCAAGGCCTGAATGACGGGCACCACGCGGCGCTCCTCGACGTCCGCCTCCACGCGGACCGCGCCCGGGCGGGTGGATTCGCCGCCGACGTCAATCATGTCAGCACCCTGCGCCACGAGCTCGCGGGCGTGATTAATGGCGGCATCAAAGTCCAACCACCGGCCGCCATCGGAAAAGGAATCCTCCGTAACGTTGACGATGCCCATCACCAGAGTGCGATTGCTCCTGGTGAGATCCGAAACCGAGGTTGCCTGCTGCATGGCGTGCTCCTTAAGGCTTTTAATGGTGAACCGAATTTAGCTACGAATCAGGCTGAGTACCTCTGCACGAGAGGCAGCATTATTTTTGAAGCCTCCGCGCACCGCGGAGGTGGTCGTCGTCGCACCGGGCTTGCGGATGCCGCGCATGGCCATGCACAAATGCTCGCACTCGATGACCACGATGACGGACTGCGCGCCAAGGACCTCCACCAGGGCATCCGCGACCTGCTGGGTCAGGCGCTCTTGGACCTGGGGGCGCTTGGCGTACATATCCGCTAGGCGGGCAAGCTTGCTCAAGCCGGTGACGTGGCCGTCTTTACCTGGGATATAACCAATGTGCGCCACGCCGTAGAACGGCACCAAGTGGTGCTCGCAGGTGGAATAGATAGGGATATCGCGCACCAGGACCAGTTCTTGGTGGTCCTCGGCGAAGGTCTTGTGCAAGACCTCAGTTGGGTCCTCGTGCAGACCGGCAAAGACCTCGCGGTAGGCGCGGGCTACGCGGGCCGGGGTTTCGCGCAGACCCTCGCGGTCGGGGTCCTCCCCCACCGCAAGGAGCAACTCGCGTACCGCCGCCTCCGCCCGATCTTGGTCGAAGGCGGCGCGGGCGGGAATGTGATTATCAGGCATTAGTTATCTTCTTGCTTGTCGTCCTCGCGCGCATAGGGATTCTTGCGGCGATCCTTCTCGTCCCAGCCAGGATTAAACCACTGGCTGGTCTCAGCCTCAGCATCCGCGCCGGCATCCGGCTTGTGATGCTTACCGCCGCCCGTAGCGGGGCGTGCGGCAGGGCGTGCCGTCGGACGCTCAGCGGGTTCGGAAGGCTGAGCCGGCCGATCAGGCTGTGCACCAGCTCGTTTGGTGTCTGTGGACTCCTTGCCCTGGTTTGTTGGGGTGCTTCCCAACTCGCGGGCGGTGTCCGGATCGACGTAATCGCCAGCGTGCTGGCCAAAGTTGAAGCCCACTTCACCCTTCGGTTCTTCACCGGCGAGGCGGCGCTCACGGGCGGCCCGGGAGGCATCGAGAAGCGTCATGCGCTTAGGCAGCTCCTCGCCGCGCTCCTTGGCCAGCTCGACCGGGGTCTTGACCGGCGCATAACCAATCTGGCGGGGGAAGCGATCGTCCTCGCCTGGGAAAACGTCGAAGGCTTCGCGTGGCTCGATGCCATCGAAGATGCGCTCCAGGTCGGGGCGGCGCAGGGTTTCCTTCTCCAGCAGGGCCTCGGCCAGCTTATCCAGGTAGTAGCGGTTATTGCGCAGGATGTCATAGGCCTGCTCGTGCGCGCGCTCGAGCAAGTAGCGCATCTGCTCATCAATCTTGGAGGCAACCTCATCGGAGTAATCGATGGAGCCACCGCCACCCATCTGGCTAAAGGGATCGCCCTGCTCCTTGCCGTACTTCACGGTGCCGAGCTCCGGCGAGAAACCGTACTCGGTGAGCATGGAACGAGCGATCTTGGTGGCGTTTTCGATATCGGAGGACGCACCGGTCGTCGGCGCACCGAAGACCAGTTCCTCGGCCGCGCGGCCGCCCATGGCAAAGACTAAGCGGGAGAAAAGCTCATCGCGGGTGTACATGCCCTTGTCATCTTCTTGCGAAGTCATGGCGTGCCCACCGGTGCGACCGCGGGCCAGGATGGTGACCTTGTACACGCGCTCGATGTCCTTAAGGGCCCACGCGGAAAGGGTATGCCCGCCCTCGTGGTAAGCAGTGACCTTCTTCTCGTGCTCGGAGATGATCTTGCCTTGGCGGCGCGGGCCGCCCACCACGCGGTCAGTGGCCTCTTCCAAAGCGTCATAAGTAATGACGTTGCCGCCGATGCGAGCGGTAAGCAGGGCGGCCTCGTTGAGCACATTGGCCAGGTCCGCGCCGGACATGCCGGCGGTGCGCTTAGCCAGCTGCGCTACGTCGACCTCTTCTGCCAGCGGCTTATTCTTCGCATGCACGCGCAGGATCTGCTCACGGCCGGCCAGGTCGGGGTTGGTCACCGGAATCTGGCGGTCGAAGCGGCCTGGGCGCAGCAGCGCCGGATCGAGGATGTCCGGGCGGTTGGTAGCGGCGATGAGGATAACGCCCTCGCGGTCACCAAAGCCGTCCATTTCTACCAAGAGCTGGTTGAGGGTCTGCTCGCGCTCATCGTGCCCGCCGCCGGTGCCGGAACCGCGCTGGCGGCCAACGGCGTCAATCTCGTCCACAAAGATAATGCAGGGGCTGTTTTCCTTCGCCTGCTTGAACAGGTCGCGCACGCGGGAGGCACCCACACCCACGAACATCTCCACAAAGTCAGAGCCAGAGATGGAGTAGAACGGTACGCCGGCCTCGCCGGCCACGGCGCGAGCAAGCAAGGTTTTACCGGTGCCGGGAGGACCGTAGAGCAGCACGCCGCGCGGGATCTTGGCGCCTAGATCGTGGTAGCGCGTGGGGTCTTCCAGGAAGTCCTTGATTTCCTGCAACTCGTCTACGGCCTCGTCCGCGCCGGCCACGTCCTCAAAAGTATTGGTCGGCATATCCTTGGTCAGTTCCTTAGCCTTGGAACCGCCGATGCCAAACATGCCGCCTGCACCCTGCTGCATGCGGGACATGAGCCAGAAGAGCACGCCGAAGAGGATGAGCATAGGCAGCAGCATGCTGAGCATGGAGCCGAGGAAGGATTCCTGCGTGACATTGGTCTGGTACTTCTGGGCACCAGAATCCTTAACAGAGTTAAAGACCTGCTCGGAGGCGCGGGCCGGGTACTTGGCCACAATCTCCTTCACGCCTTCGCGCTCATCTACCGTGATTTCGTCCTTGAGCTTGATGCGCAAGCGCTGCTCGCGGTCATCAATTTCCACCTCATCGACATTTTTGTCTTTAAGCTGGGTCAGTGCAACGGAGGTATCCGCTTGCACGTAGCCGCGGGCATCGTTGCTAAAGAAGGTAAAGGCGTACAGCGCGATAAGGATAAGTGCCGCTATCCCGCCGTAGCGAATAATCTTGTTGTTTTTCATTACTGCGCGATTTTAGTCGGTGGTGTAGACATCAGGGTGAAGGGTGCCCACGTAGGGCAGATCGCGGTAGCGTTCCGCATAATCTAGCCCGTAGCCGATGACGAATTCATTAGGGATATCAAAGCCCACATCCAAAAGGTCAATATCGGCCTTTACTACCTCCGGCTTGCGCAGCAGCGTGACCACATCAAGCGAGGCTGGGTTTCGCCCCTTCAGGTTCCGGATAAGCCATGACAGGGTAAGGCCGGAATCGATGATGTCTTCCACGATGAGCACGTTGCGCCCCGCAATATCGCGGTCCAGGTCCTTCAAAATGCGCACCACACCGGAAGAAGAAGTGGAGGCGCCATACGAGGACACGGCCATAAACTCCAACTCGGAAGGGATGGATAGCTTGCGCGCGAAGTCCGTAAGGAAGAAAGCCGCACCCTTGAGCACGCAGACCAAAAGCAGGTCTTGCTCAGCGTCGGCATACTTTTCAGAGACCATATCCGCGAGTTCTTGGACGCGGTTTTGCAGTTCCTCTTCTCCAATGAGGATTGCTTCTACATCGTCACCGTAGCGGTTTGCGGGAACGGCGAAGTCTTTCTTGTCGTGCACGAGTGGGCTCCTTTAATGACCAGACAACAGTGCCAGTTTGCCACCTATACGGGCTACTTCCAACCTCTGCCCCACCTGCCGCGCCGATCGCACAGCCACCGGCCCTTGCCCATGCCAGTGGGTACACAGCTTAGCGACGTCCCCCACTCCCCTCCGCGTCACCTCTACCCCTTCGCTGACTAGCCACGCCGCGATCGCTCGCCGACGCCGCGGTTCTGCCATTGCCGCCAGCTCCGCGCAGTCCGTGGTGGGTGGGGTGTAGAGGGCGGCGTCGTCAAGCGCGGCGTCGGTGGCCGCTTGCGCCAGCGCTGGCACCGCATCCCCGCCGATGATGCGGCTCAACTGCGGGATTACCTCGCGGCGCAGCGCCACGCGGCGAAAATTCGTGTCCGCATTCTGCGGGTCCTGCCACACCGAAAGCCCCAATTCCGCGCAGGCGCCCTCGGTATCGGCGCGGCGCACGTTCAACAGCGGCCGCACCACGCGGGCGCCTTCCACCTCGCTGCGCTCACTCATGCCGGCCACCCGTCCGCGCAGCGCGCCGAGCAAAAGCGTTTCCGCCTGGTCATCGGCCGTATGCGCCACGGCAACCTCTAATCCTTCGTCCGCGCACGCGGCGGCCAGTGCCCGATACCGCGCCGCCCGCGCGGCCGCCTCCATCGACTCCGCCCCCGCCGCAGCGTCCGCCTCAACGCTAAGCACCTGCGCCCGCGCGCCTAGCGTTCGCGCCTGGTCGGCCGCGCGCTCGGCCTGCGCCCGCGATCCGTCCTGCAACCCGTGGTCCACGCACAGCGCGAGCACCTCGTGCCCCTCCGCCACCAGCGCCGCCAGGAGAGCCAGCGAATCCGCGCCTCCGGACAGCCCCACCGCCACTGCGTGGTCAAGGCCAGCGGCGCGCACGCCGCGCCGACACGCCAGAAAGTGCGGCGAAACCCGCGGCCAAAAGGGCTTATTAGAACTCATGCAGAGCAGAAGCCAACGCGTCTTGGGCCTTGCGGGCGGCCAAAATATCGCCGTCATTCACCAGGAAGGCAAAGGCATATACGCGCCCGGAATCACCCTGCGCGGTGCCGGCCAAGGCCGAGACCCCAGTCAGCGTGCCGGTCTTAGCTCGCACGTAACCCTTGGCCGCGGAATCGCCGTAGCGCTCGTACAGCGTGCCATCGCCGCCGGCTACCGGAAGGTAGGACACCAGCGGGCGCAGGCGCGGATCCTTGACCGCGCCATTAATAAGTTGCGTCAGCAGCCCGGCCGTGAGCCGATTATCCACCGAGAGCCCGGAATTGTCCTTAATGTCGACACCCTCGACGTCGAATCCTTGCTCCCGCAGCACCTCGAGCGTGGCCTGCGTATCGCCTTCAAAGCTGGCTTCCTTGCCACGGGACATCGCCAGCTCACGCGCAATGGCTTCGGCCATGACGTTATCGGAATGGCGCACCATTTCTCGGGCGCGGTCCGCTAACGGCGGCGAATCCACGCTCGCCACCTCCTGCGCGTTCTCCGCCACAGAGCCCATGCCTACCTTGCCCGCGCCGAGGCGATCGCCTAGCTGCTTAGCGACGTCCAAAGCCGGCTCATGACTCCTCGGCACGTCCCCCGTCGTCGCGCCCAAGCGACCACCGTAGAGCATGGCCGGTTCCATCGGCGCGACGAAGCCGCCGTCCACGTTTTCCGGATCCCAGCCTGGGGCCTGCGCCTCGCCGGACCACACTGAGGTATCGACGTAGACGCCATCGACCTGCTCGACGTTCTTCGAAATCTGCTCGGCCAAATCATCGAGCTGTTCGTGCGTCATCCACACATCGCCCGCGGCTTTAATGACCACGTTCTTTTCGTTCGACCCACGGTAGACCTTGGTGGTGATTTTCTCATTCTCATCCAGCGCCAACGTCGCCGCCGCAGTGGTAAGGACCTTCGTAGACGAGGCCGGGGTAAGCCGCTTATCCGCGTCGCGCTGCCACACCACGTCACCGGTTTCGGTATCGATCACCTCGCCGCCAAAAGTGGCAAGGTCCTTATTCTTGGCGAGCTCATCCAGCTTCGCGCTCAGCGCATCCAGGTCTGCCTCTCCCGGCTCTGCTGCGCTCAACGGCTCCTCAGGAGCCTCGACCGCCTGCGCCTCCCCGTGCGAGAGATCGCCGTATTCGCGCTGGAGGGTAACGCCCAGCGCAGCCGTACCTCCGACCGCTGCCGCTACCACGAGCGCGGTCGCTGACCACCAAACATGCTTTGCTTTCATTGCCTTTAACCCTAGCGCGAATCCGCAACGCGCTAGACTATGGGCAGTAATTGATACCCAATCCCCCATGGAGGACATCGCTGTGAGCGTTGAAGTAACCATTGAAATCCCGAAGGGCTCCCGCAACAAGTACGAGGTTGACCACGATTCCGGCAAGGTCTACCTCGACCGTTACCTGTTCACCCCGATGGCTTACCCGGCTGACTATGGCTTCATCGACCACACCCTGGGCGAGGACGGCGACCCGCTCGACGCCCTAGTCATCCTGCCGGAGCCGGTCTTCCCGGGCGTTGTCGTTGAGGCCCGCATCGTCGGCGTGTTCAAGATGACCGACGAGGCCGGCGGCGACGACAAGCTGCTCGCCGTCATCGATGACCCACGCTGGGAGCACTACCAAGACATCAACGATGTGGAGCAGCACATCAAGGACGAAATCGAGCACTTCTTCGTCCACTACAAGGACCTGGAGCCGAACAAGGAAGTTTCCGGCTCCGGCTGGGGCGACAAGGCCGAGGCAGAGAAGATCCTTGACGAGGCAAAGGCTCGCTTCAAGTAAGCGCTTCTGCCGCACGCTAACGGCGGCACTGTGAAGGTACGTTTCCGCAGACGGTGGGGACCGAAGAGGTTTCCCACCGCGCGCCGAAGCGTACCTTTCGCGTTTTCCGACTAATCACTGTCGTTCACGGTACATAGTGGCGAAAAATAGCGTGTTTCGGGGCGTTATTTGCCGTGAACGTTAAAGGCACCTGTGGACGAAAACCGCGCCTTAGAAGCCACAATGGGAGGCAAGCCAGCCGTCGAGCTCAGATTCCGGAGCATCAGGAGCGATGGGGTCCTCGACGAACTCCTCACCTGTGCACGCCTTGTCCTTGGCAGTAGTGAGCATGAGCGAGCGGCCGTCCGGGTAATCCAGCACCACGTTGGCGGAGGCGTAGCCGGCGGTCGGCTCGCCGAAGGTGCGCACGTTGTCCAGGCCGCGGAAGGTCAGGAGGATGGCTTCGGCGGAGGAGGCGGCGTCGATGGCGGCATCGAGGAGCTCCGCGTTGGTCGGGTCCTCTTTCAAAGCCTCGCGGGCGCGCTGAAATTCTTCACTCTCGCCATAGATTCTGGTATACGCTGCGGTATCCACCACCGCGGTGTTGATGTGTTTTTCGCTGGCGTTGAAAAGAAAATAGGGCTAGCCCAGCAGCGCCCCGCCATAGGAGGGGCCGAGGAAGTACACGGCGGCGAACACCGCGATAAAGGCAACGCTGAAGAGTCCGCCAAGAATTTTCAGTACAGTTTTCATTCTTTTTTCATTCTTTTCGACCTCCTGTGCGCAGCACGTAGCCGCGCAACGGTTCAACAAGGACAATGGCAAGAAGCGTGACCACCCAGCCCACCGCCAGGAAGCCGAAGGCCATAAGCAGGCGAGCGCTCACATCGACGTCGCTTTGCTCGACGTTGGAGAAGAACATCAGCGAAGCAATTCCGCCGCCGAAGAGAAAACCGAAGGAGCTCAAGGCCACGACCGGCCCCATGACGGTCAGCGCCCCGGAGCGGAACTGGAAGCCGCGCGGCACGCCCATCAAATCCAGAGAGCGGATGAGCTCCTTGTCCTCGAAGATGCCGGAAACCTGACCCAGGATGATGGACATGGTGGTCAACGTGAAGCCGAAAACGAGGGTTAGTACAACGCCAGTGGAGATGTCCTTGAACACCACGTTCATTCCGGGATCTTCTTCGAGCACCGAGGCCAAGGCATCGGAGCCCAGGGGCGCGGCAACGAGGAAGCCGGCCAGGTAGCCGAAGAAGCCGATGGCAGCGCTGCGCCGCCATGCCGGGCGGGCATTGCCCGCCACGCGCTGGCAGGCCACGAAGTGCGCGGTTCCGGGGAAGAGGGAGAAGACGTGCGCGCCCAACTGCAGGATGAAAGGCGCGATGAGGTTGATGCTCATCAGCATGCCAAACATGACCACGATGACCATAGCGGTGGGCGGGCCCGCCTTGCCCGTGAGGAACACGCCGCCGACTGCCACGATGATGAGGAAGACGATGGCGCGCCACCAGCGGTAGGCCGCGGGCATCTGGCGTTTGGCCACGCCCAGCGGGCTCACCCGCACGCGGCGCATGCCGTACAGTGCCGCGCCGATGGCCAGGAGGAAGAGCACGCCGGCCACGGCTATATATCCCCACCAGGGCAGCAGAATCTCTGTCAGGTCAATGGGCCGCATTTGGAAGTCCAGCTGGGTAAAGACCGGTGCGACGAGTAGGCTAATCAACCCGCCGAGCACGATGCCGATCACCGCCTGGAGGCCGGTTTCCACAATTGCCATGCGCTCCACCTGGCGGGAGCTTAAGCCCAGCAGGCGCAGGGTGGCTAGGCGCTGCTCCCTTCCGGACGCACCCAGGACGGCGGCCTGGGAGGTGAGGTTAAACAGCGCGGGAAGGATGAACGCGCAGGAAAAGAGAGCCAGGGCGAACCAGGGATAGAGGAAGGCCTCCATCTCGTTGCCAAAGGCCTCCTTGAGGGCGGGCGCGGCGTCCTCGACGTGCTGGGCGCGCTCCCAAAACATCCAGGTACCGCCCGCAACCAAAAAGGCGATGGCGGAACCGATGGTCAGGCTCACAATCGCCAATAGAGAGACGATGCCCGTGCCCGAGCGCGCGCGAATGGATTCGCGCTGCAGGTCATAGACCAAGGTGGCGGTGTTCATCGAATCACCCCCAGGCGGCGGTCGTCGTGAATGATGCCATCGCGAATCTCCACGCGGCGCTGCATCCAATCGGCCACCTTCGGGTCGTGCGTGACCATGACCAGGCTCGCCCCGGCCTGGCGCACGATGGTGGTGAGCATCTGCATGACCTCGTGGCCGGTGGACTGATCCAGCGCACCGGTCGGCTCGTCGGCGAAGACAACGCCTGGGTTCGCCACTAGCGCACGCGCAATGGTCACGCGCTGAGCCTGGCCACCGGAGACCTGCGCCGGGCGGCGGTCCGCCAGGCCACCCAGGCCCAGCTGATCAAGAAGCTCCATCGCGCGCCTGCGGGCCGCACCCCGCCCCATACCGTTAAGCATGGCCGGCAGCGCCACGTTATCCACGTTGCTGAGCTCCGGCAGCAGCTGACCATCCTGGAAGACGAAGCCGAAGTTGCGCAGGCGGGTGCGGGAGCGGGGGGTGTCGGAAAGCGCGGAGAGCTCCTCGTCCCCGTAGCGCACGCTACCGTGCGTGGGGGTGAGCACGCCGGACATGCAGTGCAGCAGCGTGGACTTGCCGGAGCCAGACGGCCCCATGACAGCCACGAGCTCGCCCGGTTCAATGTCGAGGGAAATTCCGGCGAGCACCGGGCCGCCGCCGAAGTCCTTGGTGATGTCTGTCAGGGAAAGTATCTGTGCCATGTCTCTCATTTCACCGTGCCGGGCCCGCGGAAAGAACAGCCCTAGCGTTGCTCTTTAAGGTAGTGCCAGCACTACCCCTGTAGTTCGGGACACCCGATATGCTGTGAACCGTGTTCCGAAAGAATCCCCAACCCACCACGCACGAGCAGCAGCAGGCGCAGCAGATTGCGCAGCTCACGGCCTCGCGCCGCGCCATCGCGGACGCCTACGAGGTCGAGCGCGCCCGCATCGAGCGCGACCTGCACGACGGCGCACAGCAATACCTCGTGGCCGCGAGCATGAAGTTGGGCGAGGCTCTTCTCGACGCCCCCGCTGGCCTCACCGAGCTCCTCACCGCCGCAAAGCAAGACGTGGACCGCGGCCTGAATTCCCTGCGCGCCACGGTGCACGGTATTCACCCACAGGTGCTGCAGGATCACGGCCTGGTCGCCGCGCTTGCCGACGCCGCCTCCTCCCACGGCCCCCACGTCAGCGTCTTTGCCCCGCATTCTCTGCCTGAGCTCTCCGCCTCCGTGCTGGCCTGCGGCTATTTCTTCGGCACGGAAGCTTTGACGAATGCGGCCAAGCATGCGCCGGGCGCGCCGGTTTCGGTGCTGGTGACCTCGGACGATTCGCTGCGCATCACCGTGGTGGATGAGGGCCCCGGCGGCGCACAGGTCGTCCCCGGGCGCGGCCTGGCGGGGATGGCCGAGCGTCTTGCTGCCTTCGGCGGAGAAATGTCTTTGTCCTCACCGCCTGGCGGCCCGACCCGGGTGGCCGGGTCCATTCCCCTTCTTCTCGATCGCGGACAGCCAGGAGTGTAAAAGATGAGCTTAAGGATTGTGGTAGCGGATGACTCCGCCATTCTGCGCGAGGGCCTGGCCGGCCTGTTGGAGCGCCGCGGGCACTCTGTAGTGGACCAGGCTTCCTCTGCCCCTTCGCTCGAGGCTGTGGTGGATAAACTGCGCGACGACCTGCCAGACATCGTCATCACGGACGTACGCATGCCGCCGGGCATGGGCGACGATGGTTTGAAAGCCGCCGTGAATTTGAGAAACGCCTACCCGGGCCTGCCTGTCATGGTGCTCTCCCAATACGTGGCCCCGGCCTATGCGGTGGAGCTCTTCGACTCCCCCGAGGCCGGCACCGGCTACCTTTTGAAGGACCGTGTCTCCGAGGTGCGCGACTTCCTGGCCAGCCTGGACGTGGTGGCCCAGGGCGGCACCGTCATCGACCCCACCGTGGCTCAAGCTCTCATGAGCTCCGGACGCAGCGGCTTGGGCGAGCTCACCCCGCGCGAGCGCGAGGTTCTCGAATTAATGTCCCGCGGCAAGTCCAACAAGGACATCGCCGCCGAGCTCGTTTTATCCGCCGCCGCGGTGGCCAAGCATGTCTCCAACATCTTCACCAAGCTTCGCTTAGACCCCAGCGAGGACAACCGCCGCGTCAAGGCGATTCTGGAGTACCTCTCCGCGCACCGTTAAAACGCGCACGCAGGCCTCCGCGGGGCCAGCGCCGTGTGTGTCACTTTGACCCGATGCGCCACACAAGAATCGCCGCGGGCAGCCCGCACGACGCTCACGGTAAATAGAGCGCGAACCCCCCCAATTTCCGACGCTATTTACAGAAAACGACATCGACTCCTCACACGAACCGACGATTTAAGTGCCACAGCCAGATCCGCGGCTTGCACCTGCGTGCTCTCCGCCAGAACCCGTTCTTCAACACGACGAATCACGCGGTCCTTCACATTTTTATTCCGGGCAGGTGTGGCCTAACTTTCTGGCCGGTTTGTGCTCTGATTCAGCAAGGTGCGAGTTTTAACCTTCACTAGGTTGAGATTCCACAGTCGAGCCTCATCGACCATAGCGAATTCGGTGGTGTCCTCATCCGAGATGTCCACTTCGATGGTGACAGCATTGCCTGCGGAAGAAATGATGGTGTAGTTAAGCCCTTCAAGCCTGTCAATTAAGGTGGTGACCGCTTCGCTTCTCGGGGAGGTCTTGCCCGAAAGCGCAGTAGCAATATCAACGAGCTTCTTTTCATCGATTGCTTCATCGCCGCTGTCGATGAAGCAATATTGTTGAATTGGCGATCCATCCTCTACAGGAGCGATGGAATGCTCTTCCGCTGAACCAACTTTTCTAAGTGTCAGCATCCCGGTGACGTCCTCAAAAGCTAGCTGCTCCCGTGGACTGCGGTTGTTGCAGGCAAAGTGAATGGTGTCACCTTCCCTCTCAGTGATAACAATCCCAGCATCGCCAGTCATGTATTCGTAGGCGGGTTCGACACCTTCCTTGTAACTATGCAGGTACTCGTTGAAGACGAGTAGCCTGCCATCTTCCTGTCCGGTGCGAAGGAGAAAGCTTGTACTATTGCTAACGCCGTCGGTGAGACGAATGCTGTTTTCTGTCTCGTTATCAAAGAGTACGAACTCAGCGTCTAAAGCCTTAAGCCTCATCGCGCTGGGAGCTGTTCCTGGACGAACTGCAAATTCGAGGCTCAGGCTATATTCGCTGTGTGGCTCGAGGTCCACACCGATAAGGCTTTTGATGGTGATGCCGTCGATTTCAAGCGTGCCTTGTCGAAGCTCTGTCCGCATCCCTGTAAGACTTTGCATCAAAAATTTCCCTTTCAATTCAGATGAGCGTTGAAAGCGTGGCAGAGAAGCCCCACTCTCGCCATGAACAGAAAGCCGTACCGTGGGCTGTACGCCACTCTAATCACAACCAAGACAGGTTCGCCTGAATTCATCTCAGTTGCCGCTGGAAATTAATGCCCTGCGCACATCCGCCGCGGATGCCAAGGATTTGGACCAAGGCATACTCTAAGCCTCGACTACAAGGGGTTAAACGCCGAAGCAGATAACTGTTTGGGCTACAAATCTGGCGAGACAAGAGCTAAAGCTGCTGGAACAGACAATTGACGCAACGGGCCGAGCTCGCATGTTGTCGCCGTCCCTAGTTCCTCACGGCTCTTCTCGGACGCGGCACGGGGAGCAGCATAAGGACCTATGCGTGACTAGGGTATGAGGCATGAAAAACGTTCAACCAACCGAAGTACCAGAAGGCGCTCAGCTCATTGATGTCCGCGAGAATGATGAGTGGGCGGTGGAGCGCGCGAAGGGCGCGACCCATATCCCGATGAGCGAGATTACGGGTCGCATCCAGGAAATCGACCCGGACAAGGATATTTACGTCATCTGCCACGCGGGCGGCCGCAGTATGCAGGTCTGTCAGTATCTGGAGCATGCGCTGGGCTGGGACACTATTAACGTTGATGGTGGCACGGATAAGTGGAAGGCTGCCGGACTTCCCATCGAAACGGATTAATTGGCCTTAACCAATCTTTTGGGATTATTATGATGGTATGGCTTCCACGAATAATTCTGTAATCCCAACTGCCCTGCTCGAATCCCCGTCGTTCCAGCTGGAGCGCCTCCGCCGCCGCACCCGCGATGGCGTAGAGGCTGCTTTGCAGACCAAGCAGACAACGCTGCGCGAGTACTGGGTCCTTACCTGTCTGGTCGACGCGGATGCCGCGTCGCAGTCTTATCTGTCCGAAACCCTGGCCATTGACGCCTCTGACATGGTGCGTCTTATCGACGCCCTCGAGGACCGCGGCTGGGCAAAGCGCGAACGCGACCCCAAGGATCGCCGCCGCCAGATCGTCGCTTCCACCAAAAAGGGCACAAAGGCCCACAAGGACCTGGCGGTGCTGGTCGCTACCGCCGAGGACGAGGCATTGGATGAGTCCACCAATAAGCAGCTCAAGCATCTGCGAAAGTTGGCTAAGTCCATCATTGCCGCGGACGAAGAAGAGGCATAAATGGCGGGTCCCGAATCGCTCGTCCCACAGCAGTACCTTCTAGGAAGCGCGGCACCGCGGCCGCGCACGCTGTGGGACATCATTACCACCACCGCGGAAATGAACCCCGATGCCGCCGCGCTTGATGACGGCGAAATCATCACCTATTCCGAGCTCATCCACGAGGTCGAGGCATGGGCTGCCGAGCTGCACGCCAATGGCGTGCGCCGCGGCGATCGCATCGGCATTAGGATGACCTCCGGCAAGCGCGAGCTCTACCTCGCCATTTTGGCGACCTTGGCGGCAGGCGCAGCCTATGTGCCTGTCGACGCCGATGACCCTGACGAGCGCGCCGAGATGGTTTTCGGCGAAGCCGATATCGATGGCGTTTTCACGGACGACGGATTCCGCTTCCTGCGGGACTCCGCGCGCCCGGACGCCCCTGCCGAGGAGACGAATGCTCCGCGCCCGGAGGACACTGCGTGGATCATCTTCACCTCAGGTTCGACCGGCAAGCCTAAAGGCGTGGCCGTCAGCCATCGTTCCGCGGCCGCCTTCGTGGACGCGGAAGCGAGCCTCTTTTTGGTCAATCACCCGCACGGGCCACTCGGCCCGGAGGATCGTGTGCTCGCCGGGCTGTCCGTCGCCTTCGATGCCTCCTGCGAGGAGATGTGGCTGGCCTGGGGCCACGGCGGCTGCCTGGTCCCAGCACCGCGGTCTCTGGTGCGTTCCGGCATGGATTTGGGCCCATGGCTCATCCGCCGCGACATCACCGTCGTGTCTACCGTGCCCACCCTGGCGGGCCTCTGGCCGGCCGAGGCTCTCGACAATATCCGCCTACTCATCGTCGGCGGCGAGGCCTGCTCGCAAGAATTGGTGGACCGTTTGGCCACCGAGGACCGCGAGATGTGGAATACCTACGGCCCCACCGAGGCCACCGTCGTCGCCTGTGCGCAGCAGATGCTGCCGGGCCGGCCGGTGTCCATTGGATTGCCGCTTAACGGTTGGGACCTGGTGGTCGTCGATAAGCAGGGCATGCCCGTGGAAATGGGCGGCGTCGGCGAGCTGGTAATCGGCGGCGTGGGACTGGCGTCCTATCTGGATCCGGCCAAGGACGCGGAAAAATACGCACCGCTGGAGTCCATGGGCTGGCAGCGCGCCTATCGCACCGGTGACCACGTTCGCTTGGAAGAAGACGGGCTGTACTTCGTCGGCCGCGTGGATGACCAAGTAAAGATTGGCGGGCGCCGCATCGAGCTCGGCGAGGTCGAAGCTAATGTTGCGGCGCTAGATAACGTCTACAACTCGGCCGTGGCCGTGCAAAAGACTCCCGGCGGCGAGTCCGTTCTGGTGGGCTATGTCTCCCTCGAGGATGAGGCCAAGGGCTTCGATCACGAGGCCGCGCACGCTCGCCTGGCCGATACCATGCCGGCCGCGCTCGTCCCGCGCATCTGCGTGATGGAAGAGCTGCCGGTGCGTACCTCCGGCAAGGTGGATAAGAAGGCCCTGCCGTGGCCGCTGCCTGGAGTGGGCGTGGAATCGACCACGCTGACCGAGACCGAGAAGTGGCTCGCGGAGCTGTGGGTAGAAACGCTCGGCGTATCCGTGGAGGACGAGAACGCCGATTTCTTCTCTCTCGGCGGCACCTCGCTCGCGGCCGCGACCCTCGTGGGTCATATCAGGGAGCGCTACCCCACCGTGGCCGTGCGCGACCTCTACGACCACCCACGCTTGGGCTCGCTGGCCGAGCTCATTGCGGGAGCCGAACCGCGCCCCGCTGCTGCTGACGTCCCCATGCGCGAGGTCACCAAGGTCGGCTTCGGCACCCGCCTCGCCCAGACCCTGATTCAGATCCCCGTCATGACACTGGCCGCCTCCAGCTGGCTGGCCTGGCTCATGTTGGGTTCTACCGTGGCGGCATCACTGGGCTTTGAGTGGGCCGCGGCCTATCCGTGGTGGCTGGTCATTGCCCTGCTCATCGTCTTTGTCACCCCCGTCGGCCGCATCCCCATTGGCGGCTACGGCGCGCGTCTTATTACGGCCGGCATTAAGCCGGGCGATTACCCGCGCGGCGGGTCGACGCACCTGCGCATCTGGGCGGCTGAGCGCTGGGCTAATGCCGCTGGCGCGAGCTCCCTGGCCGGTGCCACGCGCGTGAATAACTACGCCCGTGCGCTCGGAGTCAAGGTCAAGCGCGGCGTGGACCTGCACTCCCTGCCGCCAGTTACCGGCCTGCTCACCCTGGGCAAGCACGCCGCCATCGAGCCCGAGGTGGATCTTTCCGGCTACTGGCTAGACGGCGATATCTTGCACGTGGGCGCCATCGACGTGAAGGAAGGCGCCCGCGTGGGCGCGCGCTCCACGCTGCTGCCTGGCACCGTGGTGGGCAAGTACGCCCACGTGGAGGCCGGTTCCACCGTCACCGGCCGAAAGAAGATCAAGGACGGCCAGCGCTGGTCCGGCTCGCCTGCCCAAAAGGTGGGCCGCTCCAAGCACCGCTTCCCGTCCCATACGCCAAAGCGTCGGCCGTGGTGGGTGGCCATCTATGACGCCACCTCCGTCCTGCTGGCCATCCAGCCGGTCGTGGCGCTGGCGGTTGGCGCGGCCCTTGTTCTCGCCCTCGTGCAGTCCACCGGCGGCGATGGCTTTATCGGCGCGATCTTCTTCGCACCTATCGGTGCGCTGGCAGCCTTTGCCACCTATATGTTGCAGATCTGGCTGGGTGTGCGCATACTCTCGCTCGGCATTAGCCCGGGCGTATCGCCTGTGCGTTCGGTCAAGGGCTGGCGCCTGTGGGCCATCGAACGCCTCATGGACGAGGCGCGCACCAAGCTTTTCCCGCTCTATGCCTCGCAGCTCACCCCGACGTGGCTGCGCGCGCTCGGCGCGCAGATCGGCACTAACGTGGAAATTTCCACCGCGGTGATGATCCCCAAGCTCACCGAGGTCAAAGAGGGCGCCTTCCTGGCCGATGACACCATGATTGGCGGCTACGAGCTCGGCGGCGGCTGGATGCGCACCGGCGAGACCAAGGTGGGCAAGCGCTCCTTCGTGGGTAACTCCGGCATCACCGCGCCCGGCCGCAAGCTATCGAAGAACTCGCTCGTTGCCGTGCTTTCTTCTACTCCGAAGAAAACCAAGGCCGGCGCCAACTGGTGGGGTGCTCCGCCAGAACGCATGCGCCGCGTGACGGTGGAGGTAGACTCCCCTGCCAACTCGGGTGAGGCACTGACCTATAACCCGGGCTTTGCGGTAAAGGCCGCCCGCGGCGTGGTGGAAACCATGCGCCTTTTGGCACCGATGTTTTCTGCCATGTTGCTCGCGGCAACCCTTAGCGTCTACGACTTGCTTCTCGACGCCCTCGGCTTCCCCCTGACCTGGCTCCTCTCCGGCCTCGTGCTCATGGGCATGGGTGCGGTGGCCATGGCCGTCACCGTCGCGGTGAAGTGGATCTGCGTGGGCAAGCACCGCGCGGCTGACCACCCGCTGTGGTCCGCTTTTGTCTGGCTCAATGAGCTGCAGGATACCTTCGTGGAGGTCGTCGCCGCGCCGTGGTTCTTCCAGCACACCTACGGCTCCGGCGAGATCAACCTGGGGCTGCGCGCCCTCGGCGTGGAAATCGGCCGCGGTGCGTGGATCGATTCCTACTGGTTCCCGGAAACGGACCTCATCCGCGTCGGTGAGGCCGCCACCGTGGGCCCTGGCACGGTGGTGCAAACCCACCTTTTCCAGGACCGCGTGATGAGCCTAGATACCGTCACCATCCAGGACGGCTCCACCCTGGCCGCCCACTCGGTGGCGCTGCCTGCCTCGCTCATCGGCACTGCATCCACCGTGGGTCCCGGCTCGCTGGTTATGCGCGGTGACCGCGTGCCCACCAACGCCGTATGGCAGGGCAACCCCATCGAGCCGTGGGAGCGATAGGTCGCCGGCCATAATCTGCGCCCTACCGCGCGAAGTCCTGGTATTTAATCATCTCGCCGGACTTGAAGTCCCAGGCCTCCACCCGGACACGGTCAGCAAACACCTTGACCCGCAGTCCGGTGGAGGCCTCTTCCTTTTCCTTAACAATTTTTTCGTCGTTATCGCCATCCGGTAGGTACTCATTGAGAATGGCGCCGGTGTTGACCACGGGGAAGCCGGTACGGCCAGCCTCACCAGTGCCGTCATAGCGGCGGGTTCCCCACCAGTTATTCTGACGCAGCGAAGAGTGGCTGTGGCTGCTAAACCACACGATGTTGTTGTACTTATTGACCACGTTGGATAGCGCCTCGAGGTCCTCAAAGTCATTCTGGTACCACGCCGAATGAGACATCGATACCGTCTGCGGCAGCAGCGGATGGCTAAAGACCAACGCCGGAGTGCCCTTAGCATCCCAATAAGCCAGGCGCTCATCTAGCCAATCGAGCTGCTCCTTGCTGATGCGCTGGAACGGCTCCTTGCCGTGGCGCAGAATATCGGAATAAAACTCGGTATTTACCGAAATGAGCGGCACCCCATCCACCACTTCTTCCTTCCACGGTTTATCCTGGCCGGAGTATTTGAGAAAGCGATCCAGGTAAGTCTTAGAGCCTTCCTTGCCATACATTTCGTGGTTGCCGATGGTCCACAATTCCTTGCCCGAATCGTGCGGCACCTCGCTGTGCGCGGCCAAGAAATCATCCCACTGCTGCTGCGAGCCATCGTCCACGAGGTCGCCGTTGAGCACCAGCGCCCCGGCCTTGTCCTCCATACCGTTCAACTGGCGGACCGCTTCTTTGTAGTCTTGGGGGTCGCCCTGGACGTCGGAAAGCACGTCCACGGTAGCCTGCGGCGAGCCCTGAAGCTCACCGAGCGGCTTGACGACGCCCACGTTATCCACCGCCCACCACCAGTCATCATTGCCGTTGTTGTAGCTGAAGCTAACCTGCATATTCTTCGCGCCGGCTGGCACGTCCACGCCAATGGACTCGTGCTTGGAGAAGACATCCTTATCAAAGACGGCGATTTCCTGGGCTTCCCCGCCATCGAAGGAGACAGTCACCTTGGCATTTTGCCCGTCCTTGCCCTGGCGGTAATGGTGGTCGAATTCCACATTCACCCGCTCCTGCCCCGCCACCGGGATGGCCGGGCTCTTTAGACCCGCGGTCATGGAATCGCCTTCGGCCAAGCGCTGCTGCTTGTTGTCGATGATGGCGAAGGTGTCATGCGCCTGGGTGAAATAGTGGCGCATATCGGTACCAGATGCCCAGGTCCAATGGCGCATATCGCCAAAAGTCCAGCCCTTCCAGCGGGCCTCGCCCGAGTCCACGCCGTGCACGTCGGTCTTCCACCCCTCCGGCGCGCGGTGAGTAAACCATGCCGGGGTATCCACCCCGTCGAAGCTTTCCAGCCACAGCACCCGCGATTCTGTGCCTTCCCCCGGCTGCACATCGTCTCCCGCCGAGGACCCCTCGGACGAGCTCTGGGAAGACCCCCAAGAAGAGCCTAACGATGACCCCAAAGAAGAACCAAAGGAGGAACCCGGAAGCGAGGACTGGGCCGCCGCAACAGGTGCGCCCACCATTCCGGTGAGCGCCAGGATAGATGAGAAAGCACAGAGTTTATTTTTCATAATTCAATTTCTATCCGTCCTGGGCAACGACGCGGTTACATATACGTAAACTCTTGGCAAGCACTACATGCCTGCCAAGAGTCCTCACTTTGAGGTCCGCGTGAATTTAGGCGTGGCGGTCGAGCCAGTCCACGACGGTATCGAGAGCCTGATCGGCAGCCGGCTCATTAAAGACCTCGTGCTTCTGCCCCTCCCAGGTCACGTACTCCACGTCCTTGGAGGAGATGGAGTTATACCAATCCTGGGAGAAGTACGGCGGAACGATGCCGTCTTTGGTGCCGTGCATGATGAGCGTCGGTGCGGTGAAGAGGTCCGCATTGACGGCGTCGTAATTCGCAATTGCCGCCAGCTGCAAGGCCGTGCCGGCACTGGTCTTCTGCGCAATGAGCGGGCTAGAGGCATACTCGTCCTTCACCGC
Organism: Corynebacterium nasorum; assembly: GCF_022345765.1. Classification (NCBI taxonomy): domain Bacteria; kingdom Bacillati; phylum Actinomycetota; class Actinomycetes; order Mycobacteriales; family Corynebacteriaceae; genus Corynebacterium; species Corynebacterium nasorum. Next base: position 40,320 of record NZ_JAKRDR010000007.1, on the reverse strand, counting down.
TTGGTTAGTGGAGATACCATCCGTAAATGGATTAGACAGCTGAATGTCCTTGCTCCACTCCGGCGATTGTGCGCCGATTTCGGTGCGGTGCGGAATCAGGTTCTGCGCATAGTTCGCATTAAAGCTGGTGAGTTGGGCTAGCGGCAAGCGTTCAAAGATGGTGGGATCCAGCTTCTTCTGGGTCTCAGAAATATCATCCGGCGTGATGTTCTTTCCCGCAACATTCTTGCCCGAAAGGTTCAGCGGCGCGCCGCCACCGTTAGTGATGATGCCATCGACCTTGCCCGGCTCACGAATGCCATAGGCCTCCACGGTCAGCGAGCCCATCGAGTGGCCCAGCAGGAAGGTCTTTACTCCCTGATTTTCTTCCTTCGCCATGTCCACGACACGGTCGAAATCATCGAGGATGTACTGGAAATTATCGATATGCCCCATCGGTACGCTGCCGCCGGCGGATTTGCCGTGGCCGCGGTGATCTACGCGGTAGACGTTGTAGCCTGCATCGAGCAAGCGCTTGGCGACGTAATCGTAACGCCCCGAGTGCTCAGATACACCGTGCGCCAAAACCACCGCACCGCGTGGGTTTGCCACCTTCTGCTTCCGGTAGTAGATCTTTACACCCTGACCGCGCTGGCTATCGAAGTAGCCATCCTCGTCAGAAACCTGCTTGTCAGAGACGGTCGGGCGTCCCAATACATCTGGCTTCTGGTCTGCCGTTGGGGCCGGTGCCTCTTGAGCAGCTGCGCCAACTGTAAACGTTCCAGATACCGCCACTGGTGCCGCCATGACAGCAGCCGCCGTCAAGCAAGCGGTTACATGCTTCTTCATCATCACCGTCTCCTCTTTAGTGTTGTATCTCATAGTGCTTTCCTGGATGAGATTGAGATAACAGTGATGCTAAATACGCGACGATATAAAGCACAAATAACTTCCAATTATGTAACCTACGGTTCCGTAAAATAACCGCACGGAAACGGACTTTTAGGAAGAACAAATTTTGCCAAAACTATTGCCCAAATCCACCCCCGTTACCCCCTTAATACAAAAAGCGGGAAACTCGAAGTTTCCGAGTTTCCCGCCGTCGTGATGGCTAATCCAGCTAAAGCTTAGTCACCAATCTGGTCGCGACCACGCTTAACAATATTCTCATCAACCTCGCCCACCAGCTCGTGATCCTTGTTCGTATACTCGAACTTGGACAGTACATAGCGCATAGCGTTAATGCGGGCACGCTTCTTGTCGTTGGACTTAATGGTAATCCACGGCGACTCTTCCGTATCCGTATAACGGAACTGCTCTTCCTTAGCACGGGTGTAGTCGTCCCACTTATCCAGCGAGGCCAAGTCCATCGGGGACAATTTCCACTGGCGCACTGGGTCAATCTGGCGAATAGCGAAGCGAGTGCGCTGCTCCTTACGAGTAACCGAGAACCACAGCTTGGTCAGGGAGATACCCGAGCCCAGAATCATATTCTCCAGCATCGGAACCTCGCGAAGGAATTCCGCGTGCTGACTTTCGGTACAAAAGCCCATAACCCGCTCCACCCCGGAACGGTTATACCAAGAGCGGTCAAAGAAGACGATTTCACCACCGGCCGGGAAATGCTCGATGTAACGCTGGAAGTACCACGAGGTGGACTCACGCGGCGACGGCTTTTCCAATGCCACTGTGCGGGCACCGCGCGGGTTCAGGTGTTCGTTAAAGCGCTTGATAGTGCCGCCTTTACCGGCTGCGTCGCGCCCCTCAAAGATAATAATATGACGCTGACCAGTTTCCTTGGTCCAGTTCTGCCACTTCAGCAATTCAATCTGCAGCGCACGCTTAACGGACTCGTACTCATCGCGAGTCATGCGTTCATCGTAGGGGTAATTTTCACGCCAAGTCTGAACCGGGGAACCATCCGGCATGATCAGCGAAGGGTCATCCTCATCGGTTCCGTCGACGACGTAGCCGTCTGTTTTTGCCAGGTCAATCTCGGGAAGATCGTCGTCTTTAACATCAGCCATGCATTAAGTGTAACCCGAATATAGACAGCAAGCGCGTTAAACTTTCGAAGTTATCCCTTCCCTAAGAAGTTATCCCTTCCCTAAACAGCCACCAAAACGAAAAGAAGGCCTACCGAGACGGTAGACCTTCTTGCTTCAGTGAGCTTTAAAGCTCAGAACTGGAGGATGTTCTTATACGAACATGCCGATCAGCTTGGAAGCGCCTTCAGCAATGGACAGCAGCGGAGAAAGAACCTCGTGGATAGAGTTGAACAAATTGCTGCTCAATTCTACGAAGCTGCCGAAGTTGGAGGAAAGTTCCTGCATTTTAGTGTCTCCTTATTGAAGGTTGGTTGATGGAAAGGTCTTGCTTACTTGGAGCTCAGTTCTTCCAAGCCGTTACCGAAAGTCTCGAAAGCTTTCTTCAGGGCCTCAAATCCTTCAGCGACGCCTTTCCAGTCCTGGATGCCCTGAACAATCTTGCCCCAGCCTTCCCAGGTAGTTACGAAGTTATCCAAGTGCATCTGAATGGTGGAGAGATCCATGTTTGAACTCCTAAAATAGATCCGAAGCTACTGCCGCGGAGGGGTTTGCAGTTTGCAGACACCCTCAGCGGGCGTCACAAAAGATATTTTGACACAAGTTTGAACGAAATCAAGTCAAATTTGCATAGATGCCCCATCACGCAGGCAACTTGATAGGGATAAGTTTATGGCTTTTGGAGGCATTAAAATTTTTTACCTTAACTGAAAGGCTACTAAACTGGGCTTTTACATTACGCTTTAAATAGCTAGGTTAGCTCAGGCTTAACACTGTAACGCTTCCGGAGTAACGAACGATAGGTAGGCGCAAAACCCACTCTCCGAGAGCGAAAAACCTTTTTAAATTCCGCCCCTTCAGCTACCCCTATACGGGGTCACTGGGGTGCATGGTTCGCATGTTAAAAGCTGTGGCGGAGAATCGCGAGCCATATAGCGCGGTGAATTTCCCAAAAGCTCTCCGATCTCCAGCCCCAATTGAAACCGACTATGACGAGCACATTCGGAAAGTCATCTCGTAAAGACGCAGCGTTCACATATCGCATCACTTAAAGAAAATGGTGCAGACACGCCGAAGCGCCCCGTTTCATGCGCTCTAAAGCACAGAAACGGGGCGCTCAGGCTGATGCTAGGCCCGTTGTTATTGGCGGCCTATGGGGTATAGGGCGTTAGAAGCCCATGCCGCCCATGGCGTCAGCGTCCGGCATGCCGTTGTTGGCTCCGGCCGGCTCAGGCTTGTCGGCAACGACGGCCTCGGTGGTCAGGAACAGAGCTGCAATGGAAGCAGCGTTCTGCAGTGCGGAGCGGGTGACCTTGACCGGGTCATTGATGCCAGCCTCCATGAGGTTGACGTACTCACCGGTAGCAGCGTTCAGGCCCTCGCCTGCTGGCAGGGAGGAAACCTTGTCAGCAACAACGCCCGGCTCCAGACCAGCGTTGTGCGCGATCTGCTTCAGCGGTGCGGACAGGGCCTCGCGGACGATCTTGACGCCGGTAGCCTCATCGCCCTTGAGGTCATCCAGGGAATCCAGGACGGAAGCAGCCTGCAGCAGGGCTACGCCACCGCCGGCAACGATGCCTTCTTCCACGGCAGCCTTTGCGTTGCGGACTGCATCCTCGATGCGGTGCTTGCGCTCCTTGAGCTCGACCTCGGTAGCGGCGCCGACCTTAAGGACGGCAACGCCGCCGGAGAGCTTAGCCAGGCGCTCCTGGAGCTTCTCACGGTCGTAATCGGAATCGGAGCTTTCGATCTCAGCGCGAATCTGCTTGATGCGGCCGTCGATCTGCTCCTGGGAGCCAGCACCCTGAACGATGGTGGTCTCATCCTTGGTGACAACGACCTTGCGTGCCTGGCCCAGGTACTCGAGCTCGGCGGTCTCGAGGGAGAGGCCGACCTCTTCGGAGATGACCTGGCCGCCAGTGAGGATGGCCATGTCCTGCAGGGTGGCCTTGCGGCGATCGCCGAAGCCAGGAGCCTTAACGGCAACGGACTTGAAGGTGCCGCGGATCTTGTTCACCACGAGGGTGGACAGGGCCTCGCCCTCAACGTCCTCGGCGATGATCAGCAGCGGCTTGCCGGACTGCATGACCTTCTCCAACAGCGGAACGAGGTCCTTGATATTGGAGATCTTGGAAGAGACCAGCAGGATATATGGGTCCTCCAGGACTGCCTCCTGGCGCTCCATATCAGTAGCGAAGTAGCCGGAGATGTAGCCCTTGTCAAAGCGCATGCCCTCGGTTACCTCGAGGTCAACACCGAAGGTATTGGACTCTTCCACGGTGATAACGGAGTCCTTGTTTACGGAGCCGTTGCCCACGGTGTACATAGCCTCGGCGATCTTCTCGCCGATGGCCGGGTCAGCAGCGGAGATGCCAGCGGTGGTAGCAATCTGCTCCTGGGTTTCTACTTCCTTGGCGGAAGACAGCAGGGAGTCCACAACCTTCTTGGTTGCGGTCTCGATGCCGCGCTTGATGCCCATTGGGTTGGAACCTGCGGCTACGTTGCGCAGACCCTCGCGTACTAGAGCCTGTGCCAGCACGGTTGCGGTGGTGGTGCCGTCGCCTGCGACGTCGTCAGTCTTCTTGGCAACTTCCTTGACCAGCTCGGCGCCGATCTTCTCGTAAGCATCCTCGAGCTCGATTTCGCGAGCGATGGAAACACCGTCGTTGGTAATGGTCGGGGCGCCCCAGGACTTTTCCAGGACGACGTTGCGGCCCTTAGGGCCGAGGGTGACCTTGACGGCGTCGGCAAGCGTGTTTAGGCCGCGCTCAAGGCCGCGGCGGGCCTCTTCATCAAAAGCGATAATCTTTGCCATTGTGTTTGTGCTCCTTGGTTTATTGAGGACGACACTCACGTCTTTCTCGCTGCGGACGCCCGCGACGGCATGGCTGGTGAGTGTGAACCAACCTCAACCACAACGATGTAGATTTATCTAGCACTCATACTGTGCGAGTGCTAACGACCATTCTGGCACTCTCCCACCGCGACTGCAAGAAAAAATGGCGCCCCCGCGAAGGGACGCCATTATATAAGGAATGGATCAGGAACTAGGAGCTCTTCACCGTGCGCTTGGTCCAGCGGTAGATGAACGTTAGCGCGATAATGAAGAGGATCACGCCTACCACGGTGGCGGAGGCACCACCCTCAAAGATTTCCAGCGGGCTCTCGCCGCCAGCGGCGGCGATGATGCCGGCATTGACCACGCCAAAGAGGGACTCACCCACGATCAAGCCGGTAGCCAGGAGGGTTCCCATGCGCTTGGCAAACTCGGGGCGGGATTGCTTCGCGGCCCACTTATCGTAGAAAGTGCCCAGGATGGCGCCGATGGGGATGACGATGGTCAGCGCGGCCGGCAGGTACATACCCATGCCAGCTGCCAGCGGGGACAATGAGTACTTATCGGTGAACTTGCGCAGGAGCTCGTCAATAATAATGAGGACAGCGCCGATGGCCATGCCGATAAAGATAAGGTCCCAATCCAGCGAGCTATCGAAGATGCCGGAGGCAACCGAAGACATCAAGGCGGCCTGTGGGGCGGCCAAGGCGTCTTCGCCCGCACCCTCCATGCCTTGGAAACCGAAACCGTTGAGCATGACCTGCAAAATCGGCGGGATGACTAGGGAGCCGAAGACCACGCCGATAATGAGCGCTACCTGCTGCTTCCACGGGGTAGCGCCAACGAGTGCGCCGGTCTTCAGGTCCTGCAGGTTGTCATTGGAAATGGTGGCAATACCAAAGACAATGGCCGCGGTAAAGAGCGTATACGCCACCAAGGACAAAGGATCAGCGCTGGTGCCGCGGGTAACGGCGGCGATGAGCAGCGAGGCAGCAAGCACGGCAATGATACCGATGGAGGAAATCGGCGAGTTAGACGCACCAATCAGGCCCGCCATGTAGCCGCACACAGAGGCGATAATGAGGCCTACCAGCAACGTAAAGAGCACGGAGACGGTAATGAGCACGGCCATATGGTCATGGATATCGGTACCCTGCACGAAGTCCCACAGCAGCAGCGCGATGGGCACCATAAACGCCACGATGGTGGTGGCAACATAGGGGAAGGGAATATCTCGCTCGGTCACATCCACGGCGGAACCGGACTTACGGGCGCGCGAGGAGGCTAGCGACTGGCGGATACCCAGCGCAATGGGCCCGGCAATCTTCAGCAGGGTCCAGATAGCGGCAATGGCCATGGTGCCCACGCCGATGAAGCGGATATCATCGGAGAAGGTGGTATCGACGACGTCGGCAAGAGCGGTGGCGCCCGAAATATCACCGGTGGTGAAAATGGGCAGCAAGATGAAATAGGAAATCACTACGCCAACCAGCATGGCGATGCCCACCGGCAGGCCCACCAAGTGGCCCACGCCGATAAGGGCGGTAGAAAGGCTCGTGCCCAGGGTGGTCGCGCCGGCGCCGAGTTTGAAATAGGCGGTGACCTCAGAGGCGGCCGCCTTCATTGCGGTCAGCAGCGCCATGACGGCCGAGGTAATACCGCCGGCGACGATGATGCGCAGACCCTTGGCATTTTCTTCCTGGCTGGCGCCGGAAGCATTTTCATCGCCCACCTTGAGGACCTCGGCCGCGGCCACGCCCTCCGGGTAGGGCAGATCGGAGCCTGTTACCAAAGCGCGGCGCAACGGGATGGAATACATCACGCCCAGCACGCCGCCGATGATGCACACACCGGCCGTCTGCAGGAAGCCGAAGCCCTGCCAGTACCCCACCATCACTAGGCCCGGGAGGACGAAGATGATGGCGGACAAGGTGCCCGCAGCAGAGGCGATGGTCTGGACAATATTATTTTCTTTAATGTTATGACCTTTGAAATGGCGCAAGACTGCCATGGAAATCACGGCAGCGGGGATGGAGGTAGCAAAGGTCAAGCCCACCTTCAGGCCTAGGTACACGTTGGCAGCGGTGAAGATGAGGGTAATCAGGCCGCCGATGATAATGCCGCGCAGAGTCAGCTCGGGCAGGGTGGCCTTGGAACCTGCGGCGGATGATGCGTTCGCCATGCCAGGTCCTTTCTATTCTCGGCTATGAAAGTTTCTCGTTTCACCCCGCGTAACAAACCGCAGCCTGCCACGTCCGTTCCTGTCTGTTTGGCCCCGATTCCTCGCCGGAATAGGGTCCGAACGGACAAAATCCGCACAGGGTGGAATGAATAAATTTTAGTTCACCACCCCAGCGTTTTCCTATTCCGGTTGCTCTATAGCTTGGGCAGGGCGGGTACGGTAGTACACATGACTGCACTTAATGAAAGCATCCGCAACGACCGCGAGACCATTTTCCGCCAGCTCAGCGAGCTCGTAGCCTTCAACTCCGTCCACAATGAGGAAGGCTTGGAGGACCAGACCAAGGGCGCGAGCCAGTGGGTTAAGTCCGCACTCGAAGAAGCCGGAGTGAGCGTGGAAACCATCACCACGGCCGATGGCTCCACCGCCATCTTGGGCGAGCGCAAGGGCGACGAGGGGGCCAAAACCGTCCTGCTTTACTCCCACTATGACGTAGTACCGGCGGGCAACCGCGAAGCGTGGGATTCTGATCCTTTTACCCTTACTGAGCGCCAGGCCGCCGATGGCTCTACTCGTTGGTACGGTCGCGGCGCCGCCGATTGCAAGGGCAACGTGGCCATGCACCTAGCGGCCCTGCGCGCGGTGGACAATAACGGCGGCACCAAGGTCAACCTGAAGTACCTCATCGAGGGTTCTGAGGAACGCGGCGGCGAGGGCCTGTCCCAGCTCATCAAGGACCGCCCGGAGCTTTTTGCGGCCGATGCCATCCTCATCGCCGATGCCGGCAACTCCGCCGTAGGCCAGCCGACCTTGACCACTTCCCTACGCGGCGGCGCGCAGATTGGTGTGCAGGTCGATACGCTGGCCGCCGGCGTTCACTCCGGCCAATTTGGTGGCGCGGCCCCGGACGCCGCCAAAGCCCTGATGCGCGCCATCGACTCCCTATCCGATGAGTACGGCCGCACCGTTATCGATGGCGTAGATACCACCGCCGAGTGGTCCGGCCAGGAATACTCGGCCGAGGCCTTCCGTGCCGATGCACAGCTGCTGGAGGGCACCAAGATCATGGGCGAAGATGACCCGGCTGGCGCCACCCCGGTGGCAAATATGGTCTGGTCCCGCCCAGCCATTACCGTGACCGGCTTTACCTCTACCCCGGTTGCAGAAGCAGTCAACGCCGTGCCCGCTACCGCTTCCGCCCAGCTCAACCTGCGTGTTCCAGCTGGCGCCGATGCCGCTGCGATTGCCGACGCCGTCTGTGCGCACCTCCGCAGCCACACCCCTTGGGGCGCCCACGTCAAGGCCGAGGTGCTCGAGTCCAATGCCGGCTTTGCCACCGATCCGGAAAAGCCAGCCGCTGCCCTGCTAGGCGAATGCCTTTCCGAGGCCTATAACGCAGAGACCGCCGCTCAGGGCATGGGCGGTTCCATTCCGCTAACCACCGAGCTGCAAGAGGCGCATCCTAACGCGGAGATCGCCCTCTACGGTGTGGAGGAGCCCAAGTGCACCATTCACTCCGCCAATGAGTCGGTGGATCCCACCGAGATCGAAAATATTGCCGCAGCCGAGGCACTCTTCCTGCAGCGCTACTCCTAAGGCTTGCGCCCCTGGCCCAGCCTGGGTCCTGGCTATTGCCGCGGCACTGCGGCGTACCCCGCTCCCCACGGAGCGGGGTTTCTTTATGCCGCAAAACAGCAGCATATAATACAGCGCCAAAAATAGTTCTTTCAAAGCCGTAGAAAAGCCGGTAAAGTGGCAAAAAGTTGGCCCCGCGCTCGGCCATGTTGCTTGCACTATGCCCCCGCGGCGTACTCAGCGGCGTGCGGCTCGTGAATGTTCTCGTCTCTCAGTAGTTGTGATGCTCGTGGTGTTCGCGGCAGCGGGGCAAGAGAACGCGATACAACCAAAAGGAGCGCAGTAACCAACGTGCTAATACTCCTGGGTACTCTCATCGCCGCCACCGTGGTGGCACCGCTGCTCATCATGCGAATGGGTCGCCCGGCATTTGGAATTTTGGCCCTAGTCCCCGGCGCAGGCTTTGTGTGGACGCTCATGCACTTTCTGCGCGGCACCTTCGCAGACGGTGGCGCGGTTGAGAACACCGTGGAATGGATGCCCTCCGCGAACCTAAGTTTTGACCTCCGCTTAGACGGACTAGGCGCGCTGTTTAGCCTCATCATCTTGGGCATGGGCGCGCTGGTATTGATCTACTGCTGGGGCTATTTCGACGGCACGCGACGCCGCTTGGCCATGTTCGCGGCGCAAATGGTGGGCTTCGCCACCGCCATGTTTGGTCTAGTGGCCGCGGATAATTTCCTGCTGATGTACGTGTTCTGGGAGATTACCTCCCTGCTGTCTTATCTCTTGGTTAGCTACTATGCGGAACGAGCCTCCTCCCGCCGCGCGGCCCAGCAGGCGCTGATGGTCACCGCGCTGGGCGGGCTAACCATGCTCATGGGCATTATCTTGCTCGGGCGGCAAACTGGGGCGTGGACCTTTAGTGATATCTCCGCCTATGAGAACTTTGCGCAAACACCCTATGTCACGGTGGCCATCGTGCTCATCTTGGCGGGCGCGCTGACAAAGTCCGCAATCGTACCGGCGCACTTTTGGCTCCCCGGCGCGATGGCGGCGCCGACTCCGGTCTCCGCTTATCTCCACTCCGCCGCGATGGTTAAGGCCGGCATCTACCTCGTTGGGCGCTTGGCACCCTCGATGTATGAGGTGGCCACCTGGCACGTGGTGGTTATCTCCCTCGGCGTAGTTACCATGCTGCTCGGTGGCTGGATGGCGCTCAAACAGCGCGACCTGAAGCTGATTTTGGCCTATGGCACCGTCTCCCAGTTGGGTTTTATCACCTCCATCATGGCCGTAGGCTCGCGGGAAGCCATGCAGGCCGGCCTCGCGCTGACCTTTGCGCACTCGCTATTTAAGGCGGCGCTTTTTATGGTCGTCGGAGCTATCGATCACTGCTCGGGCACGAGGGATATCACCAAGCTATCCGGCTTGGGGCGCAAGGAGCCCTTCCTTTTCGGTATTGCGATCATTTCCGGGTTCTCCATGGCCGGCGTCCCACCACTGTTTGGCTTCGTGGCTAAAGAGGCCGTGCTGGAAGCCACCATGCACGAAGAGCTCTTGGCCGGCATGCCGCGCAATATGATGCTTGTGGCCTATGTCCTCGGTTCTATCCTCACGATGGCCTATACGCTGCGCTTTTTGTGGGGTGCCTTTGCCACCAAGAAGGAGGTCAATGGAACGGAGCTGGCAGAGGCCGTCGCCAAGATGCATCCGGTCAACCTGGGGCTATGGCTCTCCCCTGTCTTACTTACCGTCCTGACAGTGGTACTTGGTGTATTCCCCAAGCCGCTTTCGGCAGCCTTTGACCAACACCTCAATTCCACCTTCGGCCCGGAGGAGCATAGCGAGCTAGCCCTGTGGCATGGCTTGACGGTGGCGCTGGGCCTCTCCGCACTCATTATTGTGGCCGGTATTATTATGCACTGGCAACGCCAGGTCCTGGTCAAGTGGCAATTCTCCTACCCCGCACTGGGCAATGCGGATGACGCCTACGATTCGGTCATCGCTCTTTTGCGCCAGCTCTCGCTGCGCACGACGGCAACCACGCAGCGCGGCTCCCTGCAGCTGAACTTGACGGTTATCTTTGCCACGTTGATGCTGCTGCCACTGGCTATGATCATCAAAGGCGATCTCACTGATATCCGCATGATAGTGGCGGAAAATCCTTGGCAGATCGTCGCCGCCTTCATCATCATGGTGGCCGCCGTGGCTGCCACGGTCACCGATAATCGTTTATCAGCCGTCATCATCGTCGGGGTGACTGGCTATACGCTCGCCTTCATCTTCGCTCTGCACGGTGCGCCGGACTTGGCGCTGACGCAGCTGTTGACCGAGACCATCGTGATGGTTCTTTTCATGCTGGTTCTGCGCCGCATGCCGGCCTCCACCGAATGGAAGCAGGACCCCAAGATGGGCCGCCTGCGTGCCTGGCTTTCCGTGGGCACGGGTCTTACCGTCACCGTAGTAGCGATGTTTGCTATTAACGCGCGTCAGTCCAAGCCCATCTCCGAGTTCATGCCGGATCTGGCCAAAGAGATTGGACACGGTGCCAATACTGTCAACGTCTTGCTGGTGGACCTGCGCGCCTGGGATACCTTTGGCGAAATCACGGTGATTATCATTGCCGCACTGGGCGTGGTCTCGCTGATTTATCGCACCCAATCTTTCGGCCGTGAAAGCCGCCGCCCCACCCTGCGGGTTACCGGCCGGCGGTGGCTGGCCGCCGGGGTGGAATCTGAGCAAGCACTCAACCGCTCGCTGATGATCGATGTCTCCACCCGCGTGCTCTTCCCGTCCATGGTCGCACTGTCCTTCTATTTCTTCTTCTCCGGCCACAATGCTCCTGGCGGTGGCTTTGCCGGCGGCCTCGTGGCAGCGCTAGCACTCATCCTGCGTTACCTGGCTGGTGGGCGCGCGGAGCTGGAAGAAACCCTGCCTATTGACGCCGGCCGCACCATGGGCACCGGTCTCTTGCTGTCCGCACTAGCCACGGTGACCCCGATGTTCTTTGGTCACCCGCCGCTTACCAGCGGATACACCTCACCGGAGATTCCGCTCATCGGCAAGGTTTCGCTACCTTCAGCGTTGGTCTTTGACGCAGGTGTCTACCTCATCGTCGTGGGGCTCACGCTCTACATCCTAAATTCCTTGGGCGCCAAGCTGGATGAAGAAGAGGATATGCGTAAGCAACGTGCCCGCGATCGCGCCCGCTCGCTGGCCCGGCAGCAGCGCCAACGCACCGCCAAGCAAAAAGCGCAACGGGCCCAACGCAAGGAAAAGAAACAAGCCGCTACAGCAAGCACAACCGCCACCACAGGGAAGGAGAAATAAATGGAAGCCAACCTCTTCCTCCTCTTGGCCGCCGGTGTGCTCGTAGCCGCGGGCGTCTACCTGCTCCTGGACCGCGCCATGACCAAAATGCTGCTTGGACTGCTGCTTTTGGGCAATGGCGCAAACCTCTTCCTGCTGCAGTCCGGCGGTTCGGCCGGTTCTCCGCCTATCGATGGCCGCGACTCGGAACCTTTCGGCACCGAGATTGCAGATCCGCTGGCACAAGCAATGATTCTGACTGCCATCGTCATTTCCATGGCGCTGACGGCCTTCATCCTTACCCTGGCCTACCGCCAGTACCGCTACCGCACGGATGATGTCATTGAAGATGACGCGGAAGATACCGCTATTGCCGCCAAGGCCGCGCGCCCCGGCAATGCGGCCGCCAGCCCGGACCAAGATGCGTCCAATGATCCGGCTACCGGCCGCGCCACCAAGCAAGGCGATAACTTCGGCCCTGCATCCTTCGAGGAACCAGTAAAGGGGGCCCGCGATGAGTGAGACCGTACAGCCGCTTGTCGATGCCCTCTTTCCCTACATCGGCTACCTCATTCCGCTGCCCATTATCATCCCGGCAGTGGCCGCGGCCCTCGCCTTGATCTTTTGCCGCATTCCCAATGTGCAGCGCCAGATCGTATTTTTCTCACTGCTCATTACCGCCGTGGTCAATGCCGTACTCATCCTCATCGCAGATTTTGAAGGCATCCAAACCCTGCAGGTAGGAGGCTGGGACGCCCCGGTGGGTATCACGCTCGTGGCGGATCGCCTCTCTGCGGTCATGCTCTTTACGTCCTCCGTGGTGCTGTTTTCTGTCATTTGGTACGCCATTTCTCAGGGCGTTCGCGACGGCACCAAGGACGAGCCGGTGGCCGTCTTCTTGCCCACCTACATGCTGCTGACCATGGGCGTTAATATCTCCTTTTTGGCTGGCGATCTCTTCAACCTCTACGTGGGCTTCGAGGTCTTCCTCGTGGCGTCCTATGTGCTGTTGACCTTGGGGGCCTCGGCTGGTCGAGTGCGCGCCGGCGTGGGCTACGTGATGGTGTCGATGGCCTCATCCATGATCTTCTTGCTCGCGTTGGGGTATGTGTATTCCTCCGTGGGCACGATGAACATGGCACAGATTGGCCAGCGCATGCAGGACATTCCGGAAGGAACTCGCACCGCTATCTTTGCCACGTTGCTCGTCGCCTTTGGCATTAAGGCCGCCGTGGTCCCGCTGGATGCCTGGCTGCCGGACTCCTATCCCACGGCACCTTCGCTGGTCACGGCCGTCTTTGCCGGCCTGCTGACCAAGGTGGGTGTCTACGCCATCATCCGCGCCCGCACCTCCGTCTTTACTGCGGGTGGGCTCGATACCGTGCTCATGTGGGTAGCCCTCGCCACGATGCTGGTGGGTATTTTGGGCGCCATCGCGCAATCCGATATTAAGCGCCTTTTGTCTTTTACCCTGGTCAGCCACATTGGTTATATGATCTTCGGCGTCTCTTTGGGTACCGCGCAGGGGCTTTCTGGCGCCATCTTCTACGCCGTACACCACATTCTGGTCCAGACTGCGCTATTTCTGGTGGTCGGACTGGTTGAGCGCCAGGCCGGAACATCTTCGCTGCGCCGTTTGGGCTCGCTGATGTATTCCGCCCCGCTCATCGGAATCTTGTATTTCATCCCCGCCATCAACCTGGGCGGCATCCCGCCGTTCTCCGGTTTCCTGGGCAAGGTCATTTTGCTGCAAGCCGGTGCGAATGAAGGATCCTGGATGGCCTGGGTACTTATCGTTGGAGCCGTGGCTACCTCCCTGCTTACCCTCTACGTGATGATGCTGGTGTGGGCTAAGGGCTTTCAACGCGACCGCGCCGATGCCCCTGAAGGCAACGTGGCGCTCGCCCGCCCGGCCCCGCTTTCCGATATCACCGATGAGGTGGAATTTTCCTCCCGCCAGGATGTGGGCAGGGTGCCCTTTGGCATGATCGCCTCTACGACCCTGCTGGTGGCCGCGTCTACGTCCATTACTTTCCTGGCCGGACCGATTTCCGGGGTAACCTCGCGCGCGGCCGAATCCGCGCAGGATACGTCCATCTACCAGTACGCCGTGCTGGGCAACCGCGCGGATGATCCCACCCGCCACCTCAACCAGAAGGAGCGCTACACCGGCGGCGCTGATTCCTATGAAAATAGGCGCAGCCACTCTCCTGAGGCGGAGCCCCCGGCCTCGCCGGGCCTGGATTCCCGCACCGATCCAGAAGCCGGTGGACGCGATGCGCATTCCACCACCGTAAAGTCCCCGGACGCCGCCAAGAGGAAGGATATTAGCGATGACTAACTCGCGCTTTTCCGGCCTGCACCACCGCTTCCGTCCGTGGTTCATCGTCTGGCTCATCATCATGTGGTGCATGCTGATGGGCGAGGTCACCGTGGGAAACTTGGTGGCGGGACTTATCATCGGCGTCGTTATTGTCTTTGCCCTACCGCTGCCGGCCATGCCGATTACCGGCATCGACGTCTCCTGGGGCAAGCTCATTGCTTTTATGCTCCGCTGGTTCTGGGAGTTGTTCTACGCCTCGCTCAAGGTGGGATGGCTGGCCGTGCGCCCGCAGCCGGTGCCCAAGACCGCCATCTTGGAGCTGCCCATGCGCTTGGATAATGAGTTTGCCATCTCTTTGGCGGTGACGCTGTACAACCTGCAACCGGGTGGCACGGTAACCGATATTGATATTGCTAACCGCATGCTCACCGTCCACATCTTAGATGCCCACGATGAGGAGCAAATCCAGCGCGAGAGCAATGCCGTGGCCCGTATGGAGGCCTCATTCATCGAAATCTTTGAAAGGAGCCACCCCTAATGGATCCTCAGATCTACAATGCGATTTTGCTGGTGGCCGCCGCGCTGCTGGTCGTCTCCTTCCTCATTACCGTCTGGCGCATTATCACCGGGCCTAATTCGCTGGACCGTTTGGTGGGTATGGATGGCTTTACCGCGATGTTCCAGTGCGCGCTTGCTACCTACATGTGCTGGTCGCTCAACACCACGGTGGCCTCGGCCATGCTGGTCATTGCGCTCTTGGGTTTTATCTCTACCGTGTCGGTTACAAGGTTTAGGAAGAGGGATAACCAATGAGCTGGTCCTTTATCGCTGATGTACTCTCGCTCATCCTCATTATTAGCGGCAGCCTCCTCACCTTGGCCGCAGCCATCGGTATCGCTCGATTCAAAGACACAATGTCGCGCGTACACGCGGTGAGCAAGCCGCAGACCACCGGTCTTATCCTCACCATCCTGGGCGCGATCATCCGCCTCACGGGCGCGGAATCCTTCAGCGTGGCCGAGCGGGGGGATTTAGGAATGCTCATTTTGCTGGTACTGTTTGCCATGTTCACTAGCCCGGTAACCGCGCAGCGCACCTCACGTATTGCACGCCGTGAGGGCCTATACGGCACCGAGGAAACCATGTCCCGCAACGACCGCCCCGCCGCGAAGTCGCTGCGCCGCAAGTAGGAGACGCTTTTCACCGTGAAAAAGCTTTATGGGCTTCCCACTGTGGTGACTTTGCTCGCCGCCCTCATCGGCGTCATTGTCTATCGCTTCAGCATCTACGATGGCAATAGCGCCTTTGTGTGGCGCGTTCCGCTAGATCTGAAGATTTATTGGCTCGCCGGTGGTGAGGTAGCGCAGGGCGCAAACTTGTACGATAACGCCTATATTGGTGACCTGCCTTTTACCTATCCGCCCTTTTCCGGCACTCTTTTCACGTGGCTTTCCTCGCTTGCCGACGACCCTTTGATCCTCCTTTGGCAAGGCGGCACCGCCCTTGCCCTGTTTACGGTCATCATGCTGGTTCTGCGCGAGCGCGGGCTCAAGCTCTCCCCGGCAATGTGGTTATTGGGCATCTTGCTTTTGTGCTGCACCCCGGCAAATGAACCGGTGCACGGCACCCTATTCTTTGGCCAGATCAACATCTTTTTGATGTTGCTGGTTGCCTTGGACCTCCTCCCGCGCAAGCGGGCCCTGCCGGGCATCGGCATCGGTTTGGCTGCGGGTATGAAACTTACCCCCGCTTATATGGGACTGGTTCTGCTCTTCCAAAAACGCTGGTGGCAGGCGATTATCGCCATCTTGACGTTCGCGGTAACCGTTGCCATTGGCTTTGTAACCATCCCGGATGCCGCCGAATTCTGGACCGATGCCATCTTTAAATCCTCCCGCGTGGGCGAGCACACTAACCCAGGTGCGCAGTCCATCCGCTCCGTGATGGTCCGCGCATGGGGCATCGACGGCGGCTGGGTATGGCTTGCCGCCGTGGTCGTGGTCTTTATTCTGACCTGCTTGGCGCTGCGTACCGCGATGAAGCACCGTAATAACTCGGCCGCGCTTGCGCTCGCCGGTATCAGTTCCTGCTTGGTCTCCCCCTTCTCCTGGTATCACCACTGGGTATGGACGGTGCCTTTGGCCGTCGTCGTACTGGTTTCCGTTAACCAGGCGCTGGGCAGGCGCTTGCACGGTTTCCTCGGCGCACAGCTTGCTGGCTTTGTATCGGTGCTGGCCATGTGTGCGGTAACCATGCCGTTCATTTCCGCAGCCGTGTGGTTGTCTGCTGCTAGCCGCTCGCTCAACCACTGGGATCTGCAGCCCTGGGGCATGTTGGCCTTTACCGGCGCCGGCGTTATCTATATCGCCTTCTACGCGGTGTGGGGATTTATCCCTGGCACCCAACCGGCCAAGGAAACGACCACCCCTGGTAGCCCCCAGCAGCCCGCTGCCGCGCAACCTGCTGCCACCACGACCGCGGCCCATCCGGCGCATTCAGTGAACACCGAGTCTACGACCCGTGGTGGTCATTCACTGGCAGCGCGCACTATCAGCGATGAAACGGCAGAAATGCCCGCGGTGGGTCCCGAAACGCGCGCTTTCCCCGCGTCCCAGGACATCACCGATATCCCCGATACCCCGGCTTATGGGCGCCACTCGCGCTCCGAGGACTAAGCCCGAGGCGGCTACCGGCCCCCTGCCCTCCCGCTTTAGAGCGGGCGGAAGGTGCGCAGCTCGCGGCAGGTCTCCTCAACCACCTCGCGCCAGCTGCCAGTTTCTTTGAACAAGCGGCGCTGCCGCTCATAGCCGGCGCCGCCATCAATAATTTCGTGGATAAGCTGCAGCTCATTAAAGCATCCCAGCTCGCGGGCGATGGGGGCGAGTTCTTCCACCATCTGCGCTAGCTCGTCTTTGACCCAGGCTTCATCGGTCTCGCGGGAGGTAATTACCAGCGCATCCATGCCGTAGCGGGCGCCGCGCCACTTATTTTCTGCCACGTGCCAGGGCTGCAGGGTGGGAAGGGGTTCCGCGGCGTCGATAAGCCGGTCGTAGTAGACCACCAAGCAGTGAGTAAGCGCAACGATGGCGGAAAGCTCGCGCAGATTCGACGTCGCATCGCTCACGCGCACCTCCACCGTGCCCCACTTGGCGGCCGGCCGAATATCAAAGTGCATGGAGCCGGTGTGGTTGATAACGCCGGAAATCGCTTGGTCGCGCATATAGGACTGCCACTCGGCCCAATCGCGGAATTGATATGGCATGCCTGCGGTAGGCAGCTGCTGGTAGAGCATGGTGCGGTTGGAAGCATAGCCGGTATCCAGGCCCTCCCACCCCGGCGAGCACGCTGATAAGGCCAGCAAGTGGGGGTACTTGGTCATTAGCGCATTGATGATGGGCCACACGCGGTCCTCGTGGCTAATGCCCACGTGCACGTGCGTGCCCCAAAGCAACATCTGCTTGCCCCAGTACTGGGTGCGCGCGATGATTTCTTGATAGCTG
This sequence comes from Corynebacterium nasorum, assembly GCF_022345765.1. Classification (NCBI taxonomy): domain Bacteria; kingdom Bacillati; phylum Actinomycetota; class Actinomycetes; order Mycobacteriales; family Corynebacteriaceae; genus Corynebacterium; species Corynebacterium nasorum. The sequence continues at coordinate 22,568 of NZ_JAKRDR010000007.1, read as the reverse complement.
GGTTTATCCGAAAGCGGATTCTCGCGGAAATCCGTAAATGGGTGCCCACCGGATGCCCAGACATCTACCCCCAGCTTATCGGCGGCTTCTTCCACCGCGTTCAGGGAATTTTTCAGGTCAGCGATTGCTTCCGGAACGGTGTGGCAAATGCCTGTAACTAGCTCCACCGTATTTTGGAGAAATTCCTTTTCCAGATGGATATCGGGATAGGTCGCATTGGCCAGATCGATAAGTTCCGCACCGCGCGGGACGAGGTCGCGCGTTTCGCGGTCCACGAGCGCTACCTCCCATTCCACACCTAGCGTTGGTTCGGGAGAGCGGGCGAATTGTTCTGCCGGGATCTTCACCCATTCAGCTTAACGGCTGACAGGTATTAAGAAGTGAATTTTATTTAACCCATTCTCAGCGGCGGCCGTGCGGGTAGGCAATATCTCAGATCATAAAAGTCCAAGGGCATCCGGCCACAGAACAATAAAGTTTCTTTCTGGCCGGATGCCCTTGGACTTTAGGTCAGGTACGCAGCTAGCTTAGGCCTGCGGCACCGCTAGGGCGACAACGACGGCGCCGTCATCGGTTGCTTCCTTAGGCAGGTCGCGATTCATGGGCGCGATATCGGCCTGATAGCGAGCGGCTACCTCTTTGGCCAGTGCTTCAGCAGAGGTATCGCCTTCCGGGTAGAAGACGGTGGTCTTCGGGACGGTAAGGACATCGCCAGGCAGGTTGCCCACGTAGCCCACCTTGAAGCCGCCGCCTTTGAGGGAATCGGCTTCCTTCTTGGCCTTGTCTACCTCACCGGAGTTATTGAGGACGCTGACCTTAATATCTTTGCGGTCGCGCGCGGCGGAGTGGGCGTTTTCCTCTCCTGCAGCGTCATTGCCCTGAGGCGCAGCAGCCTCGTCGGCAGCACCGGAAGCAGCCGAATCACGTGGGGCATCGCCCTTTCCTGGCGCCGGTGCAGGGGAAAGAGCGCTTGCACCCTCGGAAGCGCCTGGGGCACCGGGGGCACGGGAACCTGCGGCATCGGGACCAGCGGAGCCTTCGGGTGCGGCACCAATGGTGGAACCGGTGGAGTTTTCTTGCTTGCTCTCGGAGGCCACGGTGGAATCATCGTCGCCCGAGGTTATGGAGTACAAAGCCCAGAGGCCGAGCATGACGGCCACCGCGATGAGGACCATCGCCAGGCCGCGCAGCGGGAGTCCGCCCTTTTTAGCGTGCGCGCCGCCACCAGCGGGGCGCTTAGCGGCACGGGAAGCGGACGCACCGGCAGCGGAGCCGGCGCGGGTTTCGTCGGGTACCTTGTCGGTCGAATTTTCCGGATTCACATTAGTCACATACGCAACACTAGTACCCAGAATTAACTAGAAGGGGTATTTCCCCGCGCGGCGCGCCGCGTGTTTTCTCTCTCCTCGCGCAGGCGGCGCAGCCGGGCGACTAGGAGGGGATGGGATTGGGCGGCCGCGGGGGCGTCGAGAAGCAGGTTAAGGCGCTGATGGTAGCGCACCGGGGAGATATCCAGTTGCGCGCGGATGGCCTCTTCCTTGCGGCCGATGCTGCGCGGCGCGTTTTCTTCAAAGTCCAAAATGGCGGCGTCTAGGTCAGACAAGGGGTCCATGCCTAAACTGTAAGGCATGACTATTCGCCCCATCGTTATCCACGGCGAGCCCGTGCTTCACAATCCCACCCAACCGGTGGAAGAATCCGAAATTTCCACCCCGGAAATGCAGCAACTCATCGCGGACATGTATGAAACCATGGATGCCGCCCATGGCGTGGGCCTAGCTGCAAACCAGGTAGGAATTGGCAAGCGCCTCTTTGTCTACCACTGCCCCGATACGGACGGGCCCAATGGCACCGAGCTGCCGTCCGAAAAGGCAGGCATGCGCAAGGGCTGCGTTATTAACCCCGTGTTGGAGACCTCCGAAATTCCGGAGACCATGCCGGCCGACGACGGCTCCGATGACGAAGGCTGCCTCTCCGTTCCAGGCGAAGGCTTTCCCACCGGCCGCGCCGACTGGGCGCGCGTGACCGGCAAGGACGAAAACGGCAACGACATCTCCGTCGAAGGCTATGGCTTCTTCGCCCGCTGCCTGCAGCACGAGACCGGCCACCTCGATGGCTTCCTGTACACCGATACCCTCATCGGCCGCTATAAGCGCCAGGCCAAAAAGGCCATCAAACGCAATGGGTGGACCGAGCCGGGTTATTCCTGGGTACCGGGCGAGGACGCCGATCCCTTCGGCCACGACGACTAATGTCACGTATTTTCCGCTCCGATGCCGTCCAGGTGGGCGAGCGCGTGGTGGCCCGGCGCGATTTCGGCGGCGTGCATAGCGACGTCATCGGGCACGTGCTGAGCCTCAATCCGCTGGTTATCCGCCCGCAGGAGGTCGGTGGTTTCCCCTCTGACCTGGATGCGGTAGAGATCCCGCCGGAACAGCTGAAAATCATCAAGCGGCTCTCCCCGCGCATGGTCCGCAATTCCGATATCCGCGCCGTGGAGGTTGCGGCGGCCGCGGCTTTCCCCGGCGGGGAGCACGCCTGGACTAGCGATGGTTCTTGGCTCCTGCGCGCCGGCGACGGGGCTACCGGCAGCTCCAATTCGGCCGTGCCTTTGGGCCCTTCGGCCGGCTTTACCCCGGTGCCGATGGAAGAGATTAAGGACTTCTTCGCCCGCCGCGACCTGCCGGTGCGCCTATTGGTTCCAGAGCGCATTGGCAAACCCGCCGAGCGCCTGCTTGCCGACGCCGCCTCGGAAACCGAACCAGAAACGCTCGCTATGGTCTTGCGCGATCTGCCCGCGCTTGCCGAAGCCCCCTCTGCTTCCCCCACCTTCCATGTCGAAGACCACCCCGATGACCAGTGGCTGGAGATGTATCACTCCCGCAGCGGAACCCTTTCGCCTCAGGCACTGAAGCACCTGAGCGCCCCCATCGAGGGCACACTTGGCTTTGGCCGCCTAGCGCTCGAAGGCGTAACCGTCGCCATTGCCCGCGGTGCCATTAGCGAATCCGGCGATGGCACCGCGTGGCTGGGCCTTTCTAATGTGGAGGTAGCTGCGAACTCCCGCCGCCGCGGATTCGGCACCCTGCTAGGCCAGCACCTGCTGCGCTGGGGCCGCGATAATGGCGCGGAGCATGCCTACCTCACCGTTCCGGCTTCCAATACCGCAGGAGTGCGGCTGGCTGAGAAGCTCGGCTTCATCGAGCAACACCGCCGCGTCTACGCCCGCCTGCGGGGCTAGGCCCCGCGCAGCACCCTTTCGGGCTGGGTGGTGAGCCTTATGGGACTGCCCACTGACCTCGCTGCAGCGGGCAGGTACTGTATGTGGCATGCGCATCGCCACGTGGAATATTAACTCCGTTCGTACCCGCACACAGCGGGCGCTGGACCTTATCTCCAAGCACGATATCGACGTTTTGTGCCTGCAGGAAACTAAGGTAAAAGACGATAAGTTTCCACGCGAGCCCTTCGAGGAAGCGGGTCTGCACGTCACGTGCCACGGGCTCAACCAGTGGAACGGCGTGGCCATCGTGTCCACAGACGCGCCCGAGGAGGTCTTTGTAGGTTTCCCGGGACAACCCGGCTTTGCCAAAGATCCAGATAAGCCACAAGACCGTGAAGCACGAGCGCTAGGGGCCCGAATCCGTGGCGTAGAAATGTGGTCCCTCTACGTGCCCAACGGCCGCGAGATCACGGACCGCCACTATGACTACAAGCTGGACTTTCTCTATCACCTGGCGCACTATGCGGAAAATAATGCGCAGTCTAAACTTCTCTTGACCGGTGATTTCAATATTGCTCCGCGCGATGAAGACGTATGGGACATCGAAGCCTTCCGCGGCAAGACGCATGTCACCGAGCCAGAGCGCGCCGCATTCCAGATGCTGGAAGAGTCCGGGCTCGAGGAGGTCACCCGCCGGTTCACGGAGGACCAACGCTATACCTACTTCGATTACAAGGGCATGCGCTTCCAAAAGAACGAAGGCATGCGCATCGATTTCCAGTTGGCTTCCGCCCCACTTGCCCAACACGTAACCGGCGCACAGGTAGACCTGGTTGAGCGCGCCGGCGATAAAACTTCCGATCACTGCCCGCTTCTCGCAGATTTCAATCTGCCCGATTTCGATTCCGTGCGATAAATGTCTTGGTCGCTTGATCTCAGCTTCTGGCAGCTTTTATTCCTAATCCTGGATTACGGCATCAAGATTATTGCCGTCGGCTTCGTGCCCGAAGGCCGCCGCCCGTCCAGTTCCACCGCGTGGCTGCTGGCTATTTTGGTGCTGCCGTTTATCGGTCTGCCGCTGTTTTTGCTTATGGGCTCGCCGTATATCAACCGGCGCCGCCACCGCATCCAGCAGCAAGCAAATGAGAAGATTGAAAACGTCACGGCCCACACCCCTGACCACCCACAGGGCATACTTTCGGCAGAAACTGAGTCGGTCATCCGGCTCAACCGCGAGCTGACCGGATTCCCAGCGTTGGTGGGCCACAACCTGGGTCTGCACGCGGATTATGACGAATCCATTCGCGCTATCGCCGCCGCCATTGACCGCGCCAAGAAGTACGTGTCCATCGAGATCTACATCCAGTCCTGGGACGAGGTCACGGACGTCTTCTTCGAGTCACTGCGCAGGGCTACCGCCCGCGGCGTGAAGGTGCGGCTACTGCTGGATCAGATCGGCAGTTTTAAGTACAAGGGCTATTTCAAGCTGGGCAAGCAGCTGACAGAGATAGGCGTGGACTGGCATCTCATGCTGCCCATTCAGATACACAAGGGCCGTTTCCGGCGTCCGGACCTGCGCAACCACCGCAAGCTGGTGATCATCGATGGCAAGGTGGGCTTTATCGGCTCGCTGAATATGATTAAGCGCCAGTACAAAACCAAGGACCGCTACTGGATCGACTACATGGTGGAACTCTCTGGGCCAATTGTGACTTCTATGTCCGCGGTCTTCGCCGTGGATTGGTACCTAGAGGCAGACGAGAACCTTCCCCTCGATGAGCTGCCTTATGACGACGCCCAGACTGCCGACGCCAATCACCTCCAAATCATCCCCTCCGGACCTGGTTATACCACTGAGCCAAACCTGCGCATGTTCAACTCCCTGGTTCACCACGCCAAGGACCGGCTAGTTTTGTGCTCGCCCTACTTTGTCCCGGATGAGTCCCTGCTAGAGGCCGTGACCACCGCTTGCTACCGCGGCGTGGATGTGGAGCTTTATGTATCGGCAAAGGCGGACCAATTTATGGTCAACCATGCCCAGTCCTCCTACTACCAGGCCCTGCTAGAGGCCGGCGTACACATCTACCAATTCCCCTACCCCTTTGTGCTTCACTCCAAGTTCATTATTACCGACCCGGACGATCCCGGCCGCGATCCGCTGTGTATGTTCGGCTCCTCCAATATGGACCCGCGTTCCTTTGGTCTGAACTATGAGTCCACCATGCTGGTGGCCAAGGGAGACCTCATTGACCAGTTCAACCAGCTCGTAGCCAATTACCGCGCCGTGTGTCACGAGCTAACTTTGGAGGAATGGAATGAGCGCGGCTTTATCCGCCGCTACGTGGATAATGTCATGCGACTTACCTCCGCGCTGCAGTAGAGCGAACACGGACCACCGCGGCTGCAACGAAAACGGTCCGGAAACAAGACACCGCCCCGGTGAGCAGCGAATGAGCTGCCGGCCGAGGCGGTGAAGCGCCTAAGCAATGGGGGCTTAAGCGTTGGAGGTGTTTAGGCGTCGCGCTTTTGCAGGACGATGACGCCTAGGACCCACAAAAGGAGAGCCCAAGCGAGGAATACCAGCCCAAATCCCCAGGATTCCTTCCACGGAGCATCTGCGGGAGTTTGATCCATTAGCCACGACTGAAACGCGCTAAATGGCATGTAGTTCACCAGCTTCCCGCCCACCTTGGGGATCATAGACACGAAACCGTCCAAACCAAGGAAGAGGATCAACCCGATGGCCACGGAGCCGGCGGTAGAGCGCAATAACAGGCCGAGCCCCTGGGAGAAAAGGACGATAAGAGCCGCTGCCAGTGGGTACTTCCACAGCTGCTTCTGCCCCATCTCATCGTCCCAAGGCTGGAATTGCGCGGCTACCTCATCGTAGGCAAAAAGCTCGGTAAGCAAGTAGGAACCGGCCACCGCGATGAAGCTGAGCGCGGCCGCGATGACCGCGTACATGAGCAGTTTGACCAAGGCCACCGACCAGCGACGCGGGGTAGCCATGTACGTGATGGTCTGCGTACCAAAGCGGTACTCGGTGGTCACGATCATAATGGCTTGGATCATGAGCACGGGCAGGCCGAGGGCCAAAAGAAAAGACACCGCGCCATCCGGGGTGATAACACCCATACCAAACGCTGCATCCTCGGGGGTTTCTGCCGGTTTTGTCAGGCGGGCATTGAGGATGGCCCAACCCCACGCAAAGAAGAGGAAGATGAAGGTGGTCCACCAGAAGGAGCGGGTGGTGTGCAGCTTGGTCCATTCGGACTTCAAAGTATTCAGCATGGCGACTTAAACCTCCTGCTGGGTGGGTCGAGCGAACGGAGTGGCAGCACCGGCACCGGCAGTAGCACCGCCGGCGGTGGGGGCACCAGTGGAGCCGTGGTACTGGACGGCGTCGCCAGTAAGCTCCATGAAAGCGTCCTCTAGGGAGGCGCTCTTGAGGCTTAGCTCATTAAGCGGCACACCGGTGGAGTACGCCAGCTGGCCCACGAAATCCGTGGTCTGGTTGGCAATCACCAAGCGGGGGCGGCCTTCCTCGTCGGTGGACTCGGTAAAGGAGATTCCCTCGGCGCGCAGAGCAGAGCCAAAGGCATCGAGGTGATCGGAGCGCACCAGCACGGAGGACTCCGAGTGGTCCTTCACAAAGTCATAGGTGGGCTGGTCCGCTACCAAGCGGCCCTTACCAATGACCACGAGGTGATCTGCGGTTTGGGACATCTCCGACAGCAGGTGGGAAGAAATCAAAATGGTGCGGCCCTCTTTGGCTAGGGCACGTACCAGCTGGCGGACCCAGCGAATGCCCTCCGGGTCAAGGCCGTTGACCGGCTCGTCCAAAATGAGGATGCCCGGGTCACCGAGCAGTGCGCCGGCGAGGCCCAAGCGCTGGCCCATGCCGAGGGAGAAGCCGCCGACTTTCTTACCGGCGACGTCGGAAAGCCCTACCAGCCCCAAGACCTCGTCAACGCGGGAAGTAGAAATGCCATTGGACTGTGCGATCCATTTCAGGTGATTAGCGGCGCTGCGGTTGCGGTGCACTGCCTTGGCATCGAGCAAGGCACCCACCTCACGCAGGGGCTGCTTGAGCTCGTGGTAGTGCTTGCCGTTAATGCGCGCCTTGCCGGCCGTAGGAGCATCCAAGCCGAGGATCATGCGCATGGTGGTGGATTTGCCCGCGCCATTGGGGCCTAGGAACCCGGTGACCATGCCGGGTTTTACCTGAAAGGTGAGATCATCAACGGCGCGGACAGACTTATATTGTTTAGTCAGTCCTTCTACTTCGATCATGGCACTAGAGTGCCATAAATCTGGCAACTTTACCTGTTCAATGCCTCCATACTCTCCCGCAGGGTGGGAAAGGAGCGACGAAAGGCAGCCAATAATGGGAGGGTCTCCACCTCGTCGAAAGGCACCCAGCGCAGCTCATAGGACTCTTCATTAGCTGTAGTAGGAAGCGGAACACCGGTGCGCGTGCGCGCGAGCACGGTGGTATAGGTCCACTCCCCCGGTAGATCCCCCGCTGCGGGATAAGGCCCGGCCGTGACTTGCGCATCGAGTACCTCTACATCGTGGGGCGCAATCGCGCATTCTTCCTGAGTTTCGCGCAACGCGGCCTGGGTCGGCGTCTCCGTAAAATCACGGGCGCCACCCGGAATCCCCCATGTATCGCCGTGATTGGTCCACGCGGCACGGTGTTGGAGAAGCACCTTGCGCCCGGCAACAAGAAAGAGGCCAGCGGCACCGAATTTTCCCCAGACCCGAATGCCGCCAGGACCTGCCGCCCAGCCGTCTCCACTGTGAGGATTATGCATGCTGCCTATCCTAGCCACACACGCGGGTATATGGTGGCGCCCAGCACACTGCGGACGCTATTCTGAGTTAATGACCGAGCAGGCAGTCCGGGCAGAAAGCGTGCACAACGAGCACGCTCACCCGAGCGATCACTGGCTCGATGAGGTCACCGCGCCCACCGGCCCGGCCTTCAGCGGGCTCAGCAGCCGCGCCATGCAATGGTTCGCAGGCCCGGCGCGCCTGATGCGCCGCTTTTACTACTTTGCCTCCACCACCCCGGGCAAGCTTTTTACGGTCACGCTCATCCTCACCGTGGCCCTGGGCGCTGCCGGCTTATCGATGTCCCAATCTTCCGCCGCCCGCCACTCCGATTTGGACGAGCTGCTAAGCACTACCGAACCGATGTCGAATGCGGCGCACCACCTTTATAGTTCGCTTTCGGTGGCCGATACCGTGGCCACCACCGGCTTCGTACAGGCCGGTGTGGAATCAGAGCAAAATCGCGATAGCTATAACGAAGCTATTGATGCCGCTTCGGTGGCAGCCACCGAATCCGTGCTGGGTACCACACAGGAAGATGGCCGTGTGCGCGAGCTGGTGACCTTTATCCAGCGCGAGCTGCCCGTCTATACCGCGATGGTGGAAAAGGCCCGTTCTAATCACCGGGCGGGCAATGCGGTAGCTAACTCCTATATGTCCAATGCCTCTGCACTAATGCGCGAGCATATCCTGCCGGCCGCCTCCGAGCTTTTCCAACTGACCACCGCCAAGGTAAACCAGCAGCAGCAAAAGCTCACTTCGCCGCAGTGGGTGCCGCTCTCCGGCCTCTTTGCCGCGCTCTTTTTCCTCGTTGTGGCCCAGTGGTGGCTGTGGCGCCAGACCCGCCGGCGTTTTAATCGTGGCTTTTTGACGGCCAGCGTGCTGCTCTTCCTAGCCATTTCTTGGGTAGCACTATCCAACCTCGCTACCTGGTCCACCGGCCACCAGGGCTTTGAGACAGCCTCGCGCCCATGGGATTCGCTGACGGCCTCGCGTATTGAGGCGCAGCAGGCGCGCACCTCTGAAACCCTGGCGCTGGTGCTGCGTTCCTCCGAGGAGGATACGATGGTGCGCTTTTCCAGCTCGATTAACTCCATCGAAATGGCCTTGCAGGATTATGAGGATGCCCTCAATGATGAGGACGTGGAGGTCACCGACCCCGAACTCATCCACAGCGCCCGGGCGGCCGCCGAGCAGTGGCGTGGCACCCACGATAAGCTCATGGGCGCGCTGAAAGACGGCGACTATGATGAAGCCATCTACCAGGCCACGGCCACCGAGCCCAAGGACGGTGAGATGACCACGGCGCGTTCCTATGACGAGCTCGACGCGGAGCTCTCCGATCTCATTAGTCAGGCGCGCGTCGCTATGCGCAGCTACCTGGAACGCGGCCTGACCGCCATGACCGCGGTGTCCTCGGCCGTATTCTTGCTGACCTTATGCGCCATTATCGCCGTGTGGCTGGGCATCCGTCCCCGATTGCAGGAGTACCTCTAATGCGCCGCCCACGCCTCGTCCTCGCTTCGCTTGCCTGCGTCTGCGCCGCGCTGCCTCTGGCTTCCTGCGATGTCCGCTCTACCCCGCCACTGGAGGCGCCCGCCGAGCAGGCCCTTGACGCAAAGCCGGGCCCGCCGCTGCCAGATGGGGCAAAGATTGAAAAGGCAGGAACCACCCCCGCGCACCGCGCCTCTGGTGAAGACATTAAAGGCAGCTACCGCCCAGATGACAAGAAAGCGAAAGAACGGGTGCCGGACATCGTCAAGCGCGGCCGGCTCATCGTGGGTGTGGACCGTTCCAATAACTTGCTGAGTTACCGCGACGCCGCCTCGGGTGAAGTACGCGGCTTCGAGGTAGATATCGCCCGCGAGGTTGCCCGCGATATTTTTGGTGATCCCAATAAGGTGGACTTCCGCTTCGTGGAATCCTCCAACCGAGTCGATGCCCTTAATTCCGGCGCGGTGGACATGATTGTGCGCACGATGACTATTAGCCCGGAGCGAGAGCGGGAGGTGGCCTTTTCCATCCCCTATATGCGTACCCAAACCCGCATGCTGGTGCTCAGCAAATCTGGCATCAAATCCATCAAGGACACCGCTGGGAAGACGCTGTGCGGTGTGGGCGAATCCACCGCACTCGATACCATCCGCGAGCACGCCCCGAAAGCCGATATCTTGGTCACCCGTTCCTGGGGCGATTGCCTCATGGCACTGCAGCTCAACCAGGCCGATGGCATCGTCGTCGATGATGCCCTGCTCTCCGGCATGGCCGCCCAGGATTCCTATACCTCCATCGTGGGCGAACCGCTGGAAACCGAAAACTACGGCGTGGCCGTGCGCCTGCCCAGCAAGCAGCATGACACCCGCCCACTGCTGCGCCAAATAAATTCCACGCTAGAGCGCATACGCCGCGATGGCACGTGGTCTTCCCTTTTTGAGGAGTGGCTCGGTGCCTACTTAGAAGAGCCCACGCTGCCGGCCGGAAAGTATATCGAGGAGGAGGCTAAACCATGAGCCATAACCCGAACTTTAGCGATGATGAGCTCGAATACATCGAGCCGGAAAACCTTGATACCCAGCGTGCCTTCCGCCAGCCCACCAATGCCACCAATTCCGCGCAGGAGCCGGATGCGCTAGGCGATGCCCCCTCGGACGACGGCCCCGCCACCGCAGCCGTAGCTTTTGACCCGTTTGCGGACGAAGACGAGGAAGCAACCGCGGCGGTGGCCTTTGATCCCTTCGCTGACGAGGATGAAGCAGACGGTGATACCGGCACCTCCGCGGTAGCCTTCGATCCCTTCGCAGACGATGACGAGGATGGCGATGGTTCCATCGACCCGGACCATATCTCTAGCCTCTTGGCGGACCTAGACAATATCCGGGCTAAGCGCGAACAGCAGCGCGCCCAGCAGGCCCAGGAGGACTCCTCGCAGCGCTCGCGCCGCCGCGCACTCGATACCTTCCGCGAGCGCCGTGGCACCCACCGCACCGAGCGCCGCGTGGCCGATGGCATGGTGCGGCTGCCGTTTATCACCCCCTCCGAGCCGACCGACGCCCTGATCGACCCACACGAGGCATCCTCCGGTAAAAAGATCCCGCCACCGCAGTTACAGCCTGGTGACATGGTGGCCGGCCAATATGAAATCTTGGGCGTCATCGCCCATGGCGGCATGGGCTGGATTTACCTGGCCAATGACCACTTTGTTTCTGGAAGAGTGGTGGTCCTCAAAGGTATGCAGGCCCAAAAATCGGCCGATGAAACCGCCGCTGCGGTGGCAGAACGCGAGTTCCTCGCGGATATTACCCACCCGGGCATCGTCAAGATTTTCAACTTCATCGATGACCCCCGGGTACCCGGCGGCTTTATTGTCATGGAGTACGTCGGCGGGCCGTCGCTTAAAAACAGGCGGAAAAAGCAGACGGACAAACTACTGCCGGTCGATATCGCAATCGCTTATATCCTGGAAGTCCTGCCCGCGCTGGAGTACCTGCATTCGCGCGGGGTGGTCTATAACGACTTAAAGCCCGATAACATCATCGTCACCGAGGACCAGGTTAAACTCATTGACCTGGGCGCGGTCTCCGGCATCGGCGCCTTTGGCTATATCTACGGCACCAAGGGCTATCAGGCCCCGGAAGTCGCCACCGAGGGGCCTTCCATCGCCAGCGATATCTACACCATCGGCCGTACCTTAGCCTCGCTGTGCCTCAAGCTTCCTACCGAAGACGGCGTTTATCTGCCAGGTATCCCCACCCCCACCGAGGAGCCGGAACTGCGCCGTTTCTTGTCCTTATACCGCCTGCTACAGCGCGCCACGGACCCGGATCCGGAGCGCCGCTTTACCTCCATCAAGGAGCTGCGCACCCAGCTCTACGGCGTGCTGCGCGAGGTCATTGCCATCCGCGACGGCCTGCAATATCCTTCCCAGCACTCGCTCTTTTCGCCGCAACGTACCACCTTTGGCACCAAGCACTTGGTTTTCCGCACGGATCAGCTTATCGACGGCATCGATCGCACCGTCCAGATCACCGCCCCCGAGGTAGTCTCCGCCCTGCCCACCCCGCTGCTAGACCGCGACGATGTGGGCGCCGGCCTGCTGCAGGGTGCTTCCTACGCGGAGCCACAAGAAGCCCTCGAAACCCTCCGCCAGGCCATGCAGACCCCCGAGTACGAGCACTCGGCCGAAATTCCACTCGGCGTGGTGCGCTCCATGATCGACCTGGGCTATACCGGCCAGGCGCGGCAGTGGCTCAGCTCCATCGAAGACCGCCTCGGCCGGGACTGGCGCTTCCAGTGGTATGCCGGCATCACGGAACTGCTCCTCGATGACTACCGCGACGCCCAGAAATACTTCTCCGCCGTCCTCGATCTCCTTCCGGGCGAGGCGGCACCCAAACTCGCCATCGCCGCCATCAACGAACTCATCCTGCAGCAGCTGGACTACAGCGATATCTCGCTCATTGATCCCACGGTGGCCCGGGCCTGTTCCAATATGCATTCCACCTTGGCCGATCTCCCCAACTCCGCCTTTGAGGGCCAGCCAGAAATCTGGAACCACGTCACGCAAGACCCCGCTGCCCTGCGGTTTAACTCCATGCGCCTCTACGGAATCGTGTGGTCCACCAACCCCACGACCGTGTCCTCCTCCTTTGGCCTCGGCCGCCAGCTGCGCTCCGAGGGAGAGGTGGAGGTCGCCGTCACCGTACTAGACAAGGTTCCTAATGCCTCGCGGCATTACCGCATGGCCCGCTTGACGACGATCCTTCAGCTCATCGTCCACGATCTCTCCGAGTCCCGCATCCGCCGCGCTGCCCGACGCCTCGAAGAGGTCCCCACCAACGAGCCGCGCTTCCTCCAGATTAAGATCGCCGTCATCTCCGCCGGCCTAAACTTCCTGCGCAACGCGGATCTTTCCCATGCCGCCTCCCCCAACGATCTTTTCGAATACGCCTTCACCCAACGCGGCCTGCGCACCGGCCTGTCCGAGACCCTCCGCGCCCTCGCCCGCCAGGCACCGTTTAGTCGCCACCGCTACGCCCTCGTGGACCTTGCCAACCAGGTCCGTCCCGTGACCACCTTCTAGCTTGCGTTCTTGCATCTGCTCGCATCTGCTCGCACAGCGCAGAAAACAAAAGAAGGGGGCGTGCGGTCTTCTTTACCGCACGCCCCCTTGTTCACTGCTCGGCCGTTTTCACTGGCCGGGGAGGAACCTTCTTATTTGTAGAGCCCAGCCTCGCGCGCCATAGCGGCGATTTCGGCAGACTTCTGGGCGATAGCCAGCTCCTCATTGGTCGGAACGACAAAGACCTTAACCGGGGAGTCCTCAGTGGAAATCATGCGCGGCTGGTCGGAGCGGACCAGGTTGCGCTCCTTATCAAAGTGGATGCCGTACATATCCAGGTTGTACAGGGAATCCTGGCGCACCTCGGTATCGTTTTCACCCACACCAGCGGTGAAGGTGATTGCGTCAACGCGGCCCAAGGCAATCATGTAGGAACCGATGAAGCGGCGCAGCTGGTGGATGTAGATATTGTAGGCCAGCCACGCGTCCTGGTCCTCGTTGTCGATGCGCTCGCGCAGCGTACGGAAGTCATTGACACCGGAGATGCCCTTGACACCGGACTGCTTATTGAGCAGGTTGTCAATCTCATCTACGCTCATGCCCGCTTGGCGGACAAGGTGGAAAATGATGCCTGGGTCAATATCGCCAGAACGGGTACCCATGGCCAAACCGGCCAGCGGGGTCAGGCCCATCGAGGTATCAATGGCGCGGCCGTTGCGGATGGCCGCAGCGGAGGCACCGTTGCCCAGGTGAAGGGTGATCTGGTGGGTGTGCATCGGATCGCGGCCCAGCAGGCCTGGAACCTGCTGAGAGACGAACTCGTGGGATGTGCCGTGGAAGCCGTAGCGGCGAATATCGTACTTGGATGCCACCTCATTATTGATGGCATACAGCGCGGCTGCCGGCGGCAGGGTGTTGAAGAAGGCGGTATCGAAGACGGCAACGTGCGGGATATCCGGCAGCATCTTGCGAGCCACGCGGATGCCGTCCAAGTTAGCCGGGTTGTGCAGTGGAGCCAGCGGGATGAGGTCCTCAATCATGGACTCGATCTGGTCCACGATGAGCTGCGGCTCGGAGAAGAGGCGTCCGCCGTGGACGACACGGTGGCCAACGGCGATGACATCCACGTCGGTCGGGCCCACGTTGTGCTTACTCATGATGGCAAAAGCGCGCTCAAGGCCAAAGGAGTGAGTAGGGATTTCCAGCTCTTCCTTGTACTTCTCGCCACCAGTCTTCACGGTGACAGCGCCGAGGGGCTCGCCAACCTGCTCGACCAAACCAGAAACCAACGGGGTATCCGTGGCGCTGGATTCGGGATCGACCAGCTGGAATTTAACGGAGGAAGAACCTGAGTTAAGGACCAGAACGTATGACATTTATTTCTCTCCAGCCTGAATAGCGGTGATTGCAACGGTGTTGATGATGTCCGGAACGGTCGCACCACGCGACAAATCGTTAACCGGCTTGTTCAGACCCTGCAGAATCGGGCCCACGGCGAGCGCGCCGCCGGTGCGCTGTGCCGTCTTGTAGCCAATATTGCCAGCCTCCAAGTCCGGGAAGACGAAAACATTTGCCTGTCCGGCAACCTCAGAATTCGGCATCTTCTTCGCAGCAACGCCTGGATCGCAGGCGGCATCGAACTGCAGCGGACCATCCACCTTGACGGAGGAATCCAGCTTCTTGGCGGCCTCTACGGCGGCCACGGCGCGCTCGACGTCCGGGCCGGAACCGGAAGTACCGGAGGAGTAGGACAGCATGGCCACGCGCGGGTCGATGCCGAACTGGGAAGCGGTCTGTGCGGAGACAATCGCGATCTCACCCAGCTGCTCGGCGGTGGGGTTCGGGTTGACGGCACAGTCACCAAAGGCCCACAGGCGGCCGCGCATGACCATCAGGAAGATGGAGGAGACGACGGAAGCATTCGGCTTAGTCTTGATGATCTGGAAGGAAGGCTTGATGGTGTGGGCGGTGGTGTGAGCAGCGCCGGAGACCATGCCATCGGCCAAGCCCTTGTGGACCATCATGGTGGCGAAGTAGGAGATATCCTGCATCGTCTCGCGCGCCTGCTCGAGGGTAACGCCCTTCTTCTTGCGCAGCTCGGCAAAGTCGGCGGCGAATTCCTCCGCCAGCGGGGACTCGAGGTGATTGATGATTTCGGCACCAGCCAGATCGAGCTTGAGCTCTTCGGCGCGGGCCTTGATATCGGCCTCGTTGCCCAGAATGGTCAGCTTGGCAACCTTATCGCGCAGCAGCACATGAGCGGCTTCGAGGATGCGGTCATCGTCGCCTTCCGGCAAGACGATGTGTGCGCCAGCCGCGCGGGCCTGGTCAATGAGCTGCTTCTGGAAGAGGTCTGCGGACATGACCGGGGTGACGTCGCCAAGCGAGGCAAGTGCGCCCGGAACCGCCTCCAGATCGGTGAAGATGCCAGCGACGGTGGCACCCAAGGATTCCGCATTCTGCTGGGCCAGTTCGCCGGTGCGCTGCGGGGCGCCGGAAATGATGGCCAGAGGCAGGCCGAGGGCGGCAGCTACCTCAGCATCAAAAGCGATATCGCCGGTGCCCTGCGCCACGAGGTTCTCGGCAGCAGGCGCCTCAGCGAGTACAGCGGCGACGGTGGCGTCAAAGTCTTCGAGGCGGATGAACTCCGCCCCCAAGTCTTGGGCTAGGGCCGACACGTCGAGGCCATCAAAGCCACGGCCGATAGTGCTGATAACTGCGGAATGGGATGCAGACATGCAAATTACCTTTCATTCACGGTCACTTGAACACAATTAACGCGTGTCATAACTTCATGTCCTCCATCACAGTTATTAACACGCGGTGACTCTTCCACTGTACGCGATTTACCCCCTCCTATGCCCTATCGTGACCGCCCTAAACTGGGGTTAGTAATGCTGTGGTTTTTATCGCATAGTGACCGCGTAGAATATGCAGCACAACGAAAGAAAGGACACCCTAAGCACATGACTAACCCAGTGCGCGTCGCCGTGGTCGGCTCCGGCCCGGCAGGCATTTACGCCTCTGACCTTCTAGTGAAATCCGACCTCGATGTGCAGATCGATCTTTTTGAAAAGATGCCAACGCCGTTCGGTTTGATCCGCTACGGCGTGGCACCAGATCATCCGCGCATTAAGGGCATTGTGCAGTCCCTGCACAACGTTATGGAAAAAGAAGAGATCCGCTTCCTGGGCAATATCGAGGTGGGCAAGGACATCACCGTCGAGGAGATGCGCGAGTATTACGACGCCATCATCTTCGCCACCGGCGCCACCGCCGATAAGCGCATGGGCATCCCCGGTGAGGATCTTAAGGGCAATCACGGCGCGGGCGAGTTCGTAGGCTTTTATGACGGCAACCCCAACTTCGAGCGCGACTGGGATCTCTCCGCAGAATCCGTCGCCGTCGTGGGCGTGGGCAATGTCTCCCTCGACGTCTCTCGTATCTTGGCCAAGACCGCCGACGAGCTGCTCGTTACCGAGATCCCGGATAATGTCTACGCAGCGCTGAAGAAAAACCGCGCCAAGGAGGTCCACGTCTTCGGCCGCCGCGGCCCGGCACAGGCCAAGTACACGCCGAAGGAGCTCAAGGAGCTAGACGAGTCCCCGACCATTGAGGTCATTGTCAACCCCGAGGACATCGAATATGACGCCGCCTCCGAGGAGGCACGCCGCGCCGCCAAGTCCACCGACCTGGTATGCCAGACGCTAGAGTCCTACGCTATGCGCGAGCCGGGCGATGCCCCGCACAAGCTCTACATTCACTTCTTCGAATCCCCGGTAGAGGTATTGGGTGAAGACGGTCATGTCACCGCCATCAAGACCGAGCGCACTGAGCTCAACGGCGATGGCACCGTAACCGGTACCGGCAAGTACACCGAGTGGCCGGTCCAGGCCGTCTACCGCGCGGTGGGCTACCACCCACAGTCCGTCGACGGTGTGCCCTTCGACGAGACCAAGGCCACCATGCCAAACGACGGCGGCCATGTGCTGGCCAATGTCGACGGCGAAAAGCTGCCTGGCCTCTACACCACCGGCTGGATTAAGCGCGGCCCAGTAGGCCTGATTGGCAATACCAAGTCCGATGCCAAGGACACCACCACCATGCTCATCGCCGATTACAAGGCCGGTGACTTGGAGCCTGCCACCAAGCGCGATCCGCAGGACATCCTGGACTTCCTGGCTTCCCGCGATATCGCCGTGACCACCTGGGAAGGCTGGCACCGCCTGGATGCCGCGGAGCGCGCCGCCGGTGAACCGCACGGCCGCGAGCGCATCAAGATCGTCGAGTGGGACGAGATGGTCAAGCACGCCGGTCCGCAGGCCTAGCCCATGCCGCATTTCATTTCCGCCGCGCCCTTGGGTCAACTGGCAGCCTTGGACGTCCACCAGCTCTACAAGCTGCGGGTGGATGTCTTTGTGCACGAGCAGCGCTGCCCGTATGCCGAGATTGACGCCACCGACGCCGACCCCCAGACCGTGCACCTGCTGGCCTGGGATACGGACTCCCACGAATTGCTCGGCACGGCCCGCGTCTTTCCGGCTGCGCCTACTGACGCCGCGCTTGCCGACGCCACCGGCGCACAAATCGGCCGCTTCGCGCTCGCGCCCGCCGCGCGCGGCACGGGCCTCGGCCGCGAACTTCTCCAGGCGGCCGTCGACCTAGGCGACCGCATGCACCCAGGCAAGCCGCTCTACCTAGAGGCGCAGGCCGGCCTCGTGGACTATTACGCCGGCTTTGGCTTTACTCCGGTAGGCGAGCTATTCGACGACGAAGGAGTCCCCCACCAGCCGATGCTGCGCCCCGCCAGCTAGACGCTTGGACAGCTGGCCGCCTCCTAGTCGGCGTCGTCCACGCCGGAGGCGAGCTTCGGATCGAGCTCCACGCCGCCTTCGTACTCCACGACCTCAATATCGGGAACATTCTCGGTTTCTGGATCGATGCCGCGGGCGCCGCCTTGCGCCAGCAGACCCGGCGTGGTGGTCACCTCGATCTTGTGTGCCGCTAGAGCCGCACGGTCGCGCGCTTCTTCCACATTTTCTGCAGTAGAAGAGACCAAACCCATGCGGCGGCCCTTGTAGGCCCCCGGCTTGCCAAAGAGTTTCACGTCCGTCTCCGCATAGCTAAGGGCCGCGGCGACGCCGGTATAGGCCACCTCATTCAGCTCCTCGTCCGCGTGGATGACCACGCTGGCACCCGGGGTGACCAGGGTGGCGTCAATGGGGTAGCCCAAAATCGCGCGCGCGTGCAGGTCAAACTCGGAAAAGCGCTGCGTGTAGGCGGTAAGCATCGCTGTATCCGAGGGCCGCGGGGAGACGGAGGAAAAGTACACGTCATCGCCGGCGACAAAAAGCTCCACGCAGTACACGCCGCGACCACCCAGCTCATTGGAGATGCGCGCCGCCACAGAGCGGGCATTTTCCAGCGCAATCTCGCTCATTCCAGTAGGCTGCCACTCCTCTACGAGGTCGCCGCGCTCGTGGCGGTGTCCGATGGGCTCGCTAAACCACGTGGCCAGTTTGCCCGTGGCCGGGTCGATGGAGCGGATAGCTAGCAGGGTGACCTCAAGATCAAAGTCCACGAAACGCTCGGCCACCACGCGCTGCGAGTCCGAGGACACCCGCCGCACGGTCTCCCAGGCCACACGCACATCGTCCTCATCTCGGGCAATCATGTGGCCCTTGCCGGAGGTGGAGACATCCGGCTTAATGATGCACGGAAAGCCCAGCTCCCCGACTGCTTCTTCTAGCTCCTCCAATGAGCTAGCAAAGCGATACGCGGAGACCGGCAATCCAATATTCTCGGCCACCTCGCGCACGCACTGGCGATCCTGCGTCATGGCGCAGGCGCGAGCCGAGGGGACCACGATGGCGTCACTCTGCGCTTCCATCTCTTCCAGCGCTTCTACCGCTACGGTCTCTACCTCCGGAACCACAAAATGCGGCCGAATCTCCTTCGCTAGCTGCAGGATGCGCCCGGCGTCCTTGATATCGGCGACGTAGCTATACTGCGCCACCTGGTGCGCCGGCGCGCCCGCATACGAGTCCACCGCGTGGACCTCAAGGCCCAGGTTCTGGAAGGACATGGCCAGCTGCTTGCCCAGCTCGCCTGAGCCCAGCAGCAATACCTTGGTGGCATTGCTGGTCAGCGGCGTGCCAATATGACCGGCGATCTCGCCTGGATTATCCATGAAAATGCTCCTTCTAAGCCGCAGGCAGCGGCGGTTACTGCCTTAAATTATTTCATATTTAGGCCCCAGCCCCACTACCCACATGCCAGGTGCCACGGATAAGAAAAGGCGCCCTGTGGGCAATTCCACAGGGCGCCTGAAAGGCTTCCGCCTAGGCCGCAGGGGCCTCAGCCGGGGCCTCGGCTGGGGCTTCAGCCGGCGCCTCCCCCGCCGGTTGCTCGGCGGGCTGCTCTGGCTCGCCGACTGGCTCCGCCACGGTAATGATGTTGTCCTCATAACCCAGCGCGCCGCCAACGAACTGGCCGCCGCAGGTAATAAGAACCAGGCGGTTCTTACCCTGCTTATCGTTGACCACGTCCGGGAAGCCGGAACCCTTAGGCAGGCGGTACGGTGCTTCGGTCACGCGGAAGGTGCGCTCCTGGCCGTCGATGACCACGGTAAATTCCTGGTCTTTCTTCAGCTTGGTGAACTTCTCCGCATAGCCGGTGCCCTGGCCCTGGTAGTTAATGTGGCCGGTAATCACACTCGAGCCCACATTGCCCGGCTCACCCGGCACTGCGGAGGCGGAGTACCAGCCCACGCGGGTGACGTCGTGCGGCGGAAGCAGCACGCCCTGGTCCGTGACCTGTACGGGGTCTACGGCCGCGTACTCGCCATCGATGCCCACGGACATGCCTTCAAAGCCCTTGAATTCACCAGGCGCGGCCTCATACTCGTGCTCCTGCTGGCCCGAATCATCCACAAAAGCATCGGACTTCGGTGCAGAGTCCTGTGCGCTCTCGCTGGCCACCGTCTCCGGCGCCGAGCCGGCCTCATCCTCATCATCGCGCGCCAGGTACAGCACTACCTGCAACAAGACCAATGCCACCACAATGATGGCCGCGATAATAGCGATCAGCTTGCCACGACCCATGCCCCGCTTGCCGACGCCCCCTTCTTCCCCACTCGCCGGAAACTGCGACATTCCATTGTCTTCCGGCTGCTCTGGCTCCCTGTGCTTTCCCATAGCTAGCTTCCTCTACTTCCTCGATTTGTCTACCCTGTGCAGGTTATATGCAAATCCCCTCCAGCGTGTGCAGTCACACCCTGGAGGGGATTTTTGGTGTTTAAGTCTCAACCCCGGTGGGGCGACCCGCAGGCCGCCTCACCGATGCTTATGGACTACTTGATGTAATCCTGCATACCCGGCTCAAGCTCGGTTGCGCCGGACGGTACGGACTTAATCTCAACGCGCTCGGCGTTGGATGGCAGTGCGTTACCAGTCTCTTCAGGTTCCTGACCTTGGACCTCGACGCCGCGGCCGTTTCCATTGTCAGAGTTGCCGCCCTTAGGAGCGTCCTGACCCTTGACCTCGTGACCATTGCCACCATTGTGGTTGCCGGTGTTGTCACCGTGGCCGCCATTGTGGCTGCTGGTGTTGTCACCGTGGCCACCGTTGTGGTTGCCATGATCCTTGTGGTCGAAGTGATCCTTGATGATCTTGCCCAAGCCGATGCCCGGAATCAGGATGAGCCACCACTTATTGTCCTTGGAGGAACCGTTAGAGGATCCACCGTTGGAGGTGTCATCGTCAGGATTGTCCTGATCCTCAACCTCGTGGGAAATCACGGTCTGGTCATCATCGTCGATGTCCTTATGCTCAGCGATGTGGTTCGGCTTCTCCGGAGTAGTACCCGGAGTCTCCTCACCCTTGTCGTTGACCTCGATGGAGGTGAGCTCCTCGAAGGCAACCGCAGCCTGGACAGGCTCCTTCACATCATCGTTCACGGTAATGGTCACAGGGACCATGCCGTGGGACTTCTCCGGAGTGAAGGTCTTCTCACCGGTACCCAGAACAGACTTGCCATTTTTCTTGTTAATGAGCTCAGCCTTCAGGGTGTATTCCTTACCCGGAACCAGACCCTCGTAGGTCACCTCATCAACAATCTTGGCACCAGCAATAACTGCGTGGGAACCCTTCTCGAAGTCAGCGTTAGTGGTGATCTTCGGGGTCTTCTCAGAGCCCTCGGAGGTCACAGTCTGGTCATCATCGTTGATGTCCTTGTGCTCACCAACCGGATTCGGGTTGTCCTCATCGGCAGGCTTATCCTCACCGTGCTTATCCACCTGAGTGGAAGTCAGCGTCTCGAAAGCAACCGCAGCCTCAACCGGCTCAGTTACCTTCTCATCGACAACGATGGTGACAGCCTCAGTGCCATTAGCCTCATCCGGAGTGAACTTGTGACCCTTGGTCTCACCCAGAACAGTCTTACCGTCTTCCTTGGAAATCAGCTGGGCATCCAGAGTGTACTGCTTACCCGGAACCAGACCCTCGTAGGAAACCTGGTCCACAACCTTGGCACCAGCAACAACCTCACGCAGGTCACCCTCGAAGTCCGCATTAGTGGAAACCTTCGGGGTGTCCTTCTCGTCGTTGTCACCAGGGGTGCCCGGTTCGTTAGGCTCGGTCGACTCAGAAGGCTCGCCCGGCTTCTCCGGAGTAGTCGAACCGCAATCCGAAGGCTCGTCAGACTCAGAGGTCTCGGAAGCCTCAGAGGACGTGGTCTCTACAGACTCAGACTCAGACGGCTCGCTGGACTCAGAGGAAGACGGTTCCTCAGACTCGGAAGGCTTCTCGCTCTCAGAGTTACCCGGCTCCTCAGACTCACAAGTCTCGTCGCCGTCACCAGGCGTACCCGGAACTTCTTCCTTCGAGGTGGTGGTCTCCGGAGCAGAGGTCTCCGGCTCATCCTCGGAGGTCACAGTCTGATCCTCATCATCGATGTCCTTGTGCTCAGCAATCTCATTCGGATTATCCGAAGAAGCATCCGGAGTCTCCTCACCGAACTCATCGACCGCAGTAGAAGTCAACTCCTCAAACGCAACCGCAGCCTCAACCGGCTCAGTCACATCATCGTTGACGGTGATGGTGACAGGCTCCTTGCCTTCGGACTTCTCCGGAGTGAAGGTAGCTTCACCCTTGCCCAGGACAGTCTCGCCATCGGCCTTGGAAATGAGCTCAGCCTTCAGAGTGTATTCCTTGCCCGGAACCAGACCCTCGTAGGAAACCTCATCAACAATCTTGGCACCAGCAACAACCTCATGAGAACCATCCTCAAAATCAGCATTCGTGCTGATCTTCGGAGTCTGCTTAGAAGTTACAGTCTGATCCTCATCATCGATGTCCTTGTGCTCAGCAATCTCATTCGGATTATCCGAAGAAGCATCCGGAGTCTCCTCACCGAACTCATCGACCGCAGTAGAAGTCAACTCCTCAAACG